>JAJDVH010000058.1 GCA_022826185.1 Alphaproteobacteria bacterium
TGCCAGATACTCCTCAACGACATGGCGCTTGAACGCGATGCTGTGCGTGCGGTGCTTTCTCATCGGCAATCTTCCTTCCAATGGACCCGCACCTGTCAATTCGTTTCAACTCAACTGTCCGGCCCATGGGGCCCACTCCACCGCAGGGGTCCTCGCCGCTGCTCCGGCCCCTCTCTTCGTCATGCCCGGACCTGTTCCGGGCATCCATGCGGCCGTCCGTCGGGAACGGTGGAGGGAGATGCCCGGAACACGTCCGGGCATGACGGAGGGGGCGCATTCAGACACGGTGGAAAGCGAGGGGACAGGAGCCGTTGCGCGCGTCCAAAACCCCCGCTCGGCTTCGCCCGATGGCTGAACCGGACAGCCGTGGACATGTTCCGGGCATCCACTTTCGCCGCTTGCCCCGGACGACAGCGTGGTATGCTGTTATTGAGAGGCGGCCGCCGGGACCGCCTCTTTTGCGTGGAGGAGCGGGGGCGACGCAAGGGGCGCGGAACATGACAAAACATGACATATCATGACACGGTGCGCGGATGTCCCCGCCCCCGGGGCTGACGGCGTCGCGCATCCGCCTGCGGGGATCGCTGGCACAAGGGAGAGGCGGGCCATGGAGCACTGGTATCCGAAACGCCGCTTCGGCGACCTCTACGATGAGGCGGCGGCGCGCTGGCCGGACCGCGAGGCGCTGGTCTATCGGGAGCGGCGCTACAGCTTCGCGGAAACCGCCGCCAAGGTGGACGAGGCGGCGCGCGCGCTGATCGGCCTCGGCGTCGGCCCCGGCGAGCATGTGGCGCTCTGGCTCACCAATTGCGACGAGTGGGTGTTCGTCCATTTCGCGCTGGCGAAGATCGGCGCGGTCACCGTGCCGGTGAACACCCGCTTCCGCACCCGAGACCTCGCCTATGTGCTGAAGCAGTCCGACAGCGCGATGCTGGTCGCGCACGATGTGTCGGGGCCCGTGGACTATCTCGCCATGCTGCGCGAACTCGACCGGGCGGACTTCCCCGAGCTGCGCGAGATCGTGCTGGTTTCGGAAGGGCCGGCGCATGAAGGCTTTGCCGACTGGCGGGCCGCGCTCGAGGCCGGCCGCGCCGTGCCGGACGAGGAGGTTGCGCGCCGCGCGGCCGCGGTCGCGCCCGATGACGTGGCCTTCATCATGTACACCTCCGGCACGACCGGCTTCCCCAAGGGCGCGATGCACAGCCACAAGCTGGTGCGCAACAATGAGGAGCGCGGCTTCAAGCTGGGCTTCACGGTCCGCGACACCATTCTGAACTACCTGCCGCTCTTCCACGCCTTCGGCTATTCCGAGGGCGCGCTGATGTCGCCGCTCTTCGGCGCGCGCCAGATTCTGACCGCCACCTTCGATCCGGACGAATGCCTGGACCTGATCGAGACGGAGCGCGTGACGGTGATGCACGGCTTCGAGGCGCATATGAAGGGGCTCTGCGAGGCCCAGGAGGCCCGGCCGCGCGACCTTTCCAGCCTGCGCACCGGGCTCTTCGCCGCCGGTATGAAGAGCGCCACCCCGGTCTGCCGGCGGGGCGCGGAGACCTTGAAGCCGATGCGCGCCGTCTCCGGCTTCGGCATGACCGAGGTGTGGCTCGGCGTCACGGTCTGCTCCGTCGATGACGACCTGGAGCGCCGCAACGAGACCTCCGGCTATCCCGCGCCCGGCTACGAGACGCGGATCGTCGATCCCGAGACGGGCGCCCTTTGCCCGCCGGGCGTCGAGGGCGAGTTGCAGGTGCGCGGCTTCAGCCTGATGCTCGGCTACTACAAAAAACCCGCCGAGACCGCCGAGAGCTATACGGAGGACGGCTGGTTCCGCACCGGCGACATGGGCCTGTGGCGGGAGGACGGCTATATGCGCTTCCTCGGGCGCTACAAGGACATGCTCAAGGTGGGCGGCGAGAATGTCGATCCGATGGAGGTGGAAGGGCTGCTGCTCGACCATCCGGAAATCCGCCAGGCCGCCGTGGTCGGCGCGCCGGATGCGCGGCTCGCGGAAGTGGCCGCCGCCTATGTGGAGCGCGAGCCGGGGAGCCGCCTCGACGCCGACGCCGTGATCTCCTGGTGCCGGGGCAAGGTTGCGAGCTTCAAGATTCCGGCGCATGTGTTCTTCATCGACGAATTCCCGATGACCGCATCGGGCAAGATCCGAAAGGTCGAACTGCGCGCCGACGCGCAGGAACGTATAAAGCCGCGCGCAGACGTTCGCAGCCGGCTGGAGCCCCCGGGAGACATGGCCGCATGCTGAAATCGCCGATCTGCGAGCTGTTCGGCATCGAACACCCGATCCTGCTGGCGGGCATGGGCGGGGCCAGCACGCCGGAGCTTGCCGCCGCCGTCTCCAATGCGGGCGGGCTCGGCATCATGGGCGCGGCCGGGCTCGGGCCCCGCCAGCTGCGGGAGTGGATCGCCCGCTGCCGGGACCTCACGGACAAGCCCTTCGGGGTCGATACGCTGCTGCCGGCCTCGGTGCGCCGGGGCGCGAACAAGGGCTGGCCCGCCAACGGCCCGCAACCGCGGGACCTCGTGCCGGAATACCGCGAACGCGCGCAGGCCTTCCTCGCCGAAGAGGGCATTCCGGAAGCGCCCGAGGACGCCGTCTGGCCGCAGCAGGACGGGCCGGCGCTCTTCTCGAAAGAGTTCTTCGAGGCGCAGATGGAGGTGGTGATCGAGGAAGCCGTGCCGGTCTATGCCTCCGGGCTCGGTAGCCCGGCCGCCTGGCTCGACCGGCTGCGCGACAGGGGCACGAAGGTGCTGGCCGTGATCGGCACGGTGCGCCACGCAAGGCAATTGCTGCCCGTCGGGCTCGACGCGCTGGTGGCCCAGGGCCATGACGGCGGCGGGCACAACTCGCCCATCGGCACCATGGCGCTGATCCCGCAGGTGGTGGACGCCGTCGAGGGCAGGGTGCCGGTGCTGGGCGCGGGCGGCATCGCCGACGGGCGCGGCGTGGCGGCGGCGATGATGCTGGGCGCCGACGGCGCGTGGGTCGGCTCGGCCTTCCTCGCCTCGGCCGAGTCCGGCATCGAGCCCGGCCAGAAGCAGGCCATCGTCGATGCGACGGAGGAAGGCACCACCGTGTCCCGCTCCGTCACCGGCAAGCCCGCGCGCATCATCCGCTCCAAATGGACCGAGCTCTGGGCGAACGACCCGGAACGCGAGCCGCTGCCCATGCCGTACCAGGGCTATATCTCCCGCCCCGTCATGGTCGCGGCCAATCTGGCGGGCCGCGCGGACGTCAACCCCGGCTATGCCGGCCAGGGCATCGGCATGGTCCGCGCCGTGCGCCCGGCCGCGGACATCATGACCGAGCTGGTCTCGGACGCCGAGGCCGTGCTCCGCGCCCGCAGCGCCGCCTTCCTGGGGGGCTGAGGGGCCGTGGAATTCGGGCTGTTCCTGGAATTCGGGGTCCGCAACGGGCGGGCGCCGGACGACATCTTCCGCGAGGGCTTCGAGCTGGCCGACCTCGCCGAGCGCCTCGGCATGCACTCGGTGTGGCTCGCGGAGTTCCATTTCATGCCGGACCGCTCGGTGCTCTCCTCGCCCATTGCCGTGGCGGCGGCGCTGGCCGCGCGCACGAAGCGGCTCCGGATCGGCATGGCGGTCTATGTGCTGCCGCTCGCCCATCCGCTGCGCATCGCGGAGGAGGTGGCGACGGTGGACCAGATCAGCGGCGGGCGTTTCGATTTCGGCATCGGGCGCAGCGGCTTCGTCGCGCAATATCGCGGCTACGACATCGACTATGGCGAGAGCGAAGCGCGCTTCGACGAGGCTCTCGAGGTGCTGCGCGGCGTCTTCGCGGGCGGGCGGTTCTCCTATGAGGGCCGCTATTACCGGGTGCGCGATTCGGTGCTGATGCCGCCCGTCCACCAGAAGCCGCATCCGCCCATGTATATGGCCGCGACTTCGCCCGCCACCTTCGCCAAGGTGGGCGCGCTCGGCCTGCCGCTCTTCGTCGGGCTGCGCGGCGACGGGCTGGAGCCGCTGGCCGCCAATATCCGCGTCTATCGCGAGACTTGGGCCAAGGCGGGCCATCCGGGCCGGCCGACCGTGCATCTGCGCGTGCCGGTCTATGCGGGCGCGACGCCGGAAGCGGCGGAAGAGGAGGCGCGGCCGACGCTGGTCCACTATTTCGAGCGCCAGGCCCGGCTGGTGGCGAGCCAGGGCGCCAAGAAGGGCATCGGCAGGGGCGGCGCGTCGGCGACCGCGGCCCGGCTCGCCGCGCTCACCTGGGAGGATATCCGGGCGCATTATGTCGCCGTCGGCTCGCCCGCCCAGCTCGTCGAGACGCTGGGGCGCTGGCGCGAGACGCTCGACATTGACGGCATCATGGTCGAGACCAATGCCGGCAACGGGCTGAGCGAGGAACAGGCCGCCGACAGTGTGCGGCGCATTGCCGAGGAGGTCATGCCGGCGCTCGGGTAATGCGAAACTTTCGCAGGATTGTTTGCGAATGAAAACGATATTTCTTCGCAAATAACGCCTGAATTTAGTTGAAGCGCGCCCCTTGTTTTCCCGGTTTTTCGGGCAATATAATCGTTCGGAAAACATGGGAACCCGCCTGTACACGGGCGGTGGAGAGAGAAATGAAGGGCGACAGGAAAGTCATCGTAATACTCAACGATGTGCTGAAGAACGAACTGACGGCCATCAACCAGTATTTCCTTCATTCGCGGATGCTGAAGAACTGGGGGATCGCAAGGCTCGCGAAGCACGAATATGAGGAATCGGTCGATGAGATGCGCCATGCGGACGAGCTTGTCGAGCGCATCCTGTTCCTCGAAGGGCTGCCGAACCTCCAGGACATCGGCAGGCTCCGCATCGGCGAGACGGTGCAGGAAATCCTCGACGCCGACCTCGCGCTGGAGCACGAAGCCATCCCCGCGCTCCGCGAGGGCATCGCCCATTGCGAGGAAGTCTCCGACTATGTGACCCGCCACCTGCTGCGCGAAATCCTCGAAAGCGAGGAGGAGCATGTGGACTGGCTGGAGACGCAGGGGGAAATGATCGCCCGGATGGGGATGGAGAATTACGTCCAGCTCCAGAGCAGGCCGGCCGACGACGGTTGAAGAACGGCTCCGGGCGGCGCGGCCGGTCAGCCGGCCCGCGCGCCCGGCGGCTCGACGACAGGCGCCGCGAGGGCTCCGGGCGCGTCATGCTCCCGGTCGATCAGTTCCTGGGCGGCCGGCAGGCAGCGCCCGCAGCGCGGTTCGCCGCCGAGCGCCGCATAGGCCTTGTGCGCGCAGCGCAGGCCGGTACGGGCCGCCTCGCGGATCTCCGCGTCGCGATAGGCATTGCAGATGCACACATACATGCCGCCGCCCCCGGCTGACTCCGGGAATGCTGACTCACGTGAAAATGCAAGTCAATCGCAAATTTGAAGATTCTGCGGCCGGCAATGCCGTCAGCCCGCCCCCGACACCGTCCTCGGGTCGTCGACATGCAGGTGCTGGGTCGGCTGCGGGGTCGCGGTCATCACCTTGACGCCGTCCTCCGAGGTGAACCGGTGCCAGCAGCCCTGCGGCACCACCAGCAGCGCGCCGGCGCCGAGTTCGTAGGTCTCGATCCTGTCGTCGACGATGATGTCGAAGCGGGTCGAGCCCTCCAGGATCTGCACGATCTCGTCGCCCTTGAGGTGCCGCTCCCATCCGCTGGAGCCGCTGAAATGCGCGGCGAACAGCCCGCCGTCGCGGAAGTCGGCGAGCTTCCGGAAGGAGGCCTGCGCCTCCGCTTCCGTGGTGTGGGCGCCGCGCCCTTCCAGCAGGACCAGATCGTCCAGGTCGCGGCGGAGGTCGAGCAGTTCGATCATGGACAGCTCCGGTATCGCGCCGTCAGACCGGCGTGTCGCCGCAGATGGTGACGCGGTGCATGATGCGGGTCTCGCCCGGATAGTCGTCGAGCGCGTAATGCTGGGTGCAGCGATTGTCCCAGAAGGCGATCGACCCCTCCTCCCAGCGGAAGCGGCACTGGAATTCGGGCTTGATCGAATGGCTGCGCAGCCAGTCGAGCAGCGGCTCGCTCTCCGCGTCCGTCAGCCCGTCGAAATACTGGCAGTGGCCGCCGACATAGAGCGCCTTGCGCCCGGTCTCCGGGTGGGTGCGCACCACCGGGTGCGAGGAGGTGGTCTGCACATTGCCGGGGTCCTTGACCTGCATGGAGGTGCGCCCGGCATACATTTCCTTGCGGGTCTTGCCGCCGGCGTTCTTGAAGCGGTCGCCGACGGAGATCGCGCGCAGACCCGCGAGCGTCTCCTTGAGGCCGTCCGAGAGCGTTTCGTAGGCGAGATACTGGTTTGTGAACAGCGTGTCGCCACCCTTTGACGGCACCTCCTTGGCGTAGAGGATGGTGCCCATGGCGGGCTGCGGCGAGAACATCTGGTCCGAATGCCAGGCGCCGCCGAAATTCTTCGTGTCCACCGGCGTCTTCTTGATTTCGAGAAGTTCGGGATAGTCGTCCATCCCCTTCATGAAGGGGTGCAGGTGGATGTCGCCCCAGCGCCGCGCGAAGGCGAGCTGCTGTTCCGGCGTGATGTCCTGGTCGCGGAAGAATATCACCAGATTCTCGTGCAGCGCGCGGCGGATTTCCCCGAAGGTCCCCTCATCGACATCCGCAAGATCCACGCCGCCCACTTCGGCGCCGAGCGCCCCGGCGACCGGCTTCACCTCTATGCGCTGGAATCCGGACATAAAGCCTCTCCTTCCCATAATGGCGGCGGGAGCCTATATCGAATTC
This sequence comes from Alphaproteobacteria bacterium, assembly GCA_022826185.1. GTDB lineage: Bacteria > Pseudomonadota > Alphaproteobacteria > Bin95 > Bin95 > Bin95. The sequence continues at coordinate 6,745 of JAJDVH010000058.1, forward strand.
CGGCCGGGGTCCAAGCCTTCCAAAGCGCCGCCCCGTCCCAAAGGAGACCGTTCCGCATGCTCACGCCCGAAATGACAGCGCTGATCCGCGAGAACACGCTGGCGCTGGTGGCGACCGTGACGCCGGAAGGCGAGCCTGCGGTTTCTCCCAAGGCGACGGTCGTGGTTCTTGGCCCCGAGCGGCTTGTCTTCTCGGACCTGCGCTCGCCCGGCACGAGGCGCAATCTCGCCGCCAATCCGGCCTGCGAGCTCGCCTTCGTCGATGTGTTCAGGCGCAAGGCGGTGCGGGTGCGCGGCCGGGGCTCCTGCCATGCGCGCGGCGCGCCGGAGTTCGACGCCCTCGTGGCGCATTTCACCGAATGGCCGGACCTGCAGCCCCGGATGCGCGGCGTATTCGAGATCGCCGTCACCGCCGCGGAGATGGTGGTGTCGCCCGCCTACGATACCGGCGCCGAGGAGGCCGGACTGGCCGCGGCGTGGCTCGCCCGCTACCGCAAGCTCATCGAGGGCTGAAGCGCGGGCGCCGTCAGCCGTCGGCCTCGATTTCCGCCAGCAGCGCGGCCGCGCGCTCGTCGATAATGCGCTGATAGGCGTTCTTCGCGGGCAGCGCCAGGGCTTGCCGAAGCAGTTCCTTTGCGCGGTCCATGTCCCCCTCCAGCACCCGGAGCGCGCGCGCATATTCGTAAGGGGGCACCTTTTCGCCGGGCACGAGCGTCAGTGCGCGGTCGAACAGCTCGTGGGCCGTCTTTTCGCGGGCGCCATAGGCGATCCTGCCCAGAAAGGAGCCCACGACGCTCACGACGCGCGCATGCCAGGCGGCGAGCCCTATCATCGCCTGGGCGGAGTCGGGCTTCAACTCCAGCGCCCGTTTGAGCGTATCGCGGATCTTCTTTCCGTAGCCCAGCTCCCTGGCTTCATCCGTGGTCAGCGTCTGGCCGTGCCGGCCCATGACACGGGCGGCCGCCATATGGGTGAAGGCGGCGTCCGGTTCGGCCTCGAGCGCACGCGCCGCCAGCGCAAGCGCGCGCTCGAACAGGGCCGGCCGGTCCGCCTCGGGAGCCACGTAGAAGGCCTGCACCGCCAGCGATTCCGCCGCGAATGCGAGTCCCCTGGCGCCGCCGGCCGCTTCGGCAAGGTCGGCCGCCTCGACGAACCTGCCGTCCGTGTGGGCGGCCCGGGCGGCGTCCAGCGACCCGGCCGCCGCGGGGAGCGCCGTCATCGCCGCCAGCAACGCGGCCGCGACAACCGTCCTGAATGGGGAGATGAGCATGGCGATCGGGTGTCGGTTCAACAACATCGCAAGTCTATACGAGAGAAGCCGGCAAGGGAAAGCGCCCGGTTGACAGGCGGGGCCGCCGGGGCAGAATGGCGGGCGGAAGCGGGCGTAGCTCAGTGGTAGAGCATCGGCTTCCCAAGCCGAGTGCCGTGGGTTCGATCCCCATCGCCCGCTCCAGCTTGGCGCCGGCCCGGGGGAGGCGATGGAATACCGCGAGATCGAGGTTGCGCCGGTCGCGGGCGCGCTCGGGGCTGAAATCGGCGGCGTGGACATATCCGGACCGCTGGCGGACGGCGTCTTCGGGGAAATCCGCCGCGCCTTTCTCGAACACCGGGTGATCTTCTTCCGGGGACAGTCGCTGACGCCGCGCCGCCAGCGCGATTTCGCCGCCCGGTTCGGCCCCTGCAACCGCTATCCCTTCGTCGCCGGGCTGGAGGAATGCCCGGAGGTGATCCCGATCGTGAAGGAGCCGGAGGAGACCTTCAATTTCGGCGGCCTCTGGCATTCCGACACCACCTATCTGGAGAAGCCGCCGCTCGGCACCCTGCTCTACGCCGTCGAGACGCCGCCGCATGGCGGCGACACGCTGTTCGCCAACACCAAGCTCGC
>JAJDVH010000022.1 GCA_022826185.1 Alphaproteobacteria bacterium
CAACTGCGCCGCATCGAAATCCTCCCTCAAGGGGATCCCTGCCCTCATACCGACCCTCCAATCGCTCGAGCGGCATTGAGTCAGAAGTCGCCCTCCCTGGGAATCCCCTCAATGAGTCTCAACCCTCAACCGCTGGTATGAACCCGGTGTTTGCGAACAATCAGGTGCTTGTGGACGTGGAGAATCCCACCGATTACCCGCTTCGCAATATCACCGTGGAAGTGGCTATCGAATTCAACAAGAGGCCGTCGAATGTCAGGCTTGCGCCCTTCAATCTGGACGCCCGGTCATCGGCCACTCTGGAAAGCGGCGTGCGCTATGGGGCCCAAGACAGTCTGAAGGTTCAGGCTCGCATGGTCCGGGCAAGTTTCAGCCCGCCAAGCGCGCATTGGGCAGGTATTTTCCGGGCATATCCCTGAGTTCGGCACCGTCTCTCGAATACCCGTCAGCCGCGCGCCAGGGCGGCGACCAGGGCCAGGGCGGCCGTCATCTCCCGGTGCAGGTCGCGGGCCTCGTCCACGGGGTCCTCGGCGATGCCGGGCAGGACCGGCCGGCTGGTGTGCAGCTTGAGCAGGGCGCCGGTGCCGCTCAGGCAGAGCTCGGCCGACCGGGCGTCCGCCGCCTTGCAGAGCGCCGCCATGGCGTCCGCGAGGGCGGGCGCCGCCAGCCGCTTCGCGTCCTCCGGGTGCGCGGCCCAGACTTCGAGCCCGCCCGACTCGCGCCGGCGGAGCTCCGGCGTCCGGGCGCTGAGGTCCGCGAACCAGTCCATCGCCGCGCCCCTGTCGGTGACCGCGAAAGCCATGCCGGCCGCCGCCGGCAGCCCCTCCACCGCGAGCAGGGCGCCGCGAAACACCTCCTTCACCTTGCCGGAGGTCACCAGCGATTCGAGCTTCGCCGGTCCGCCCCTGGTGAGCGCGGCGCGCGCATAGCCGAAGGCGAGCCCTTCATGCTCGCCGCGCACCAGGTCGCCGCCGCTATAGTCCGACCAGCGGGAGAACATGCGCGAACGCTTCAGTACCTCCTCGGCGATGCGCCCGCCGGGCAGGTAGTCGAAATCCCCCAGCGCGCCCAGCACGAGCGGCGCGAGCGCGCTCTTCTCGCTCATCGACTGGCGCCGGGAGGGCGCGAGCGCCCAGACCAGCATTGCCGCGAAACAGCAGGCGCCGACCAGCACCAGCAGCTGGAAACGGCTCTCTCCCAGCCGCCAGCCGACCGCCCAGGCGAGAACGAGCGCCAGACCGAAAGACAGCCCGACCGCCAGCACGGCCAGCCCCCGGCGCCTCAGCACGCGCTCCGTCGCCGCCCGCTGCTCCCGGACCGACGCCGCCGCGTGGCGAAGCTCCCGCGCCGATAGCGCCGTCATCGCAGCACGGTCTGTCGATGGCGTGTCATGCCGTCAGGATAGCGCCTCCTTGCCCGCGCCTCGACCCGGCGCCTGTGCGCTCAATCCTCCGGCAGCGACCGGAGGATGAGGGCGCCGAAGCCGACCATCTGCGGGCTCGTGCCGCGATAGGCGCGGATCGCCGAGAGGACGGACCGGGTCTCGGCGGGGGTGAGCGGCGCAGGCTCCGCCAGCGGCTCGATCGCCGCCAGCACCGAGGGGGCAAGCGCGGTTATCCGCTCGGCAATGCCTTCGCAGGTTTCGAGCACGGCAGGGTCGCGCAGCAGCGGCCCGAGCGAGGCGGCGAGATAGGCAAGGAAGCCCGGCCAGTGCGCAAGGATACGGTAGAGCCCGGGCACGAAGGCCTCGCCCGCAAGGTCCGTTTCGAACGCCGCAAGCGCGGTTCGGGCCGCCGGCGCCATCCCTGTGTCCGGAACCATGCCCGGCATGGCGGGCAACGGCGCGGGCAGTTCGGCCGGCTCCAGCGGGACCGCGGGTTCCGCGCCGGGCGGGCGCTGGCCGAGCAGCCCGGCGAGCGAGGCGGCGACGACGAGGTTGACGGGGCTCACGCGCGTGAAGCTTCGACAGACCGTGCGGATCGCCGCAAGGCCGCCCGGATCGACCCCGAGGCCGGCGATCTCCCTGCGGGAAAGGGGCGGCAATGGCGGCAGGCCGGATATATCGACGCGCCGCCAGGCCAGTTGCTGCGCCGCCCCTGAGAGAAGCGCCGGCCTCACGGCCCGCCAGGCCCAGGGCAGGAGGCCCGGATAGGCGGCGAGGTGCCGGAACAGGGACGACACATAAGGCACGGCGCAGGTCCGGCGGATCTCGTCATAGACGGCGGCGATCTCGCCCTCCGCCCCGGTTTCCGAAATCTCGCGAAACGATGTCATGGGGGAACTCCGACGGCCTGTCCGGGTGCGGACTTTCGCCATGGGGACCCTATAATGGAACCCATGTCCAGCGGAGCGGCCCTGCGCAGCTATGCCCGGCACGGGTCGGTGAGCTATGGCCGGCTGCCGCCGGAGCGGCTTGCGGCCATTCTGCGCGGCGCCGCGCCCGAGGGGCCGGAGACCGCGCGAGTAAGGCAGGCCCTGCTGGAGACGCCGGCAAGCGGCCTCGCGCCGCTCGCGGCCGATGTAGGGCTTACCGTCGCGGCGATCGAACGGCGGCTGCTTGAACTCTTCGACCTCGACATCGCCGCGCTCGACCGGATGCAACGCGGTGTCTGAAGAAGCCGCGCCCTGGACCGGCTGGCTGGCGGACGCTGTCGGCATTCTCGACGAGTCCGGGCTCGGGGCTGACCGCGCTGAACAGCCTGGCGGCTCCGCGCCGACCAGGGGGCGCGCCCCGATAATGTTCTCAACAATTACTGGCGGGTTGGCGGAACAGGCGGTTGCAGGTTGGCGGCTTGCCCGGCTGCCTGAACGACAATGTCGTGCGGAAATTTATAGCTGTTGAAGTTGAGTCTTTTGTTTACCTTTCGGCACAATCGAATCAGCATCGCAACATCGTCTTCGTCGTTATCCCACACAAGCCCTCCGCCGACCTTGACGGCGCCCCACATGGCGCTTGCCATGAAATTGCTGACGCCGTTTGCCTTCAACAGCGTAAAGAACATGTCGTCGGCGGTGTCCCGGTCCTCCTGGTGATTGAAATACATCCAGTCATGGATAAGAGACGGCAGCATCACATCCGGATGAAAGGGCGTATAGCTGAACAACCATGCGGGAGCGGGGATGCTTGCGCCGTCGAATCTGAAATATTTCGGCACGACGACCGTCACGCCGTCCAATTCCAGCCGATAGTCGCGTGACAGTTCATAGTTGTTTTCCGCCGCATGCGGAACGAGGAAGGGTTGCTTCAGCGCCATGTCTTGAATCCGGACCTCGGGGTGCGGACCGCAACCGGGGACACGGCGGCGGCGCACAAGACGGTGCCGGGCCTCGAACGGGAGAAGAGATCGGATATGCCTGCCACCGCCGCCGTCCCCCGGGTCGCGGATACCGAGATGGAAAATAGTGCATTTGTTTTCACGTTTATTCAATATAGAAAATATTTGTTCAATTTCGGGCATTAGCCGCCGCCGGGCTCCCGCCGGTGCAGGATCGCGCACGTGACGGCGGGTTTCATACCCGCGGTCGTTGACCGGAACCCATGACAGATTCGACGCCCGCCGCCCGATCTCCCCCTTCCGTCATGCCCGGACTTGTTACGGGCATCCCCTTCCACCGCTTCCGCTGCACGGCCGCATGGATACCCGGAACAAGTCCGGGCATGACGAGAAGAAGACATGAGTCCCAAGTCGAGGCCGTTGGTTTCATTGCCCGCGCCGGCTTTCCTTCATGCTCCGCCATGCCGCAAACGGGCGCATCGAGGTCGCAAACGGGCGATTCGCGCTCGTCCGTCCTGTCACGCTTCCCGTTCGGCAAACAGGGGAGGGCGGCCATGACCGGATCGCTTACCGAACGCCTGGCCGCCGGGGAGGCGGTCATCCACGGCAGCGGCTACCTCTTCGAGATGGAGCGGCGCGGCTATCTGCAGGCGGGGGGCTATGTGCCCGAAGTCGTGATCGACCATCCGGAAGTGGTCGAGCAGCTTCACGAGGAGCTGGTGCGCTGCGGCTCGGATGTGGTGCTCGCCTTCACCTATTACGGCCACCGCGAGCGGCTCCGGCTGATCGGCAGGGAACATCTGCTGGAGCGGCTGAACCGCGACGCCATCGCCATTGCCCGCAGGGTCGTGGACCGCCATCCCGGAACGATCCTGGCGGGCAACACCTGCAACACCAACATGTACGACCCCGACGATCCGGCAACGGACGCGACCGCGCGCGCCATGTTCAAGGAACAGATCGGCTGGGCGGCGGAGGAGGGCGTCGATTACATCGTTTGCGAGACGCTGTCGCATCTGGGCGAAGCGAGGATCGCCATCGACGTCTGCAACCGGGCGGGGCTGCCGCTGGTGCTCGGCTTCGCGATCCACCGCTCGGGCAAGCTCCGGGACTTCGACGGCTCGCTCGCCGAAGCCTGCCGCATCTGCCTGGAGGAAGGCGCGCATCTGGTCGGCTTCAACTGCCACCGGGGCCCGGCGACCATGTACCCGCTCCTCCGCGAGGCCGCCGGGGAGGTGGACCCGGCGCGGCTCTGCACCTGGGCGGTCGCCTACCGGACGACCGCCCTGCAGCCGGCCTTCGGCGCGCTGGTGGACGGCGCCATGCCGTTTCCCGAGGCGCTGCCGGGAGGCCTGAGCTTCCCGGTCGGGCTCGACCCCTTCCAGTGCACGCGCTACGAGATGGGCGATTTCGCGCGCCGGTGCCACGAGCTGGGCGTGCGCTATTTCGGCGGCTGCTGCGGCACCGGCCCGCACCATATCCGCGCCATGGCGGAGGCCATCGGGCGCGCGCCGGCCGCAAGCCGCTACAGCCCCGACATGTCGAAGCACTATGCGCTCGGCACCGACGAGCGGCTCCTCCGGCACAACCGGGACTATGTGCCCCATTTCACGGCCACGCCCGCGCGCCCCGGTTGAAGGAAGACACCCGACGGTCGTAAACCTGTCTGCAAGGGGGAGGGGGACCTCATGCGGATTGCGGTTTACGGCGCGGGCGCCATAGGCGGCCACCTAGCGGTTTCGCTGGCCGGCGCGGGCGCGGATGTTTCGGTCGTGGCGCGCGGGGCGCATCTTGACGCCATTCGCGAGCGCGGCCTCAGCATGGGCGAACGCACGGTCCGGCTGCCTGCCAGCGCCGATGCGGCCGAACTCGGCCCGCAGGACGCCGTCTTCATCACGCTGAAGAGCCACCAGCTTCCCGGGGCCCTGGAGGGCGTTTCGGCGCTGCTCGGACCGGAGACGGCCGTGGTGACCGCGATGAACGGGCTGCCCTACTGGTATTTCCACGGGCTGGGCGGCCGGCGCATCGAGAGCGTCGATCCCGGCGGGCGCATCGGCGCGGCGATCGCGGCCGAGCGCGCCATCGGCTGCATCACCTTCGTTGCGGCCGAGGTGTCCGCTCCCGGCGTCGTCCACCACTCCGGCGGCGCGGAATACCGCATGGGCGAGCCGGACGGGAGCCGTTCGCCCCGGCTTGCCGCGCTCGCGGACCTCCTGCGCGGGGCCGGAATCGGGGTTGCGGTCAGCGCCGACATCCGCACCGACATCTGGCTCAAGCTGCTTGCCAATGTCTCCATCGCTCCCGTCTCGGCGCTTGCCGGCGCGTCTGTCGCCGAGGCGGGGGGGGATGAGGGCGCGCGCGATGTCATCCGCGGCGCGATGGAGGAATGCAAGGCCGTCGCCCGCGCTTTCGAGGTCGAAATCCCGATCTCGACCGAGGACCGCATAAACAAGACGGCGGGCTTCAACGCACATCGCCCATCATTGCTGCAGGACATCGAGCGCGGCCGGCCCCCGGAACTCGACCCGACCCTGGGGTCGGTGCGCGAACTGGGCCGCATGGCCGGCGTCCGGACCCCGGTGATCGACGCCCTCTACGCTCTCGTCCGCCTGCGCGCCGCCTCGGGCTGACGGGGCCGCCCCTCTCCTGCAGACCTGAGCCAAACGGCGCGGCGGCCTCAAGCACAGAAAATTATCCTTGCATGGAAGTTCATCCGCCGGGTAAACAGGGTAATTATCGTGTCCTGTCGAATGTTCTTTTGTTCCATTGCGTCATGCAGGGCCGCCGCCGGCGCGGCTTGACGATGCCGGGATGCCGCAGCTAGAGGTACGGTGCGGGAGGCAACGAACGCGGTTCCATGAATAACCTCGCAGTCAGGGTCCTCGCTGCTTGCTTTGTGGTTCTCGCGCTTTCTTCCTGCGAGGCCGCCCGGAAAATCGGGTCTGATTTCAGCAAATTCGGGTCCAGCCTGCGCGCCGAGTTCCAGGGAAAAAAGGCGCCGGTGGCGAAGGCGGTAAAGGCTACCCGGAAACACGCCGTCCTTCACAGGACCAAACAGGTGGAACGCGACCGGCAGGCCCGGATTTCGACGACGCCTCCCGTGGCTCCCGAGAAGATCGAACCGGTCGTGGAAACGCAACCCGTCCTGCCGCAGCGGTCGCCGCTGGGCGTCCCGTTGCCGCGTCCTGCGCCGCGAATGGCGGGGAAAGGCGAAGCGGCGCCGGAGTTCCGGGGACAGAAGCGAAAGGGCGTCGCCGACGGAGAGGGCGAGTGGCGTTCGCCCGACGGACACCGCTATGTCGGCGCGTTCCGGAACGGGAAATTCCACGGGCGGGGCGTGTATTTCTGGCCTGACGGCGAGCGTTATGACGGCGATTTCCTGAACGGGAAGTTCCAGGGAAACGCGGTGTGGTCCATGGCGAACGGGGACCGCTATACCGGGGAGGTGCGCGACGGGAAGATGCACGGAAAAGGCATCTACTACAGTCCCGGCGGCGAGCTTTACGAGGGGGATTTCAGGAACGGGAGATTTTACGGGTTCGGCGACTGGACGATGGCGGACGGCAACCGCTATGTCGGCGACGTCCGCGATGACCTGTTCCACGGATGCGGCGCCTATATCTGGACAAATGGGGAGTATTACGCGGGCGAGTTCCGGCGCGACAAATTTCACGGCCTCGGCAGTTACGCCTGGCCTGACGGCCTCATGAAGACCTGTGAATGGCGGGACGATGCGGAAGTCGAGGGAAGCTGCGTCGAGCATCCGGCGGACGGAGGCGTTCCCGAGAGAGCGGCAGCCGCCTGTTTCCGCACGGCGCCCTGGCGCGGCGCCCTGCCGGTTCCGGCCGGCGAAGACATGGCGGGCCATGGAGAAGGAGAGAAAGCGGACGCCGCGGTCCGGGGCGGGGCGGACGGGGAAGAGGCCAAATATGAAGGCCAGCACCGGGACGGCAGGCCGCATGGAAGGGGCGTCCTCACCTTCGCCAACGGGGACCGCTGAAAGCGTTCGGTCACGCGGTGATGAGGGTGATGGATTCAGCGATTGAGCGTCCGCTTCCAGTCCTTGCGGAGCGGTCGCAGCCAGATGTCCTTTTTCGGCTGGGCTCGTTTCGTATGCCTGTCATGGCGTCCTCTTCCCTCGGTGCAGATTTCATTTTCGATACCCTCAACAAGAGACTGGTAACGCCGCCGGCGATTCGATATCGTCGTGCGCATGGCGATGCGCGACGACGATCTTGGACGAGCGCACTCGACGCTGACCGAGGCGGACGGCGGGCTCTGGTCGCCGCCCATGGCAGCGCCGGCGTCGGAACTGCGCGACTGGCGGTCTCTGTACGAACAGGCGCAGGCCCTGGTCGAGACGGAACGCGCGCGGGCAGAGGCGGCGGAGGCGCGCGTCGAAGAACTGGTTCTGGCGGAGAGGGACGCCCGTTGCCGGGCGGGGTCGCTGAAGTCGCAACTCGACAAGGGCCGGGACAAGCTCGCGGCGGCCGTCGAGGAGGTGAAGGAAGTCCGCCGCGC
>JAJDVH010000249.1 GCA_022826185.1 Alphaproteobacteria bacterium
CGCCACGGCCCAAAAGCAGGGTCGCGATGTCCTCGATACCCTGACCGGATCCTCCGAAAGCTTCATCGACGGCATCAAATACGCCTGAACGGAACCCGGACATCCCTAACGCCACGGGAACCATCCTGGGCAGTTACGACAATTCATGACACGCGGGGCGGTCCCCCGCTGCCTTCCGTCCCTTCGGGCCGCGGGTTAGCCGCGTTTGCGGCGGCGGGGCGGCGTGCGGGCCGCTTCCTCGATCCGCTCGGCGCGCGATTTCGGCTCTGCGAACAGGTCCTCGCGATGGGCGGCGAGCAGGCGGTCCATCACGCTCTCATGGGGTTCGAGAGCACCATCGGCGAGGATGTGCGCGACCTCCAGCCCCTCTTCCTCGAGCGAGCGGGAGACCAGCAGCGTCCGGTGGCAATGGAGCGGGTCCTTCTCCGCGCACATCAGCGCCAGGCGGTGCGCCGACGCGCCCCGCAGGACGCGCCCGATGCCTTGCCGATACGCCGCCGTCTGCGCCAGAAGGTCGTAGCGGACCGCGCCGTCCCGGTAGCAGGCCGGGTCGTCCGGCCGCCCGCCAAGCTCGCGCCCGAGCCAGACATAGGCGATGCCGGCCACGGAGAGCGAGGCCGAAAGCGCCTTGCGGTTGAACTGCGGATTGAAGCGGCTGTATGGCGCGGAGCGGACATCGGCCAGCGCCGTCACGCCATGCCGCGTCAGCAGGGCCAGGAAGGCTTCCGGCGAATGGTTGGAATGGCCGACGGTCAGGACCTGCACGGGCGCGCCGGCGGGCGGCGTCACAGCCGGAACATCGGGAAGCGGTCGCCGGGGGCGATGGCGGCCACGTCCTCGGGCACGTCGAGCAGGCCGTCGGCCTCGGCCATGACGCGCAGCAGCGCCGAGCCGTCGGGACCCGCCTTCTTGGCCGCGCCGTCCTCGCCGAGGCGGACCCGCAGCCATTCCCGCCGCCCGGTCTTCTTCTTCATGGCGAAACCGGCGGGCACGAGCACCGACGGCGGCGCTTCCCAGCCGGCGCCGCCCAGCAGGCCCAGCATCGGGCGCACCAGCATCAGCAGGCAGGCGGCGGCGGCCACCGGGTTGCCCGGCAGGCCGACAAAGGCCGCGCTCCCGATGCTGCCGAGCGCCAGCGGCCGGCCGGGCTTCACCGCGAGGCGCCAGAAATGCAGCGCCGGCACGGCCGCCGCCACATGGTCCTCATCGCCGGTCGAGATGCCGGCCGAAGTCATCACGACATCGTGGCCGGCCGCCGCCCCGGCCAGCGCCGCCTGCACGGAGGCGGCGTCATCCGGCAGGATGCCCAGATCGGTCACGGCAAGCCCGTCGGCCTCCAGGAAGGCCCGCAGCATCGTCCGGTTGGAGTCGTAGAGTTGCCCCGGCGCCAGCTTGTCGCCCGGCGCGGCGAGTTCGTCCCCGGTGGAGAACAGGGCGATGCGCAGCGGCCGGAAAACCTCCAGCGCCGTTTCGCCGAGCGACGCCGCGACGCCCAATTGCAGCGGCCCGAGGCGCTGGCCGGCCATGAGCACCGTCTCGCCCCGGCGGATGTTCTCGCCGGCCATGCGGTAGTTGGAACCCGCCCTGAGGCCCGCCGGCACCGCCACGGTTTCGCCGTCGAGCTCGCAGTCCTCCTGCATCGCCACCGTGTCGGCGCCTTCGGGCGCCGGCGCCCCGGTCAGGATGCGGACCGCCTCGCCCGGCGCGAGCGGGTGCGGGAAGGGCCGTCCCGCCGCGGCCCGCCCGGCGACGCGGTAGCGCGCCTGCCCGTGCGCGAAGGCGTAGCCGTCCACGGCCGCATTGTCGTAGCCGGGCACGTCGAGGCCGCTCACGAGCGGCGCCGCCAGGATCCGGCCCCGCGCGTCTGCCAGCGGAGTCCGCTCCCGGCCGACCGCCGGGCCAAGGCGCGTGCTCAGCCGTTCGGCCGCCTCGCCGACGGTCAGCAGCCGGTCGCCCGCCGCGAAACAGTCGTTGAGCCTCTCCATGGCCCGGAGCATAGTGGAGAACATGAGCGAGTTCATGCAGGAGTTCCTGGTCGCGCCGGACCCGGACGACCCGAGGCTGACCGAGGCCGTCACCGGCATCGACCACGAGGGCCGGGAGCGCAGCACGCGCGTCGTCGTCGAACGCCCGCTCACCATCTACCTCAACAGCCAGGAGATCGTGACCGCGATGACGGTCGGCGACCATGCCGACTGGCTCGCCGTCGGCTTCCTCGCCAACCAGAACATGCTGCGCCCGGACGACGAGATCACCGGCATCGACATAGACGACGAGCTCGATGTCGCCATCGTGCGCACGGCGCGGACGACCGACTACGAACACCGGCTGGAACGCCGGGTCCGCACTTCGGGCTGCGCCGTCGGCACGGTGTTCGCCGATGTGATGGACAGCTTCGAGGCGGCGGACCTGCCCCCGGACCCGCTCTACACCTCCTGGATCTACACGCTCTCGGCCAAGATTGCGCGCCGGCCGAGCCTTTATCTGGCGGCGGGCGCGATTCACGGCTGCGTGCTCTGCGAGGGCGACCGGCCGATCCTCTATCTGGAGGATGTGGGCCGGCACAATGCCGTGGACATGATCGCCGGCTATATGCGCCTCAACGGCGTTTCGCCCCTGGGAAAGCTCTTTTTCACCACCGGGCGGCTCACCAGCGAGATGGTCATCAAGACGGTGCAGATGGGCGTGCCGATCCTGATCTCGCGCTCGGGCTTCACGGCGTCGGGCGTGGCGCTCGCCCGGCAGGCGGGGCTGACGCTGGTCGGGCGGGCGAAGGGCAAGCGCTTCATCGCGCTCTCCGGCGCGGAGCGCCTCGTGTTCGACGCCAACCCCGAAGTCGCCACCGGCGACGCCGCCTGAGCTCCGTGCCGCCCGACCCCCGGCGGGACTGCGCCGGCCTGCTGCTCGCGGGCGGCCTCGGCCGGCGCATGGGCGGCGGGCTGAAGGGCATGGCGCTGCTCGACGGCCGGCCGCTGCTCGCTCATGCGGCGGCGCGCGCGGGCCCGCAGGTGGCGAGCCTTGCGGTCAACGCCAACGCGCCGGCTTCGGTCTTCGCGGAACTGGGCCTGCCCGTGCTGCCCGATCCGGTCGCCGGGTTCGTCGGGCCGCTCGCGGGCGTGCTCGCCGGCATGCTCTGGGCGCGCGGGGCCGGCTATGGCTGGGTCGCGAGCTTCCCCTGCGATGCGCCCTTCTTCCCCGAAACGCTGGTCCGCGACCTGGCGGCCGAGGCGGGCCGCGCCGAGATCGTCACCGCGACTTCGGGCGGCCAGCGCCACCCGGTCTTCGCGCTCTGGGCCGTCCGGCTCGCCGACGACCTGCACCATGCGCTGGCGGAGGAGGGCCTGCGCAAGGTGGACCGCTGGACGGCGCGCTACCGCATGGCCGATGTCGAGTTCGCCGTCCCGCCCGAAGGCGACCCCTTCTTCAACATCAACACGCCGGAAGAGCTTGCCGCGGCGGCGGCGCGGCTGGTCGGGCGGTAACTCAGGCTGCGAGCCAGCCGCCATCCACGGGGAGCGTCGTGCCGGTAATGAAGCTCGCGCGGTCCGACAGCAGGAAGCAGATCGCGTCGGCGATCTCGTTCGGCTTGCCGAAGCGGGCCATGGCATGGCGGGTGCGGGAGCGTTCGCGCGCCGCGTCGGGGTCGGCCTGGCGCGAGAGGCTGCGGTTCAGCATCGGCGTCTCGGTGGCGCCGGGCGCGACGGCATTGACGCGGATGCCGTCGCCGGCAAGTTCGACCGCCGCCGTCCGTACCAGCGAGACGACGGCGCCCTTGGACGCGATATAGGCCGCATTCAGCGACCCGCCGCCGAACGCGAGTTGCGAGGCGATGCCGACCACGGACCCGCCGCCCGCCGCGCGCATGGGTTCGATGGCCGCCGCCATCCACATCCAGGTCGCCTTGACGTTGACGGCGAACACCCGGTCCCAGTCCTCCGGGTCGATATCCTCGATTGCGACGCCGCTCTCGGAGATGCCCGCCGCCGTCACCAGCCCGTCGAGCCGCGGGCAGCGCGCCATCGCCTCGGCGACGAGCGCCGGGTCGGTCACATCGCCGACAAGGCCGGAGGAGGCGTCCCGGTCCACCACGAGCACCTCCGCGCCCGCGGCGCGCAGCATGGCGACCGTCTCCGCCCCGATGCCGGAAGCGCCGCCGGTCACGATGATCGTCTTGTCCGTGAAGTCCATGGGCGTTCCTTATCCGTCTTCGCCGGGCGCGTGAAACAGGCTTCCGGCCTCGGCGGCGGGGCCGAGGCTGCACCAGACGGGCGTGTGGTCGGAGGCTTTCGGGCGGCTTCGGGGCACCGTGTCGATGTCGCACGCCTCCAGCCGGTCGAGCGCCGCCGGCGACAGCAGCAGGTGGTCGATGCGGATGCCTTCGCCCCGCTGCCAGCGCCCGCGCTGGTAGTCCCAGAAGGTGAAGGCGCCGCCCCGCCGCGCATGGAGCGACCGGAAGGCGTCGGCCCAGCCGAGATGGAGGATTTCGCGGAAGGCGCGCCGGCTCTCCGGCCGGTAGAGCGCGTCGTCCGCCCAGTCGTCCGGATCGTAGCAGTCCTCCGGCTCCGGGATGACGTTGAAATCCCCGCCCAGCACCGTCGGCGCCTCGTCCGCCAGCAGGCGCGCGGCATGGCGTTTCAGCCGCGCCATCCAGGCGAGCTTGTAGGGGAACTTGTCGCTCCCGACCGGGTTGCCGTTCGGCAGGTAGATGGAGGCGACCCGCACCCCGTCGAACACCGCCTCGACATAGCGCGCCTGACCGTCTTCGCCGTCGCCCGGCAGGCCTTCCCGCAGCGCTTCGGGGGCCGCCTTCGAGATCAGCGCGACGCCGTTATAGGTCTTCTGGCCGACCACCGCCGCCCGGTATCCCGCCGCCTCGATTTCGAGGAACGGGAAGGCGTCGGCGGCGCATTTGATCTCCTGGAGCGCCAGCACGTCGGGCGCGGCCGTCTCCAGCCAGTCGATCACGGCGGGCAGGCGGGCCTTGATCGAGTTGACGTTCCAGCTTGCGATCTTCATTCAGACGGCGAAGGAGGAGCCGCAGCCGCAGGAAGCCGTCGCGTTGGGGTTGTCGATGCGGAAGGCGGCGCCGGCCAGATCCTCGACGAAATCGATCTCCGCGCCCTCCAGCAGCTCCAGCGACATCTCGTCCACCACGACATCGACGCCGGCATGGCTGAACACGAGGTCGTCGTCATGGCGCGCATCGTCGAAGGCGAAGCCGTACTGGAAGCCCGAACAGCCGCCGCCCGACACGGAAACCCGCAGCATCAGGTCCTTGCCCTGCTGCTGGTCGAGCAGGAAGGAAACGCGCTCGGCGGCCCGGTCGGAAATGCTGATCCCTGCGCTCATCGTGCCGACATGCTCCGGTAGCCGGCGATTATCTGGCGGGCGGAGACGATGTGTCAATGCGCCGGCTCAGATGCAGTAGGTCGCCAGCGGCGGCAGGCCGTTGAAATTGACCGAGCTGTAGGAGGCGGTGTAGGCGCCCGCCGACTCGATGGCCACCCTGTCGCCGACCTCCAGCGCCAGCGGCAGCCGGTAGTGGCTGTGCTGGTAGAGCACGTCGGCCTCGTCGCAAGTGGGGCCCGCCAGCACGACCGGGCCGCATTCCGCGCCGTCGCGCTCCGTGGTGATGCGGTACTGGATCGCCTCGTCCATGGTCTCGATCAGGCCGCCGAACTTGCCGATATCGAGATAGACCCAGCGCTCCTCGTCCCGGTAGCCCTTCCGCGAGATCAGCACGACCTCGCTCTGCACGAGGCCGGCATCGCCCACCAGCGCCCGGCCCGGCTCGACGATCAGGCTGGGAATCCGGTTGCCGAAATGGCCGCGCGCGGCCGCGACGAGCGCCTCCATATGTGCCTCCGGGCCGGGCCCGTCCTTGCGGGTGCGGGCGGGGAAGCCGCCGCCGACATTCACCATGCCGAGCTTCACGCCTGCCTCGTCGAGCGCGGTGAACAGCATCGCCGTCTGGCCGAAGGCCACGTCCCACTGGCGCACGTCGCGCTGCTGCGAGCCGATATGGAAGGAAAGGCCGTAGGGGTCGAGGCCCAGCCGGCCGGCCTCCAGCATGAGGTCGCGCGCCATATCGACCTCGCAGCCGAACTTGCGCCCGAGCGGCCAGTCCGCGCCCTCCCCGGTCATGGCGATGCGGCAATAGACGCGGGCCCCCGGCGCAGCTTCCGCCAGCTTGCGCAGCTCGCCCTGGCTGTCGAAAGCGAACAGGTCCACGCCGAGCCTGTGCGCGGCCTCGATATCGGTGGCTTTCTTGATCGTGTTGCCGAAGGAAAGGCGGCGGGGCGGCGCGCCGGCCGCCAGGCAGTCCCGGATCTCGTAGATGCTGGCGCAGTCGAAGGACGAGCCGAGGCGCACGAGCAGCGAGACGATTTCCGGGGCCGGGTTGGCCTTGACGGCGTAATAGACCGTGGCCTGCGGCAACAGGCGGGTGAAGGCGAGATAGTTTTCCCGCACGACATTCAGGTCGATCACGAGGCACGGCGTCGGCGGCCGGGACTCGTCCAGGAATCGGCGAATGCGCGCCGTCATCGCATAACCCTCCCAAGGGGCTCCTAACCGCGGCTCGGGGGCGGTCCGGCGGGCGGCTGCAAACCGTCCGTCTTCCCGCCTGTCGCACCGATACCTCGTTACCGGCCCCCGGCTTGTCCGCCCGGGTGATTTCTTGGCACGTGGGTCATGCGTGGTGCGGCGGCGCAGCAATAGGTCCAAAACGCCCGGCGGTCAAATATTTTCGGCCCGACCGCCCGGCCCATGGGGTCCACGCCATCCGGGACGTTACGGAATGTCATGTTTTGTCATGTTCCGGATGCGGGCGGCGCATAGGCCGTTGCCTGTCAGGGCATATCGCCGTGGATTGGGACAAGGGCCCTGGACATTCCGTCCCGGTTCCCGGCTTTGCGTCTTCGGCATGGAGTTTCTCCTCTCGATCCCTTTTCGTTTCCCTCTCCCCGCCGCCGGCTTTCGCCAGTGGCGGGACCCTTTGCCGCGCGTATCGCGCGCGGGTGCGGGCGGGTGTCGGCGCCGGCGCGGTTCGCGCGCCTGATTGCCCGCGCGTGCGAGGCAGGCGCAGGGCGCACGTCTCCCGTCTGTTTCTCGGGGTGTTTTTTTCGCGCCGGCGCGAACCGGAAGACGTAGCGGCCCCGCGCGGATGCCGTTTCTGTCCTCCCGCCTCATATAGCCACGGGCAATTCAGAAAACAATCCCTTTTCTTGAATTATTTCTTATATTGCGAACAGATTGCGCTTGCGGAACCGCCGCCCGTCCCCTCATGCCAGCGGTCTTTGATTGGAACCCATACCGCCAGCCGCCGGAAGTCTCCTCCCCCGCTTGCGGGGGAGGCCGGGTGGGGGTCCGCTTTCGCACCAGCGGAAGCGGCGGGCGCAGCCCGGCAAAGGTCTGTACCCGCCGAGCGGGAGGGGAGAAAACTGATACCAACGGCCTTGACTTCAGACTCATACCAGCGGTTGAGGGTTGAGACTCATTGAGGGGATTCCCAGGGAGGGCGACTTCTGACTCAATGCCGCTCGAGCGATTGGAGGGTCGGTATGAGGGCAGGGATCCCCTTGAGG
>JAJDVH010000170.1 GCA_022826185.1 Alphaproteobacteria bacterium
CCTCTGGCGGCGCGGCATGGCGGCGCTGGCCGCCTGCCCCAATGTCGCGGTCAAGCTCTCCTGCCTCTGCCTGCCGGACGGCCCCTGGCGCGAGGAGGAGAACGGCCCGCTGGTGCGCGAGACGATCCGGCTGTTCGGCGCTGACCGCTGCATGTTCGCAAGCAACTTCCCCGTGGACGGGCTCAGGATCGGCTACGACGCAATGATGAGCGCCTACAAGCGCATGGTCCGCGACCTGCCGGACGCGGACCGCCGCGCCCTCTTCCACGACACCGCCGCCCGCTTCTACCGCCTGGACAGCTGAAGCCCGGCGCGGGGGTTTCACGCCGCTGCGGCGGCGTCGGGCGTGAGGTGGCTCACCCTGGGCAGAACCTCGTTCATCAGCAGGCCCATCGAAGTGCGCCAGGCCTCCGGCTTGTCGGCATAGTCGAAGCAGAACAGGAGGAGCTGGCCGAAGCCGCCGACATCGTCATAGACGGCCTCCAGCTTCTCCGCGACGGTCGCCGGCGAACCGACCAGCCAATTGTGCTTCGCGCAATATTCCGGCGTCACGTCGCTGTCCGGCACATCCTGGTCGTGCTTCAGGAACTCCAGGAAGCCGAAATTGGCGAGCAGCGGCAGGAAATAGTCCCCCATCATCCGGCCCATCATGTCGCCGACCGAGAGCCGCCAAGCCTCCTCGTCCGTCTCCGCGACGAACACCTCGCGCACCATGCGCCACTCGCCGCGGCTGGCGGTGCGCCCGGCCCTGGCCGCGCCTTCCTCGACGGCATCCCAGTGGCTGCCGACATAGGCCGGGTTCAGGTTCAGGCTCATCGGCAGGAAACCGCGCTCGCCGGCGAGCTTGAGCGTGTCGGAATTCTTGGAGAGGCCGGCCACGCCGATGGGCGGATGCGGCTTCTGCAGGGGAAACAGGTGCGGGCGCAGGAAGCCGAACATCTCAGCGCCCTTGGTCACATGCCAGAACTTGCCCTTGTAGTCGAACTCCGGCTCGTCCGACCAGAGCCGCAGGATGATGTCCAGCGCCTCGCGTGTCATGTCGCGGTTCTCGCCGGACATGCCGTCCACGTTGAACATCTGCCAGTCGCTCGGCAGCCCGCTCGCGGCGACGCCGAAATTGAGCCGCCCCTGGCTCAGTTGGTCCATCATCGCGATCCGGTTGGCGAGCTCCGCCGGGTGGTGGTAGGGCAGCAGGAAACCGCCCGGGCCGAGCCGGATGGCCTCGGTCTGCCGGAGGCCCTCGATCACCAGGAAATCGGGGGCGGGATGCGGCTCCCAGGGCGCGGTGTGGTGCTCGCCGATCCAGCCTTCGGTAAAGCCGAGCTCGTCGGCCCAGCGGATATGCTGGAGGTCCCATTCATGGCCCTCGCGCAGGTCGCGCTCGGGGGGGTGCGAAGGCATGCTGAAAAAGCCGATCTCCATCGGGGCCGTATCCTCTCCTCATGGCTTTGCCGGCGCCGCGCCGGGCGGTTGAATCTTCCGGGGCGGAGCGTCCGGAGTCAATCGGCCTCCGGCGCCCGCACGAGCCAGCGGCGGGCCGAGAAGGACACGAGCCCGCAGACTGCGACCGTGAGCGCCAGCGGCAGCGCGGTGCCGTCGTGGAACTGGCCGACCGCGAGGCCCGAAACCGTGCCGAGCGCGAAATGCCCCGCGCCGATGAGCGCGATCACGGTGCCGGCGAGCTCCGCCTTGTCGGCCGTGGCGATGACGATGGTGTTGGCGGCGATCAGGTTGAGCGCGAACATGAAGCAGAGCAGCGCGGCGACGATGGCGGCGAGGCTGTCCGGCGCCAGCAGCACAGCGAGCACAAGCGCCAGGCCCGCCGCCAGCAGAAGGCGCGTGCCCCAGGCCATCATGCCGGCGGGCCCGAAGCGGCCGACCAGCCGGCGGTTCGTGTAAGCGCCGCCCATGATCGCCAGGATATGGACGGCGAACAGCAGCCCGTAGGTTTGCGGCGAGACGCCAAACACCTCCATGAACACGAAGGGCGTGCCGGAGATATAGGCGAACATGCCGGCGAAGGCGCCGCCGCTCGCAAGCGCGCAGCCGAGCGTCCGCCGCTCCGAGACGAGGCGGCCGTAACTGCGGAAGATCGAGCCGAGGCCCGCGCCGGAGCGCGCTTCCCGCGGGCGCGTCTCCGGCAGCAGGAAGACGACCGCCAGCAGCGCGAGCGCGCCCCAGGCAGCGAGAATCGCGAAGATCGCCCGCCAGTCCGCGAAGTGGAGCACCTGCGCGCCGAGCGACGGCGCGAGCAGGGGCGCGGCAGCCATGATGAGCATGAGCGTGGAGAGCATGCGCGCGGCGTCCGCTCCCGAATGGCGGTCGCGCACCGAGGCCCGCGCGATCACCGTCGCGGCCCCGCCGCCGAGCGCCTGGAAGAAGCGCGCCGCGGTCAGCGCCCCGATATCCGGCGCGAAGGCCGCGCCTGCGCTCGCCGCCAGATAGACCGAGACGCCGACGAGCAGCATCGGCCGCCGCCCGTAGCGGTCCGAGAGCGGGCCGTAGAGGAGCTGCCCGATGCCGAAGCCGACGAAGAAGGCCGAGAGCGTGAGCTGCACGTCGCCGGCCGACGCGCCGAACTCCCGCCCGATCGCCGGCAGGCTCGGCAGATACATGTCGATGGAAAGCGGCCCGAACGCCGCCAGCATGGCAAGCACGGGCAGGAAGAAGATGGCCAAGGCTGTCCGGGACGGGCTGCGGGAGACGGGAAAATTAGGCGGCCGAAGCGCGGCGGCAAGGCGGGCGGCGCCGGCTCCCCAAACGCATTGCGAGCATGAAATATCCGTCCCGCATATCGCAAGGCTCAGCCGGTGCGAGCGATGCGGCTGTTCCCCGGCAGCCGCCCTCCACTGACCTCGGGGTCCGTCCGGATGCGCCCACAGGACCCGGACGGCTGGTCCTGATCTTCGCGAAGGTCCTGCGAGACCCGGATGCGGACGCTCATATCACCACCTTGCCGGGGTTCATGAGGCCCTCGGGGTCGAGGGCGCGCTTGACGGCGCGCATCATCTCGATCTCGGGACCGGGCTTGTAGTGGGTGATCTCCTCGACCTTGAGCCGCCCGACGCCGTGCTCGGCGGAGACGGAGCCGTCCAGCCCGTGGACGATGTCGTGGACGGCGGCGTTCAGCTCGTCCCAGCGCGCCAGATAGGCCTGCTTGTCGGCGCCGACGGGCTGGGAGACGTTGTAGTGGATGTTGCCGTCGCCGACATGGCCGAAGGGGCAGGGCCGGGCGCCGGGAATGGTGCGCTCGACCGCCTTGTCCGCCGCCTCGATGAAGTCCGCGACCCGGCTCACCGGCACCGAGACGTCGTGCTTGATCGAACCGCCTTCCGGAATCTGCGCCTCGACCACGGCCTCGCGTATGCGCCAGAGCGCGTTCGCCTGCGCGCCGCTGTCGGCGATGGTCGCGTCCAGCACCAGCCCGTCCTCGAAGGCCAGTCCCAGCGCCTCCTCGACGATCCCGCGCAGGCCCGAGCCCTCGCGGCCGGCATCGGCGCGCAGCAGCGCATAGTGGGTGTAGGCCCGGCCGAACGGGTCGCGGACGCCCGGCACATGCCTGAGCGCCAGGTCGATGCCGAAGCGCCCGATATACTCGAAGGCCGAAACCTGGTCGCCGGTGGCGGCCCGCAGGCGCGATAGCAGCTCGATCACATCCGGGATCGAGCGCAGCGCGGCGAAGGCCGTCACCTCCTCGCGGGGCCGGGGGAAGAGCTTGACGCAGGCCGCGGTCACGATGCCGAGCGTGCCTTCGCCGCCGATGAAGAGCTGCTTCAGGTCGTAGCCGGTATTGTCCTTGCGCAGGCGCCTGAGCCCGTTCCAGACGCGCCCGTCCGGCAGCACGGCTTCCAGCCCCAGCACGAGGTCGCGCATATTGCCGTAGCGCAGCGTGTTGATGCCGCCGGCATTGGTCGAGATATTGCCGCCGACGGTGCAGCTTCCCTCAGCGCCGAGGCTGAGCGGGAACAGCCGGTCCGCTTCCTCGGCCGCCGCCTGGACATGCTGGAGGATGCAGCCCGCCTCGACCGTCATGGTGTAGTTGAGCGCGTCCAGTTCCCGGATGCGGTTCATGCGCCCGAGGCTCACCAGAAGCTGGCTGCCGTCCTCCACCGGCATGGCCCCGCCGCAAAGCCCGGTATTGCCGCCCTGCGGCACGATGGCGACGCCCGCTTCCCGGCAGAGCCGGACGACGGCCGCCGCCTGCCCGGTCGTGGCCGGGCGGGCGACGAAGGGCGTGCTGCCGCGATAGAGGCCGCGCGGCTCGACCAGGAGCGGCGCCAGCTCGTCCGGGTCGGCGGAGAGACCGCGCTCGCCCAGGAGCGCCCTCAGCGGCTCCGCCAGTGCCTCGGCCCGTGCCATCTCCCGTTTTCCCCTCAAGCGAATCGGACGCGCTCACATAAGCGCCGGCTGCGGCGGCGGCAAGGGCCGGCCTACCCCGATGCCTCGGCGAGCTCCCAGGCGCGTTCGGCCATCAGCAGGCCGAGGCGGCCGACCTCCTCGGCATTGTCGGAGGCCGCATTGCCGGCGAGGCCGCGGGCGCGCACGCCGTCCAGGATGGAGGCGAAGCGGAACATGGCGTGGACATTGTGGACCGGCGTCAGCCCGTCCGGGCGGCCGGCGGCGCGGCGGTAGGTCTCCACGAACTCGTCCTGCTCC
>JAJDVH010000047.1 GCA_022826185.1 Alphaproteobacteria bacterium
GTACGGCACGGGAGACCCGACGGAATCGGGCGGCTCGAACAGCACCCGGTCGCCGATCCGCGGCTCGGCGCCGAACAGCGGAAAGGCCGCGTATCCCCAGGCTTCGTCGGACCAGCTCGCATTGACATGCACGCGCGAGGCTGCGGCGAGCCAGAGCGCCGCCAGCGCAAGCATGACGGCAAGACCGATCCTGCGCCGGCGCGATCCTGCCGTCCGCTTCGCGAATATCGGGCGCGATTCGGTCAACGGCTCTCTCCCGGAACCAGCAGCCGCTCCAGCGCGGTTTCGACCTCGGGCGTCATGTCCGGCGCGCCAGCCGCGACCGCGCGCGCCGGCAGCAGCACGACGCCATGATGCGCCGCCACCCGGTCGAGGGCGGCCTCCAGCGCAACGCCCCAGACGCGCACGTCTTCCGCCGTCTCCCCGGTCGTCGCGGCGCGCGCGGTGTAGTCCGCCGTGATCTCCGCGAGACGCACGCCCGCGATGCGCGGCGCGGGCTCCATGCCGTAGCGCATCACCCCGGCCGCTACCGCCGCCGCCACCGCGCCCGAGAGCAGCGCGGCCGAGACCAGAACCTGCCAGTCAGTCCCGCGCGGCATCCCCGGCCTCCGATGCGGCATCCGCTGCGGTGCGCCCCTTTCGTTCATCCTCCGGCCCGGCAAGCGCCCGGAAGCGGGCGAGCCAGGCCTGCGCCGCCTTGTCGGGCGGGAGGCTGCGGATGCGGCGCTTGATCGGCGGGAAGGCAAGCCCCGCGACGGCGGACCCCGAGCCGTCCCGGCCTCCGGGCTCCAGCAGGTCGCGCCGCTCGGCCGCTTCGGCCATGCGCTCGACGAACCGGAGCAGTTCCGCCTGTTCCTCTTCCAGAACGGCGTCGAGCCCGGCCGCCCGGCGCACGGCGGTCTCGATCCCGGTGGCGAGCTTCCCGGTGCGTTCCGCCGCGCGCTGCGAGTCCGGCAGGCGCCCCCGAAGCCAGGCCGACGGCGCATTCGCGATCAGCGCATGCAGCGCCAGCGTCCGCCGGTCCTCGTCTTCGAGCCCGTCGAGCGCCGCGATCTCCTCCGAGACGATCACGGCATGGGCGGCGATGGAGTGGTACTGCCGGCAGCAGCCGCCCCGGCGGCAGGTATTGGCCAGCACATGGGCCAGCGCCTCGAAGTCGATGTCCTCGGCCGTCACGTCCTCCGGATCGCCCGGCCAGATGAGCGGCGCCCGCGGGATCGCAGCTGCCCGTTTCATCGTCATTCGGTTCCTCCCTTCGGTTCGGTGGTTTCGGGATGTTCGGTGGCAGCGCCAGCGGGACGGGTGCCCCCGGCGAGGGGAGCGTCCCCCGCGAGCCGGTCGATGGCCTGGACGGTGGAGAGCCCCTCGGCCTTCAGGCGCTCGACCGCGGCGAAGGCGGGCCCGCGCGAGGAGAACAGCGCCACCGACCAGGCATCCAGCACCAGCCGCGCGACCCGCCAGCCGTCGGGGCCGTGCAGCACCAGTTCGGCATAACGGCCGTCGGCGGTGGTCAGGCTCTTCAGCGCCCGCTCCATGCCGGGATCGCAATGGATGCGCTTCTCCTGCTTGAGGAGCTCGACCGACTCGTCCTTCTGGGCGAGGAAGATCACCCAGTCCGAGTTCTCCCAGGCGGCGCGTGCCGCAGGATTGGCGTAATAGTCGTTGACCGACTGCGTGCCAGTGATGAGCGCGCCGCGGTATTTGCGCGCGCGTCTGGCGGCGCCTTCCAGGAAGGCGCGGCTGTCCTCGCCGGAGAGCAGGTCCCACGCCTCGTCGATCACGATCGCCTTCGCCCGCGTGCGCTCTCCGTGATACATGCGCTGGGTGGCGAGGAAGACCACCAGCATCAGCACCACTGCCTGCAAATCGCCCCGGCCCTTGAGCTCGGCCAGCTCGAACACGGTGAGCGCCCGGTCGAGCGCCGGGGTGCGCGCGCCCGCGAACAGCCGCCCCATCGCCCCGCCCGGACACCAGGGGCCGAGCGCGGTCGCCATGTCCTTCGCCCGGCGGTCGTCTCGGGCGTCGAGGTTCTTCCGGACACTGCCGAGATCGGCATTGTTGCCGGCGTCGTCCCAGGCCTGCGCGATGGCCTCGGCGATCAGCGCGGCCTCGATATCGTCGATCGAGCCCCTTCGCCTTGCCATGCGGCCGATGACGCCGGCCAGCATGGCGAAGCATTCCTCGCGGTAGTCGCCGTCATGGGCGGCGGTCTCCGCGTCGATCATCGCGAAGGGGTTGAGGCAGGCCGGGTCCTTGCCGAAGGCGATGAAGGCCCCGCCCAATGCTTCCGCCGTGTGCTGGAACGACCTGCCGTCGTCGATCACCACGGCCTCGCCGCCGGCGCCGACCAGGCCCGTCACCAGCTCCTGCATCAGCACCGACTTGCCCGAGCCGGACTTGCCGGTGACGGCGACGTTGTAGTTGCCGGCCTCGTTGGCAAACGGCGACCAGCCGGCCGGCTGGCCCCTCCGCCCGATCAGGAAGAGCGCGGGCGGATTGTCGGGGCTCTGCGGCTGGCCCCGCCACTCGCCGTGGATGGGGGCGAGATTGACCGCGCTGGAGGTCAGCAGGGTCTTCATGCGGCCCATGCGTTCGAGATCGGCGTCGAGGCCGCCGGCGGACGCCATGGGGAGACAGGCCAGCCAGGAGGGCAGCTGCATGTAGCGCTCGGCGGCGACGCGCCAGCCCTGGCCGTGATAGATCGCGCGCACCGCCTGCTCGGCCTCGTCGAGGGCGTCCAGCGGCGCGTAGACGGCGGCCATGTAGCAGGCGCGGACCAGGCGTTCGCCGTCCTTGAGCCGTTCGGTGACGGTCTGCCAGTCGCGCGCCTTCTCGGGCAGGCCGGGGAGATAGCGGGCGATGCCGGTGCCGGCCTGCTGGGTCGCGCGCGCCGCCTTGAGGAAGGCCCGCTCGCCCGAGGCGGCGTCGCCGGTCATGACGGTGAGGCAGGTCAGCACCGGGCAGCCGGGCTGGAGGAAGTCGCGGTGGAAGTCGCCGATCAGCGCATTGCCGCGCCAGCCGGGCCACACTTCGGGAAAGGCCAGGGCGGAGAGCACCCGCACCGCCACGTCCTCTCCTTGCGCATCGTGGAAGGCGAGGCCGCGCGGGGTCACGGTCAGCGCCCGGCCGGGCGCGATGCACTGTTCGTGCAGGGGGTCGCGCGGAGCCCAGCGCCGGACCGGGCGTTCGGTGCCGCCGTCCCCGCCATCGTGACGTCCGGCGATATCGGGCGCGGTGAGCTCCGCCGCCAGCGACAGCAGTCCGTCGGGCTCCAGCCGCCTTGCCGCTGCGCCGGCGGAGGCGAGCGTCCCCTCCAGCGCCCGGCGGAAGGCGCCGAGCGCGGTCTCGGCGGCCGGGCCCGGTCCGCCGGCGAGGCAGGCGGTGACGAACACCCGGTAGTCGGAAAGGGTGAAGGGCGGGCCGCCCTCGTGCAATCGTCGCCAGCCGCCGGGCGCGAGCAGCTCGGCGCGCCGCCGGCCCATGCGGGCGAGCGCGCCTTCCGTTCCCACACGGGGTTCGGCCCAGGCGCGGAAGGCGGCGCCGAACCTCGGGCTTGCCCAGTGGAGAACCTGGATCGTGCAGCGTTCGGGCGCGGCGTCGGCGAGCGTGCCGGCGAGCGCCCCCAGGGTCTCGGCGTCGATCCCGGCGAAAGGCGGCAGTTCCAGCACGAAGCCGACCGAGCCCGCGTTGACGTAGAGCTCGCTCGACTCGTCGAAGGCGCGCCAGGGCAGCAGGGAGTGCAGCGCGGCCGGCATGGCGGGCGGCGTCCACGGCCCCGGCGCTTCCGGGCCCTCGAACAGTTCGAGCAGGCGGCCCACCGCCGTGTTGGGGGACAGGCTCACTTCAGCCTCCAGCCGGCGGGCTCCAGCACGATTCGGACATGGGCGGCCTCGCGGTAGATGCCGTCTGCATCGACGAAGGGCGCGATCCAGATGCGCGCAACCGTCTCGCCGGTGCGCAGATCGTCGGCGCCGGGATCGTTCCCTGCCGGTGTCTCCTCGATCGCGGGCGAGCCAGACGTGGAAGCGGCCGCCATGGCGGGGGCGGTCTCCGTCATGGCCGCTTTGGCGTCTTTCGCTTCAGGGCGGTCTTCGCCGGTCTCCGTCCCGAACAGCCGCGCGAGCCAGGCGAAAGGATCGAAACCGCACTCCGTCTCGCAGGAGCGGATTGCCGGCGCAGCAATCCGGTCCGAATCCCATTCGCGCGGCAGCAGCCGGATCGGCTGTCCGGGCTCCCTCGCCGCTGCGGCATCCGTCTTCGGCACTGCCGGATCGGCGGCGGCGACGCTGGCGCAGGACCCGCCCGTCGCCAGCGGGCACTGCCAGTCGTCGCCGACATGGCCCGACGAGCAGCCCGCCAGCAGCAGCGCGGCGAGCGCGGCGGCCGGCAGTGACATCATGCGCGGCGCGCAGGTCTTCCCCTTGCTCATCTCATTTTCCTCCGTTGTCGGATTGCGTCTTGCGGGTCCGGACGGCGCGGCCGTCGATGCGGGCGCCTTCGAGGAACACCAGCGTCACCCTGGTGCCGGCCTGGAGCTGGATCACCGGCTGGTACTGCTCGGCGCGGCGGATCATGTAGTCGGCCACCTTCTGCCCCGCCGACGACGCACCCGCCCCGAGACCGGCGCGGCCGATATCGCCGAGCCCGGTGTTGGCGACCGCGGCGCCGCCCGCGCCGGTCGCCACCGCCTGGGGCTGGAAGGCCTGCGAGACGCCCTGGCCGACGCCCGAGACCATGCCGGCGAGAAACGCCTTCTCGACCAGCGCGCCCTCGCGGCTCACCACGGGCCCGCGCACCCCGGTCTTGCCCGAACCGGCGACGAAGCCCGCCACCGGCGTCTCGACCACCGTGCCCGGTCTGGGCCCGGCGCAGGTCATGGTCCGGAAGCGCACATAGACCTTCTCCGAGGAGAGGTCGCCATGGGCCGCGCCCGTCACCGTGCAGCCGTCGACATCGACCTTGAGCGCCATGCCGTCCTCGGCTGCCGTCCAGGCGGGGCCGGCGATGCGCATCAGCACCGGGCGGGGATCGCCCTGCGACGAGATGCCGGCCGAGGCGTCGACGCCGGCCAGCACGACGGCCTGGGCATGGGCGCCCGCCGGCAGCCAGGCCCCGACCGGCTTCGCCACCGAATCGGCGACCAGTTCGGGACCGCTGCGCGAGCCTGCCGAGGATTGCGGTTCGCCTTCGAGCTCGAAGGTCTCGATGGTGAGCGCCGGCGCGGGCGATTGCGCCTGGCCGCTTCCGCCGGTC
>JAJDVH010000116.1 GCA_022826185.1 Alphaproteobacteria bacterium
CCCGCTTCATCGACGCCTACAACAACAGAAGACTGCACTCCGCCCTCGGATATCTCAGCCCGAACCGCTTCGAGGAAAAACAACAACCCAACCCTGTCAAAAAGGCCGCTTGATACTGTCCGGCCCATGGGGCCCACTCCAAAGGGCGCGGGAGCGGCGGCCTCCCTCCGTCATGGCCGGACCTGTTCCGGCCATCCGTGCGGCCCTCCGGCAGAAGCGGTGGAGGGAGATGCCCGGAACGAGTCCGGCATGATGAACCAGGGGCATGACGGGATGTGTCATGGGATGTCATGTTCTGTCATGGTCGGCCATGCGAACGGCGCATAGCCTGCAGCCGTTCCGGGCATGAGCCGTCGGTCCGGGCCGCCGCTCCCGGCATTCCATCCGGGTTCCCCCTCTTTGCGTTTTCGGCATGGGTCTCTCCTTTCCGTCCGTCTTCGCTCCGTTCTCCCGCCGCCCGGCTGCCCGGCGCGGCGGGACCCTGATTCGCGCGTAATGCGCGCCGGCGCCTGCGCGCCCGCCCCCGCGCGTTCGGCGGGGGCGCGGTTCGCGCGCCTGATTGCCCGGGTGCGCCCGCGCGCGCGAGCCGGACGCAGGGCGCACCTCGCCCGTCGGCCGAATCGGGGGCTTTTCCGCGCCGGCGCCGACGCGGGGGGAAGCGGCCTCCGGATGCCCCTTCCCGAGTGTGTTCCCAGTTTATTCTGGTGATGCGAAGCCGAAATGCAAGCCTTTCGGCCAGAATTTTTCGCGGTTGCCTGCCATGAGGTTGATTATTCAGGAAACATTACCTGGCTTCATGTCCCGGCGCGGCGGGCGCTTGCGCCGGGGCGGCGGGGGCGGCTACAGTGCGGGACATGGACGAGGGCATTTACATTCTGGCCGGGCTGATGCTCGGCGTGATCGGTTTCCTGTGGACCATCCACCGGGACATGCGCAACCTCTCCGAGCGCGCGGCGAAGGACAACAAGGACCTTTCCGAGCGCCTGGCGAAGGACATGCGCAACCTCTCCGAGCGCGCGGCGAAGGACATGAGGGACCTTTCCGAGCGCACGGCGAAAGATATGAGCGAGCTTTCGGCGCGCGTTTCGACGGACCTGCGCGGCCTTTCCGACCGCGTGGCGCGGCTGGAGGGGCTGCTCGAAGGCTCGATACGCCGCACGGAGCCGACGCCCGAAGCGGGCGAATAGCGGCGCGCCTTACGGGCGGGCGGCTTCTTCGAGGTCCGCAAGCATCTCTTCGACGGCGGCGAAGCGCGCCCTGCCGGCCTTCACGATCTCATCGGCCTCGGCCATGGCCGCGCGGGTCTCGGCGTTGGGAACCTTCCGCTCCAGCGGGAAGGCCTGCTGGACCGCGATGCAGTGGAACAGTAGGCGCACAGCCTCCGATGCCGTCAATCCCCATGGCGCGCTTCGGTCGCCCGCCGCTTCCTTATCGGGAAACGCCTTGGTCAGCAAACATATCACCGGCACTTGCCTTGACGTTCTCTTTTTGTTACACTACCCTCAGAATGCCGCATAATGCTGCATTCTGAGGGTAGTGGGGTAAGGCGAATTTCAGCCAAGAACCGCATCACGGTTAATCTCGAAGACGCAGAGTACCGCGCGCTTCAACAGGTAGCCGCCAAATCGGAACGGTCTCTCGCGTGGCTGGGACGTCGAGCTATCCGTGATCTGCTGCAACGCGAAGCTATCCAGATGACGCTGGATTTACCAGACCGAGACACGGTCGACCCGAGGCCTTCCTCGAAATGAAGTATGTGGGAGGGACCCTTTACCAAGGCGACTGCCTTGAAGTAATGAAATCGCTCGACGATCACTCAGTCGATTTGGTGCTGTGTGATCTTCCCTACGGCACGACCCAAAACAAATGGGACAGCGTTATTCCCCTTGAGCAGCTCTGACAACAGTATCGTCGGGTTGTTAAACCAAGAGGCGTAATTGCGTTATCTTCGCAAGGTATTTTCACTGCACGCGTTATACTTAGTAACGAGCCTTGGTTCCGATATAAGTTTGTTTGGATTAAGAGCAAGCCAACTAACTTTCTCAATGCACGCCGTCAACCCTTACGGCAACACGAAGACATATGTATATTTTATCAAAGTCAGCCCGATTATCGGCCTGTCATGTCGCATGGTGAGCCGTACGATAAGGGAGTCAGAAAAGCCCAATACACAGGAAGCTATGGAGACTTCAAGCCCGTACAGGTAAAGAGCAGCGGTCAGCGTTTTCCGACAGATGCTCTATATTGCAAAACGGCCGAAAGCGAAGCCGGTGGTCGTGTTTGGCATCCAACACAAAAGCCAGTGGCCCTCGGACGCTACCTTATTCGCTTATTCACCGGCGAAGGCAATGTCGTTTTGGATAACGCCTTCGGCAGTGGTAGTTTTCTGGTAGCGGCCGCGCTTGAAGCGCGACGTTTCATTGGAATTGAAAAGAATGAAGAGGTTCATCTTTTCAAGGAGAAACGCATCGACTATATGGAGGTCGCGAGAATGAGGCTTGCTGAAGTCAAGACTGCGATTGAGCGAGAGGACGAACCTGCGCCCCTGTATTCCGATTTACAACCCCGTGCGAGGTCCGGCAAGATCAGCCCGAGAGGAATGGTTGACGTAGATGCGATCATTCGCCAAGCCCTGAAGGAAGCCGTATGACCGCTCTTAGTACGACCTACAATGAACGGTCTTGGGCAATTGACCTTATTGGTCACCTGAAACATCTTGTCCAGCAGGGCGAACGTCCCATCAAGGATGCAGGGGGCGAGCGTACCATACGCACCGAAGGCGGCGCGTTGTTCCCGGACGTCCTGCTTTTCGGCGACAGGTCGACGGCGCGCATTCTGCAAGGCTGGGAACTCAAGATGCCCGATACGAGCATCCATGATATGGAGTTTCGACAAAATGCTGAAGCGAAGGCGAGGGCGCTGGGCTTGGACAGCTTTCTACTTTGGAATGTATCTGTCGTCCACCTGTATGTGCGGCCCCTCGAGAGCGAAGATTACGTTCTAGAAAACACTTGGTCGGACCTGACAGATATCCGAGATCGGGATAGTGTCGTTTCTAGTCGGGAACGCTGGGAGGACATGGCGAATGACATTATAGGTTACCTCAACGATTTGTTCGACAGGGGGACTCTAGAGGGCCGACAATTCATTGACTCATATCGCAGTGGTGGCATCACGGCACTAATAATGGAAAATACGGGCTTAGTGGAACAGGCATTGAAGGATGCTGCGAGGCGTAATGGTTTACTTCGCGCGGAAATGACGCTTTGGTGGGATCGGTACCAAACCGAATACCTTGGGACGCGCATGGAGCAGGTGCTTGCGCAAGCGGTGATCGTCAATTGGATCGCCAAAATCTTGTTTACGCATATTTTACGAGAAAATGACTCGAGGGCACGGCGAGTATCTGACATTCAAGATCAAACTACTCCCGAACAAGCGTTGCACTTATTTCAGCAGCTATCGCAAGATTGTAACTTTTGGACGATCTTTTCCGACAGTTTGGCCTTATCGACTCTCCCCGAACGACCTTGGCACCAGCTTAAGCAATTTAACCGTCTTTTGACGGACCTTAGGGTCGGGTCGGTCGATCAGCAGCAGCTTGGGGGAATTCTAGAAGCTACGGCCGAGGTGGCTCGTCGAAAACTTCGTGGTCAGTATCCGACCCCCATGCCTCTTGCCCGGATTCTCACCAATCTTTGCCTCAGAGATATTGTTTCTGACCGCGTTCTTGACCCGTGTTGCGGCAGTGGCACCATTGCACGAGCAGTTGTAGAACAAAAACTAGCCTCAGGTGTACCCCCGGCCGAAGCGGCGAAATCAGTTTTTGCTGGTGACCAGGACCCTCAAGCTGCGCTGATCGCTACTTTTGCGCTCGCAAATCCTAGCTTGACGAATGCTCCGCTGCGGATATTTCAACGGGATGCATTCTCCTTGTGCCCCACGACAGAACTGTCATTCCAAGACCCAACGGATGGTACGCCGTTTGTGGAGCGCCTGGGTTCGTTTCAAGCAATTGCCTGCAATCTTCCTTTCGTTGCACAGACGGGACGGGCGCAATATGGGAATGCAATCCGAGATATAACCGAGCAATTGGGGCGAGAAGGATATGAATTTTCGGGTCGGGCGGATGTCGCTGGGTATCTTCCTTTCGCCTTGCATCCCTTGCTCGTCGATCAAGGCAGACTTGGGATAATCATCACCAATGCATGGCTTGGAACGGACTGGGGCGATATGTTCTATGATTCTCTCAGCCGATACTATGACCTGAAGACTGTTATTACGTCGGGCGCGGGCCGGTGGTTTCAAAGTAGTGAGGTAGTCACGAATATCTTGATTATGGAAAAGAAGGGGAATCCAGAAATTTCAAGCGGAGATGTCAAATTTGTCGTCTTGAAGCGGCCGCTCGCGGAGTTTGAGGAAGATGAGGATCAGCGAGTCGTGGCCGCTCAAATAGAACTGGGGCAAGCTCATTCGGAAACTATGAGCATTCGTACAGTCAGTCCTGCACGTCTGTCACGTTTTCGTCGATATGGTCTTGGCGGAACTGGCCAGTTTGTTGACTCAGATTGGGCATTGGAATTGCCGCTAGTTAGCTTGAGTGGGGTTTTTCGGATTCGCCGCGGAGAGAGAAGAGGAATGAACGCGTTGTTTTACCCGGCGGAAGGACACGGCATTGAAGCCGAATATATTCGACCTTTAGTAAAGAGCCCGATGGACTTTGCCCAATTGACCGGGGAAGCGACGAGGGAAGCTTTTTCCTGTTCTAGAACGCAGGAGGAAATGCGAGAGCTGGGGCATCGCGGAGCATTGAGTTGGATAGAGAGATTTAGTACTCCTGACATCATTCGTAGGCTGTCGCGGGCCAATGGTCATTGGTATGAGATGAACGCTGACAGCCTGACGGAGTTAGTGATGTTTATTGGTTATGGAAGACGATTATTTGTAGGACGGGTTGATCCTCCCGCGTTTGTGGACCAACGCATGGTTCGATTGGCGCCTGTGGCAGATGTCAACATTGGGCTAGTCCATGCGTTGATGAACAGCAGTATCGGCATGTTTATGATAGAAGGTTTAGGGTTTGGTCGGGGGCTAGGAGCATTGGACCTAAGTAAGGACCGGATAGAAGCATATATGCATATGATTGACACGAATGTGCTCGATGACGCCCAAAGGGCGGATATACTGGAAGGTTTCGCGCCATTGTTGGATCGGGAGATACTGGATGTCGCTGACGAACTGGAGCAGGCTGACCGACAAGAATTTGATGACCGGATAATTAGGTCTCTTGGATTACACGTAGAACGAGAAGAGATTTATGATTGCTTGAGAGGCCTTGTCGAGATCCGCTCTACGGCAAACGGCTGACGGGCATTTTGAGGTCGGGGGTTCCGTCCATCCTCCGGCACTAGGTGTCGCTAGGGGACGCTCTTGCCATTCCGCTTCACGATCTCCAAAGTCAGGGCATGTTCGAATCGGCCGACGCGATTCCGATCCTGCTTGCCATCGTCGGCGTCGGCGGCGTTCTTGCCGGCATGGCGTGGCGCATGGCCGCCCGCCTCGACAGGCGCATAACCGAGGACAGGCGCGCCGCCGATGCGGACCGCCGGGCGTTCCAGCGCGCCATGGACGATTTCCGGGCCGAGATGCAGCGCCTGGCCGGGCGGCAGTCCCGCGTCGAAGGGCGGTTCGACGCCGCCGGATAGGCGGAGCCGACGCCGAGCCCCGGCCCCGGTTTCCCTTGCCCCAGCGTTACCCCCGTGCGTCCTCCAGCGTCTCTACTCCGCTGGCGCGGGCCTCGGCCCTCCGCTGCGCTCGATCAGCGCGGCGAGCGCCGTCATGGCTTCCTCGTGGCGGCGCTCGTCGGCTTCGCGCCACGCCTCCTGAGTCCGGCGCCACTCGGCCAGCTCCTCACGCGCCCGGCGCTGCTCCGCCTCCTGCGCTGCCTGCGCCTGCCTGCGGTCCGAGGCGCGCTCGTCGGACGATTTGTTCATCGCCCTTATGCCCTCGCGGATGAAATAGCAGGCCGCGATGCCGACCCCCGCCGTAATGAGGGCGATCGCCACCGTCGCCAGCGCGGCGACTGCGGGCCAGTCCCAGCCGGGAGGTTCCATGCGAATCGCTCCGGTTCCGTCCGTCGGTGGAACCTTACCGCATTCCGCGGATCGTATCGCCCCGGACCTGCCGCGTTCCCCTCACCCCCGCGCGTCCTCCAGCGCCATGGCCGCGCCTTTTTCGGCGATCATGATGGTGGGGCTGTTGGTGTTGCCGGAGGGGATCGCGGGCATGACCGAGGCGTCGATCACGCGGAGGTTCTCCAGCCCGTGGACCTTCAGCCGGTCGGAGACGACGGCCCCGCTGTCGCTGCCCATTTTGCAGGTGCCGACCGGGTGGTAGGTGGTGGTGCCGAGGTCGGCGGCGGCGCGGGCCAGCTCCTCGTCGGACCCGAAGGCGGGGCCGGGCACGAATTCCTCCGGCGCATAGGGCGCCAGCGATCGCGCGGCGGCGATGCGCCGGGTCAGCCTCACCGACTCCACCGCCACCTGCCGGTCGCCGGGCGTGGAGAGGTAGTTGGGCCGGATCGCGGGCGGCTCCTCCGGGTCCGGGGATTTGAGCGTGACCCACCCCCGGCTCTCCGGCCGGAGGTTGCAGGGCGAGGCGGTGAAGGCCGGGAAGGTATGCAGCGGCTCGCCGAACCGGTCTAGCGAGAGCGGCTGCACATGATATTGCAGGTTGGCGGTCTCGCGCGCGGGGTCGGACTTGGCGAAGACGCCAAGCTGGCTCGGCGCCATGGTGAGGGGCCCGCGCCGGAAGAGCGCATATTCCAGCCCCATGCCGAGCCGGCCCCAGAGGCTGTTGGCGCGCCGGTTGAGCGTGTCCACGCCGGAGACGCGGAACGCCATGCGGATCTGCATGTGGTCCTGGAGGTTGCCGCCGACGCCCGCAAGCTCATGGCGCACCGCCACGCCCTTCTCCTGCAGGAGCGCGCCCGGCCCGACGCCGGAGACCTGCAGCAGATGCGGCGAGCCGATGGCGCCCGCCGCCAGCACGAGCTCGCCCGCGACCTCCGCCCGTTCGTCCCGGCCCTTGCGGCGGAACTCCAGGCCGGTCGCGCGGGGGCCGTCGAACAGGATGCGCCGCGCGCGGGCGCCGGTCAGCACGGTCAGGTTCGGGCGCTTCTCCGCCGGCCTCAGGAAGCCGCGCGCGGTGTTCCAGCGGGTGCCGCCGCGCTGGTTGACCATGAATTTGCCGGTGCCCTCATTGTCGCCGTCGTTGAAGTCGGGCGTCGGGTGCAGGCCGATATCGGCGCAGGCGCGCTGGAAGGCGTCGAGGATCTCCCAGCCGACCCGGGGCTGCTCCACCCGCCACTCGCCGCCCGTGCCGTGGAACTCGTCCGGCGGGCCGAAATGACCTTCCGACTTCCGGAACCAGGGCAGCACGTCGTCCCAGGACCAGCCGCGGTTGCCCATCTGCGCCCAGCCGTCATAGTCGCGGGCCTGGCCGCGCATATAGACCATGCCGTTGATCGACGAGGAGCCGCCGAGCCCCCGGCCGCGCGGATAGGGGATGGTGCGCCCGTTCAGCCCCGGCTCCGCCTCGGTGGCGAAGCACCAGTCGGTGCGCGGGTTGTTCTGGGTGTAGAGGTAGCCGACGGGGATCCGGATCCAGATGTAATTGTCGCGCCCGCCGGCCTCCAGCAGCAGCACCCGGTTGCGCGCGTCCTCCGAGAGCCGGTTCGCCAGCACGCACCCCGCCGACCCCCCGCCCACGACCACATAGTCGAAGCTCCCGACGCTGGCGGTCTCCGCCATCCCCTCTCACCCGGCCATGCCGCCGACGGTCATGGCGTCTATGCGGAGGGTGGGCTGGCCGACGCCGACGGGGACGGACTGGCCGGCCTTGCCGCACATGCCGATGCCGTCGTCGAGCGCGAGGTCATTGCCGATCATGGCGACGCGGGTGAGCGCGTCCGGGCCGTTGCCGATCAGGGTGGCGCCGCGCACCGGGGCCGCGACCTTGCCGTTCTCGATCAGATAGGCCTCGGTCGCGTTGAAGACGAACTTGCCGCTCGTCACGTCCACCTGCCCGCCGCCGAACTGGACCGCGTAGAGGCCCCGGTCCACCGACGCGATCACCTCCTCCGGGTCGCGGTCGCCGGCGAGCATGAAGGTGTTGGTCATGCGCGGCATGGGCGCGTGCGCGAAGGACTCGCGCCGGCCGTTGCCGGTGGGCGCCACGCCCATCAGCCGCGCGTTCAGCCGGTCCTGCAGGAAGCCCTTCAATATGCCGTCCTCGATCAGCACGTTGCGGGCGGTGGGGGTGCCCTCGTCATCGACGGTGAGCGAGCCGCGCCGGTCCTCCAGCCCGCCATCGTCCACCACGGTCACGCCCGGCGCCGCCACGCGCTCGCCGATGAGGCCGGCGAAGGCGCTCGTGCCCTTGCGGTTGAAATCGCCCTCCAGCCCGTGGCCGACCGCCTCGTGCAGCAGCACGCCCGGCCAGCCGGGGCCGAGCACGACAGTCATCTCGCCGGCGGGCGCGGGCACCGCGTCGATCTTGACCAGCGCCTGGCGGAGCGCCTCGTCCACCTGCGCCTTCCAGGCCGCTTCCTCCAGGAATTCCCCGAAGCCGACCCGGCCGCCGCAGCCATGAGAGCCGGTCTCCACCCGCCCGTCCGGGGCCTGCACGGCGATCTGCGCCCGCACCACCACCAGCGGGCGGATGTCCGCCGCCGCCTCGCCGCCGGCGCGCTGGATGCGCACCGCCTGCCAGGCGCCGGCGATCGAGGCCGTCACCTGCACGACGCGGGGGTCCGCGGCGCGGGCATAGGCGTCGATGCGCCCGAGCAGCGCCGCCTTCTCCGCGAAATCCGGCGCGTCCAGCGGGTTCTCCGGGCCGTAAAGCCGCCGGTTGGCCGACACCGGGGGCAGCGCCAGCATGCCGCCATGGCCGGAGGAGACCGCGCGCACCGCCTCTGCCGCCCGGCGGAGCGCCGGCTCGTCCAGGCTCGCGGCATGGGCGTAGCCCGTCGTCTCCCCGGCCACGGCGCGCAGCCCGAACCCCCGGGAGATGTCGTAGGTGGCGCCGGAGAGCCGGCTGTCGTCCAGCGTCAGGCCCTCCGAGACGGCGTATTGCAGATAGAGCTCGCCGTCGTCCGCGCCGGCGAGCGCGTCGTCGAGGATGCGTTCGGCGGCGCCCCGGTCGAGGCCGGCGCGCTCGAAGAAGACGGCCTCGGTTTCCTCGAGCGCAGCGGGGCCGGACGGAGTGGAGGACGGGGT
The DNA here is from genome assembly GCA_022826185.1 of Alphaproteobacteria bacterium. Classification (GTDB taxonomy): domain Bacteria; phylum Pseudomonadota; class Alphaproteobacteria; order Bin95; family Bin95; genus Bin95. Next base: position 9,279 of record JAJDVH010000116.1, read on the forward strand.
GGCAGACATGGGCTCGCGGCGCTCCTTCGGCGGGGTTGCGGCTGGTCGCGCGGAGGGCGATTCTACAGCAGCCCGCGCAAACTTGGGACAACGGGTCGCATAAACCGCGCGTGCCGCCGCTTTTATTGTCCGAACGGTCTCTACAAGGCCCACAATCCGGGCTATGACAGGCCCCGTAGAGGACGTTGGAGGACCATCGGCCATGCACAGATTCGCGGCCTTGGGCGCTGCAGCCTTGCTTTCCGGCATGGCGGCCGGCGGCGCCTCGGCAGGCCAGCCGGAACCGTGGGGCCTGGGCTTCCAGGAACCCGTCACCCCGACGATGGAGAACATCGCCTGGTTCCACGACATCATCCTGCTGCCCCTCATCACGGTCATCTCGCTGTTCGTGCTGGGGCTGATGGGCTATGCCATCTTCCGCTTCCGGGAGAGCCGCAATCCGGAGCCGAGCCGCACCACGCACAACACGCTCATCGAGGTGCTGTGGACGGCGATCCCGACGGTGATCCTCGTGGTCATCGCGATCCCGTCCTTCCAGATCATGTATGAGAACGACCGGATCGAGCAGGCCGACATGACGCTCAAGACCATCGGGCGGCAGTGGTACTGGTCCTACCAGTATCCGGACCATGGCGATTTCGAGTTCGACAGCAACATCATCCCGGACGAGGAGATCGACCCCGCCAAGGGCCAGGTGCGCCAGCTCTCGGTGGACAACCCGGTCGTCGTGCCGGTGAACAAGAACATCCGGGTGCTGTTCACCTCCTCCGACGTGCTCCACGCCTGGGCGCTGCCTGCCGCGGGGATCAAGCTCGACAACGTGCCCGGGCGCATCAACGAGACCTGGATGCGGATCGAGAAGGAGGGCGTCTATTACGGCCAGTGTTCGGAGCTTTGCGGCACCGGCCACGGATACATGCCCATCGAGGTGCGCGCCGTCAGCCAGGAGGAATTCGACGCCTGGGTCGAGAAGGCGCGCAAGGAATATGCGAAGGCCGGCGACGCCCCGGCCGAAGAGGCGCCGGTCCGAGTCGCCAGCCTCACCGACGCCCGCTGAACAGGAGCCGGAGGCCCGTCCCATGGCTTATGCCGCCGCCGACGACCATCACGACCACCGACCCGGCTTCTTCGTGCGTTGGTTCTTCTCGACCAACCACAAGGACATCGGCACGCTCTACCTGCTGTTCGCCATCGTCGCGGGCGTGATCGGCAGCGCGTTCTCGGTCATCATGCGCATGGAGCTGGCCGAGCCGGGCGCGCAGCTGCTTGTCGGCCCGGACGGCCAGATGGACGGCCAGCTCTGGAACGTCTTCATCACCGCGCACGGCCTCATCATGGTGTTCTTCGTGGTGATGCCGGCGCTGATCGGCGGCTTCGGCAACTGGATCGTGCCGATCATGATCGGCGCGCCCGACATGGCCTTCCCGCGGATGAACAATATCAGCTTCTGGCTGATCGTCCCGGCCTTCATCCTGCTGCTGCTGTCCGCCGTGCTCGACATCGGCGCGGGCACCGGCTGGACGGTCTATCCGCCGCTGTCCTCAAGCATCGGCCATCCGGGCATGTCGGTGGACATGGCGATCTTCGCGCTGCATCTCGCCGGCGCATCCTCGATCCTGGGCGCGATCAACTTCATCACCACGATCTTCAACATGCGCGCGCCCGGCATGACCCTGCACAGGATGCCGCTGTTCGTCTGGTCGATCCTGGTGACCGCCTTCCTGCTGCTGCTGTCGCTGCCCGTGCTGGCCGGCGCCATCACCATGCTGCTGACGGACCGGAACTTCGGCACCTCCTTCTTCGACTATGAAGGCGGCGGCGACCCGATCCTGTTCCAGCACCTGTTCTGGTTCTTCGGCCATCCCGAGGTCTACATCATGATCCTGCCGGGCTTCGGCATCGTGAGCCAGATCGTCTCCACCTTCTCGCGCAAGCCCGTCTTCGGCTATCTCGGCATGGCCTACGCCATGGTCGCCATCGGCTTCGTCGGGTTCATCGTCTGGGCGCACCATATGTACACGGTGGGCATGGACATCGACACGCGGGCCTACTTCACCGCCGCGACGATGGTCATCGCCGTGCCGACGGGCATCAAGATCTTCTCCTGGATCGCGACCATGTGGGGCGGCTCCGTGCGCCTGGATACGCCGATGCTCTGGGCGCTCGGGTTCATCTTCCTGTTCACCATCGGCGGCGTGACGGGCGTCGTGCTCGCCAATGCGGGCGTCGATATGGCGCTGCACGACACCTACTATGTGGTGGCGCATTTCCACTATGTGCTGTCGCTCGGCGCCGTGTTCGCCATCTTCGCCGGCATGTATTACTGGCTCGGAAAGATGTGCGGGCGCCAGTATCCGGAGTGGATCGGCAAGCTCCATTTCTGGATGACCTTCATCGGCGTGAACCTCACCTTCTTCCCGCAGCATTTCCTGGGCCTGCAGGGGATGCCGCGCCGCTATCCGGACTATCCGGACGCGCTCGCGGGCTGGAACATGGTGTCGTCCTTCGGCGCCTATATCTCCTTCGCCGGCGCGATCCTGTTCGTGCTGCTGCTGGTCTATACGCTGACCAGCGGGCGCAGGGTGGCGGAGAATTACTGGGGTCCGGGCGCGACCACGCTGGAGTGGACCGTGCCCTCGCCGCCGGCCTTCCACACCTTCGATGAAGTCCCGGAGATCAAGGACGAATACGCGCATTAGCGCCCGTCCGCTGGTCTCCTCCAAGCCGGAGGGCCGACCGAACCCGTGAGCGACGCCTCCACCGCAGGAACCGCCGGCCTCGCGCCGACCGCCGGCGTCGGCGCCGGCTTTGCGCCATCCGCCGGCGTCGGCGACTATCTCGCGCTGCTGAAGCCGCGCGTCATGTCGCTGGTGGTGTTCACCGGGCTGGTCGGCATGGCGATCGCCCCGGGTTCGCTGCACCCCCTGCTGGCGGCCGTCGCCGTGCTGTGCATCGCCGCCGGGGCCGGCGCATCGGGCGCGGTGAACATGTGGTACGACCGCGATATCGACGCGGTGATGGAGCGCACGCGCGCGCGCCCGCTGCCGCGGGGCCTCATCGAGCCGGACGACGCGCTCGCCTTCGGCATCCTGTTGTCCGCAGGCGCGGTCGGCATGATGGGCCTGGCCGTCAACTGGCTGGCGGCCGGCCTGCTGGCGCTCACCATCGCCTTCTACGTCTTCGTCTATACCATCTGGCTGAAGCGCCGCACGCCGCAGAACATCGTGATCGGCGGCGCGGCGGGCGCCTTCCCGCCGGTGATCGGCTGGGCCGCGGTCACCGGCGACCTTGCGCTGACGCCGCTTTGCCTGTTCGCCATCGTCTTCGTGTGGACGCCGCCGCATTTCTGGGCGCTCGCGCTCACGCGCTCCGGGGACTATGCCGCCGCCGGCGTGCCGATGCTGCCGGTGACAGCCGGCGCCAGGGAGACCCGGCGGCAGATCCTGATCTACAGCGCGGTGCTGGCCCCGCTCGGCCTTGCGCCCGTGCTGGCCGGCGGACTCGGCTGGCTCTACGGCGCGGCCGCGGCGGCGCTGGGCCTCGAGTTCCTGCGCCGCGCATTCCAGGTATGGCGGCGCGCGGACGATGCGAGCGCCAGGTCGCTGTTCGGTTTTTCGCTGGTCTATCTGGCGGCGCTGTTCTTCGCCATGCTCGCGGACAGGGCGCTGGGGCTGTGAATGGCGGACCTTACGGAAAGAGAACGCCGCCGGCGCTTCAAGAACCGGGTGCTGCTGGCGGTGCTGGTCGCCTTCGTGGTCATCGTCTATGCGGTGAGCGTGGTGCGGATGGGAGGCGGCTGAGCCATGGCTGACCGCCGCCGCAACCGACGAATTGCCGCGCTGCTTGTGGCGGTGCCGGTGGCAATGGGGGCGCTCGCGTGGGCGTCGGTCCCGCTCTACCGGCTGTTCTGCCAGGTCACCGGCTTCGGCGGCACCCCCGGCATAGCGGCGGAGGCGCCCGAGGCGGCCGCGGATGCGCCGAGCATCGAGATCCGCTTCAACGCCGATATCGCGCCCGACCTCGACTGGCGCTTCGGCCCGGTCGAGCGGTCCGTCACGGTCCGGCTGGGCGAGCCGGCGCTCGCCTTCTACCGGGCCCGGAACCTCGGCGACGAACCCGTGACCGGCGCGGCGGTCTTCAATGTCACGCCGCTCAAGGCGGGCCGCTATTTCAGCAAGATCGACTGCTTCTGCTTCACCGAGCAGCGCCTGGGTCCGGGCGAGAGCGCCGACATGCCGGTGTCGTTCTTCGTCGATCCCGAGATCGCAAGGGACCCGAATGTCCGCGATGTCGCGACGATCACGCTGTCCTACACATTCTTCAGGTCGGAAGACGAGGAAGAACAGCCCGCTGGCGATGCGGCGCAGAAGCAGCAACAGGCCGACGCGGCAGCAGGGGAGAAAACCGCTGCCGCGCTGAACGCGGCAAACGCTACGAATGGCGGCGTCAGCGCCGCCGCGACCAACCGGGAGCAGACCTATGGCGGATAGCCACGTCCAGAAACACCCCTACCATCTGGTCGATCCGAGTCCCTGGCCGATCATCGGCGCGGTCGCAGCCTTTCTCGCGACCATGGGCACGGTGCTCTTCATGCATGACGGGGTGGTGTGGGTCATGGCGCTCGGCCTGGTGCTGATCCTCCTCACCATGGTCGTGTGGTGGCGCGATGTGATCCGCGAGGCGGAGCATGAAGGCCACCATACGCCACCCGTTCAGATCGGGCTGCGCTTCGGCATGGCGCTGTTCATCGCATCCGAGGTGATGTTCTTCTCGGCCTTCTTCTGGGCGTTCTTCGACGGCGCGCTGTTCTTCGGCGCGGAGGAAATGCCGGGCCGGATCGAGGCGACCGGCGGCGTCTGGCCGCCCGCCGGCGTCGTGCCTTTCGAGGCATTCGGGCTGCCCTTCCTCAACACGCTCATCCTGCTGCTGTCGGGCGTCACCGTCACCTGGGCGCACCACTCGCTGCTGCACGGCGACCGGGCGGGGCTGATCCAGGGCCTCGCCTGCACGGTGGCGCTCGGCGTGCTGTTCACGGGCTGCCAGGTGTTCGAATACAGCCATGCCGCCTTCGGCTTCCGCGAGGGCATCTATCCCTCGACCTTCTTCATGGCGACCGGCTTCCACGGCTTCCATGTCATCATCGGCACCTGCTTCCTGACGGTCTGCCTGTTCCGGGCCATCAAGGGGCATTTCCGTCCGGACCAGCATTTCGGCTTCGAGGCGGCGGCCTGGTACTGGCACTTCGTCGATGTCGTGTGGCTGTTCCTGTTCTCGGTCATCTACATCTGGGGCAGCTGATGCACTGTTTCGGGAATTGGCATTCGACGGCGTCGGTGCCGATTTCCCGGCTTAGCCATGCCCCCGGGCCGTCATGCCCGAACGCTCTCCTTCGACAGGCTCAGGGCAGGCGCCTCCGTCATGCCCGGACTTGTTCCGGGCATCTCCCTCAGCCGCTTCCGCCGGACGGCCGCATGGATGGCCGGAACAAGTCCGGCCATGACGCGGCGGGGCATTAGGCCATTCGGCGGCGCTTCCCGTTCGCCCTCTTCGTTCTGCCGGCGCTCGCGGTCCTTGTCGGACTCGGCGTCTGGCAGCTCGACCGGCGGGAGTGGAAGCGCGAGCTGATCGACCGCGCGGCGGCGCGCCTCGCCGAACCGCCCCTGACCGCGCTTGCCGGCATCGGCCCCGGCGACGCCTGGCGGCGCGTGACGCTGGAGGGCAGGTGGGAGGCCCCCGAACTGCTGCTGCAGAACCGGACCTGGAACGGGCGCGCCGGCTTCGACCTGCTGGCGTCCTTCCGACCGACGGGCGCGGCGGGCTCCGTGCTGGTCAACCGGGGGTGGGTCGAGCCTGCCCGGCGCGCGCCCGACACTCGCCCGCCGCCGCGGACGACGCTTGAGGGGGTGGTTCGCTTCCCGAGCCCGCCGGGCCGTTTCGCGGTGGACAACGACCCGGCGCGCGGCATGTGGTTCCAGATCGACCCCGAAGCCGCAGCGGCGCATCTCGGCCGGCCGCTGGCGCCGTTCTACATCCAGGCTTCGCCCGTTGCCGATGCGCCGGACTGGCCGCGCGCCCGCCCGCCGGAGCCGCGCTTCCGCAACGACCACCTCCAATATGCGCTCACATGGTTTGCGCTCGCCGGGGCCGTGGCTATCCTCTACCTGGTCTGGAGGCGCCGGGCGGGGAGGGAACAGGTCAGATGAGAGAACGGCATGTCCCGTCAGCTTCACCTTAACCTGTTCGTCCACAGCCGCGGCCACCATGAGGCGTCCTGGCGCCATCCGAAAGCCTCGCCGCTCGCGCTGACGGATTTCGAGTTCCACCGCGAGCTTGCCCGCAAGGCGGAGGATGCGGCCTTCGACTCGATCTTCCTGGCGGACAGCCTCTCCATGTCCGGCGAGGTGGCGCACACGGCGCGCAGCTGGCTGGAGCCGATCACGCTGCTGGGCGCGCTTGCCTCCGCGACCTCGAAGATCGGGCTGATCGCGACAGCCTCGACCACCTATACCGAGCCCTTCAACCTCGTCCGCCAGTTCGCTTCGCTGGACCACATCAGCAACGGCCGGATCGGCTGGAACATCGTGACCTCCTGGTCGGTCGCCGCGGCGCACAATTACGGGGACGAGGTCCAGGTGAGCCATGCGGACCGCTATGCGCGCGCCGAGGAATATATGGCGGTCGCCAAGGCGCTCTGGGACAGCTGGGCCGATGATGCGGTGCTCGACGACCGGCCGGCGGGGCGGTATGCGAAGCCCGGCAGCATCCACGCAGTCGACCACGCCGGCGAGCATTACAAGGTCGCCGGCCCGCTGAATGTGCCGCGCTGTCCGCAGGGGCGGCCGGTCTTCGTGCAGGCCGGGTCGTCGGAGACGGGGCGCGATTTCGCCGCCCGCCATGCCGAGGTGGTGTTCACCGCGCAACTGGAGAAGGCGACGGCGCAGGCCTTCTACGCCGACCTGAAGGGGCGGGCGGCAAAGGCCGGGCGGGACCCTGACAGGGTAGCGATCCTGCCGGGGTTCAGCCCCCTCATCGCGGACACGCGGGAGGAGGCCGAGCGGCTCGTCCTCGAACTGAACGGGCTGGCCGACCCGGAGGTTGGCAGGAAGCGGCTCTCCGGGCGCTTCGGCGGCTTCGATTTCAGCCATCTCGAACTCGACCGGGAACTGACGCCGGCGGACTTCCCCGATCCCGGCACGGTCGAGGCGGCGCGGAGCCGGGCGGAGACGATCCTGGGCCTCGTCAAGCGCGAACGCCCGACGCTCCGCCAATTGCTGGCGAAGCTCGCGGGCGCGCGCGGCCACTACACTTTCGCCGGCACGCCGGAGCAGACGGCGGACTTCATGGAGGAGTGGCTGGCGGACGGCGCCGCGGACGGCTTCAACCTCATGCCGCCCGTGCTGCCCTGGATGCTGGACGCCTTCATCGAGCGTGTCATGCCGATCCTGCGCGAGCGGGGCCTCTTCCGCGACGCCTATTCCGGCTCGACGCTCCGCGCCCATTACGGCCTCGCCCGGCCCGCGCCGGAGGTGCCGCCGGGCGCGCGGGCGATCTAGCCCGGAAAACGGCTGTGCTATCTCGCCGACCGAAGCCCAACCGTCACCCCGGACGGAGCGAAGCGACGATCCGGGGTCCATCTTCCGGCCTTTCCGGCAGACTGAGACGGTTGGAGATGGGCCCCGGATCGGGGTCCGGGGCGACGGTTTCCGGTATGGTGGAATCCGGGTTCCGCCCCGTCCGGCCCGAAGCAGGAGGAGCATCGCCATGAGCGCGACACCCGTCACCTTCTATTCCGAAGGCTTCAAGCTGGTAGGGGACCTGTACCGGCCCGATGGCCTCGGGGCGGGCGAGACGCGGGCCGGCATCGTGCTCTGCCACGGCTATACGGGGGTGAAGGACCTCTATTTGCCGGACAATGCCCGCGTGCTGACGGAGGCCGGCTATGTCGTGCTGGCCTTCGACTACAAGGGCTGGGGCGAGAGCGAGGGGCCGCGCACGCGCCTGGCGCCCTACAGCCGGGTGGCGGACGTGCAGGCGGCGCTGACCTTCCTCGGCGCGCAGGAGGAGGTGGACGAGGAGCGGCTCGGCATTTACGGCACCAGCTATGGCGGGGCGACGGTGGTCTGGACCGGCGCGGTGGACCGGCGGGTGAAGTGCGTCGTCAGCGTGGTCGGCATCGGCCACGGCGAGCGGTGGATGCGCAGCGTGCGCCGGCCGGACGAATGGTTCGACCTGCTGGAGCGCTCCGCCGGGGACCGGGTGAAACGCGCGACGGAGGGCGAGTCGGAGTGGGTCGAGCGCAGCGAGGTGCTGTTGCCGGACCGGCAGTCGGCGGAGCTGGCGGCCGCCGCGCGCCGCAACGTGCCCTCCGCGCTCAACACGCTGCCGCTCGAATATGTCGATGAGACGCTGGGTTTCCACCCGGAATGGATCGTGGACCGGATCGCGCCGCGCCCGGTGCTCTTCATCACCACCGACGATGACCGGCTGGTGCCGCCGGAGGAGTCTGAGGCGCTCTACGACCGCGCCGGCGAGCCGAAGAAGCTGGTCGTGCTCCGGGGCTACGGCCACTACGAGGTCTATGTGGACCCCGCCTTCACCGAGGTGATGGACGAAACGCTCGCCTGGTTCCGGGAGCATTTGCCGGCGGAGCAGGGGTAGCTGTGCTATTTCTCGCCCGTCTTCGGAGAACGGCGATGAACGGCAGACCTGCAGACGCGCGCGGCGGGGCGCGGCGATGCGCTATCTGAGTACGCGTGGCGACGCGGCGGAGCGGGACTTCTCCGGCGTCCTGCTGACGGGCCTGGCGGAGGATGGCGGCCTCTGGCAGCCGGGCGAATGGCCGCGGCTGGACGAGGCGGCGCGCGCGCCGGGCGCAGGCTATGCCGAGCGCGCCTTCGCCGTCACCCGGCCCTTCATCGCCGGCGCGCTGGAGGAAGCGGACTGGCGGGCGCTGCTGGCCGAGGTCTATGCCGGCTTCCGCCACCCGGCGACGGCCCCGCTCGTGCAGCTCGACACGAATCTCTGGCTGATGGAGCTCTTCCACGGGCCGACCTTCGCCTTCAAGGACCTGGCGATGCAGGCGCTGGGCCGGCTGTTCGACCTCGTGCTGAAGGCGCGCGGCGAGCGCATCACCATCATTGGCGCGACCTCCGGCGACACCGGCGCGGCGGCGGTGGAGGCGGTCCGGGGGCTGGAGACCATCGACCTCGTCATGCTCTACCCGCACGGGCGCATCTCCGATGTGCAGCGCCGGCAGATGACCACGGTGGAGGAGCCCAATATCCACACGGTTGCGCTCGAAGGCACCTTCGACGACTGCCAGGACCTGGTGAAGGCGCTGTTCGCCGACACCCGGCTCCGCGAGGAATGGCGCTTCGCCGCCGTCAACTCGATCAACTGGGCCCGCGTCATGGTCCAGACGGTCTATTACGTCCATGCGGCGGCGCAATTGGGCGGCGGACCGGTCGCCTTCTCCGTGCCGAGCGGCAATTTCGGCAATGTCTATGCGGGCTATGCCGCGCGCGAAATGGGGCTCGATGCGCCGCGCTTCATCGTCGGCTCCAACAGCAACGACATCCTGGCGCGCTTCTTCGAGGCGGGCGACATGTCCACAAGGCCGGTGACGCCCAGCTGGTCGCCCTCCATGGACATCCAGGTCTCCAGCAATTTCGAGCGCCTGCTGCATGACCTGCTGGGCCGCGACGGCCCGGCCGTCGCCCGGCACATGGCGGCCTTCAGGCAAAGCGGGCGGCTGCCGCTCGACGAGGCGGGCTGGCAGGCGGCGCGAAAGCTGTTCCGGGGCCATGCGGTGGACGATGACGGCACGCTCGCCCGGATCGCCCGCACCCACGGCGAAACGGGCATGACCGTCGATCCGCACACCGCGGTCGGTATCGCCGCCGCAGACGCGCTCCGCGATCCTGACATGCCGACGGTTGCGCTGGCGACCGCCCATCCGGCCAAGTTTCCCGACGCCGTGGAGCGCGCCATCGGCCGCCGTCCGCCTTTGCCGGACGCGCTTGCCGCGCAGGCGGAACGCCCCGAACGGGCGGCGCGCATGGCGAACGACCTCGGCCTCCTCAAGAGCTTCATCCGCGAAAGGGTGCGCCGGCCATGAGCGTCACCGTCTCCACCCTGCCGAACGGCCTCCGGGTCGCGACCGACACCATGAAGACCGTCGAGACCGTCTCGCTCGGCATGTGGGTCGGGGTCGGCACGCGCCATGAGCGCGCGGCCGAGAACGGCGTCTCGCACCTGCTGGAGCACATGGCCTTCAAGGGCACGGAGCGGCGCACGGCCGCCGACATCGCCAGCGAGATCGAGGCGGTGGGCGGCTTCCTCAACGCCTATACCGCGCGCGAGGTGACGGCCTATTACGCCAAGGTGCTGAAGGAGGACGCCGCGCTTGCGGTCGATATCCTGGCCGACATCCTGACCGGCTCCGTCTTCGATCCGGAGGAGCTGGAGCGCGAGCGCACCGTCATCCTGCAGGAGATCGGACAGGCGCAGGACTTCCCGGAGGACGTCGCGTTCGACCTGTTCCAGGAGACCGCCTTTCCGGACCAGGCGATGGGCCGCAGCATTCTCGGCCGCCCGGAGGTGGTGCGCTCGCTGCCGAGGGAGGCGGTGGCGGGCTGGATGGGCGAGCGCTACCGGGCGCCCGCCATGGTGCTGGCGGCGGCGGGGAATATCGGCCACGAGACGCTGCTCGGCCTGGCGGAGCGGCATTTCGCGGACCTGCCGACCGCGCCGGCTCCCGTGCCGGAGGCCGCCCGCTATGCCGGCGGGGAGGTCCGTGAGAGCCGCGACCTGGAGCAGACCCACCTGTTGCTGGGATATGAAGGGCCGAGCTTCGGCGATATCGGCTTCTATCCGGCGCAGCTGTTCTCGACGCTCTATGGCGGCGGCATGTCCTCGCGGCTCTTCCAGGAGGTGCGGGAGAAGCGCGGGCTGGTCTATTCCATCTATTCCTTCGCCTCCTCGGCGGCGGACACCGGCCTGGTGGGCGTCTATGCCGGCACGGCGCGGGAGAATGCCGAAGAGGTGCTCGACATCGTGCGCGGCCAGCTGGACGACCTTGCCGACCACGGCCCGGATGAGGACGAACTCGGCCGCGCCCGCGCGCAGCTTCGCGCCAGCCTGCTGATGGCGCGGGAAAGCACCTCCTCGCGCTGCGAGCAACTCGCACAGCAATTGCTGGTCCACAACCGCCCGATCCCGCCAGAGGAGCTGACGGCGCGCGTCGAGGCGGTGAGCGCGGTGGAAGTCATGGGCATCGCCGCCCGCTACGTCCGCACCCCGCCGAGCCTCGTGGTGCTGGGGCCTTGAGGGGCGGCGCAACGCACGCGCTGGAATACAGGTGTGTCGGTCCCCAGGTTACGATACCTTAGCTTGGTCTACTGCCCGGACCGGGCAGGACGGAGACAGGGCTCATGACAAGCACAGGCTCTAGCCGCATCGTTGAGTCTGGCGTATTCGAGTGGCCGTGGACCGCGTCGCACGGGCTCTTGGTCATCGGCGGTGCATCTGGCGGCGGCGGCGGTGGTGGCGGCGCGCTCTGTCTCGAAGGCTTGAACCTTTACGGTGCAGGCGGCGGCGGCGGCGGCGGCGGCGGCGGGATGACCCGAGTAGGACACAAGGGAGTTCACTACGATGCATCCGGCGGCAACGGTGGTGACGGCGGCGGCGGCGGCGGGCTTCGCGAGGGCACTCCGGTCCAGGGCGAATCTGGTAAGGGTGGCAGTTATGGCCACGGTGGCGGAGGCGGTGCCGGTGCAGAAGCGACCCCCTCCGAAGGTCGGGTAGTGGCAGGCGGTGGCGATGGCGGTAGGGGCTTTCCGGGTGAGGTCAAGGTCATAGAGGTGTCCCACTTGTCGGTTGGTGATCGCTTTGAGATAGAGATCGGTATAGGTGGCCGCGGCGGGTACGCCGGTAGAGGTTACGAGAGGGGGACGGAGGGCGTCACGGGAGCAGGCGGGTTCGTGCTCCTGGTTCCGGTTTACGAGAGTTAGCTGGGAGACGGGCGATGCTGAGCGAGTCGGCGGAGGCCGGTGCTGCGGGGGAGACGCAGATTCAGATGTCAGCGACAGTGTTAAGGGACTTCGGTGTGCAAGTGGCCCGTCGCCCGCGCAGCGCCAGCGGTCTTTTCTCGCAGCCGAGGGTTTGGGCACCTGTTGGATCTGCTGGGCTTTGTATCAATGTAGAGGGTTACAACAAACTTGAAGAGGCGTCGGGGGTGCTGACTCATGGTGCAACAGTAAATGCAGTGCAACAAGTCGCCAGCCCCATCGACCCAAGCATTCCAGCGGATCTCACCTCTGACGACGCAGCGCGTGGGCAACGTCAGAAGCATGAAACCTATATGGCGCGCATAGAGTTTCTGCAGGCGGAGGCGCTGCACGAAGGCTATGCCCTGAACCCCGCCTCCCGAATCGACTTCGAGCGTTTTGCTCTAGGAGTGCCCGACGTTCGCGCAGGCAACCTCGTACTGCTGGAGAACGGTAACCTACGCGCGATTTGGAAGGATCGGCAGGGAACGCGGCTGGGCTTGCAGTTCCTCGGCGGCGGGATGGCCCAGTACGTGATATTCAAGCGACGAGAGAAGGAGCGGCCGATCTCCCGCGTTGCAGGGCGCGACTCCTTGGAGGGGCTGGAGCGGCTGCTGGCCGCGTTCGACATGCGATCGCTCCTCTACGAATGAAAGGCGACCCGCTCCCGGGGGAAGACCGCATCGTTCGGTACTTATCGGCAACACTGCTGATAGATGGCGAATTCGCCGATGGCGTCGGCTTTTGCCTGCGGCATGGAGAGACGGGGCTGTCCGTAAACTGGTTGGATGTCCTGGCGTCGGGCGGAGCGGACCCACTGAGCGAGGTGCGGCGTCTGAGCCGTCTTCGACTACGGAGAAGCGGGCGCTTCGCGGAACTCGGGGTGGGCGACGTCTTGCGCACCGTGACCGAGGAACTGGACACGCTGCGGATCGTGCATGATCCGCTGGAGGAGGCGGAAGGGTTCGCCGCCGATCCGTCGCATTCGCTAGTCGCCGGTCTGCCGCCGGCCGACAGCGACGAGGCGATGCTGGTGGGCGACATGATCGCCGAGTGCGTCACCGCCATGCATCCAGCGATTGTCGAGCAGGGCTAACCGCGCTGCGAAGGTCGCGGCTAGCAATAGAGCATGCCCTCAAGCGAAGGAAGGATGGACATGGCAAAGACTGCAATCGTGACCGGCGGCAGCCGGGGGATCGGGGCTTCGGTCTGCCGGCTGCTGGGGGCGGAGGGCTGGAATGTGGTCGTGAACTATGCCGGCAGGGCGGATGCCGCCGAGGCGGTTGTGCGCGATGTCGAGGCCGCCGGCGGGCGGGCGCTCGCGGTGCAGGCGGATGTTTCCTCGAAGGCCGATGTGGACCGGCTGTTCGCGGCGGGGGACGAGGCGTTCGGGCGGCTGGATGCGCTGGTGAACAATGCGGGCGTGATCGGGCGCCGCGGCCGGTTCGAGAAACTCGACGGGCCGGTGATGGAAGAGGTGCTCGCCGTCAATGTGCTCGGCTGCATGCTGTGCGCCCTGGCCGCGATCCCGCGCCTTTCCACCCGCCACGGCGGGCAGGGCGGCTCGATCGTCAACATTTCCTCGGGCAATGCGCTCTCCGGCGGTCCGGGCGAGTCCGTGCTCTACAGCGTGTCCAAGGGCGCGGTGAACTCGCTCACCATCGGCCTCTCGCAGGAGCTCGCCGGGGAGGGCATCCGGGTCAATACTGTCAGCCCCGGCCTCACCGACACCGACATGCCGGGCCCGGACAAGATCGCCGCCATCGGCCCGACAATCCCGATGGGGCGCGTCGCGCATCCGGACGAGATCGCGGAGGGCGTGGTCTGGCTGCTCTCCGACAAGGCCTCCTATGTCGCCGGGGCCAATCTGCGCATCGGCGGCGGGCGGCCCTGAGGGGCCCGGCCGATCGGGCCGTTGGACAATCGCGCGCCGCCGGGGCAGGCTGCCGGGCCATGATGGACCGCTTCCCCTACATCCCGCTGCCCGAGCGCCCGAAACTGGTCTGGCCCGAGGGCAAGCGGCTCGCCGTCTGGGTGCTGCCCAATATCGAGCATTACGAATACCGGCCGGCATTCGAGAGCCGGCGCGAGCCCTGGCCGCGCATGCCCGCCCCGGATGTGGTCGGCTACGGCGTGCGCGACTACGGCAACCGCGTCGGCGTCTGGCGGATGTTCGATTGCCTGGCCCGCCACGGCGTCCGGGCCACGATCTCGCTGAATTTCGGCGTGATCGAGCACTATCCCGAGGTCTGGCAGGCGATCCGCGAGCGCGGCGACGACATCCTCTGCCACGGCTTCTACAACACGCGCTACCTCTGGGGGCTCGGCGAGGAGGACGAGCGCGCCGTCATCCGCGACTGCGTCGAGACCTACGCCCGCGCCACCGGCGGCGAGACGCTGCCGGGCTGGTTCGGCCCCGCCGCCTCCGGCACCTTCAACACGGCCGATATCGTGAAGGAGCTCGGCATCGGCTACACCGCCGACTACTACCATGACGACCAGCCGACCCTGGTGCGCACCAGGCACGGGCCCCTGCCCTGCGTGCCTTATTCCATGGATATCAACGACGCCATTGTTTATCGCTGGCAGAGCGAGGGCGCGGAGTTCGCCCGCATGATCCGCGACGCCTTCGACACGCTCTACGCCGAGAGCGCGGAGACCGGGCGGGTGCTGGCGATCTGCCTCCATCCCTATCTCTACGGCCAGCCGCACCGGATCAAACATCTGGATGAGGCGCTCGGCTATGTGATGGGCCATGAGGGCGTCTGGCAGGCGACCGGCTCGGAGATCGCCGCCTGGGCGCTGCGCGAATGGCTGCCCTCCTGGGCTATGCCGGAGGAAGCGGCATGAGCGAGCAGACCCGCCGCTACCGGGACGGCCCCGGCTATGACCACCCCTGGTTCGACTGGCCGCCGCCGGAGGCCCCGACCGTCTGGCCGGGCGGGGCGCGGCTCGCGGTGATGCCGCTGCTGCATGTCGAGCATTTCGAGCTCGACCCGGAGGCGGACGCCGTCGCCGACCCGCGCTTCGCCGGCGCGCTCGGCAGCTACCGGCCGGACTACAATAATTTCTCCCGCCGGCTCTACGGGCTGCGCGTCGGCGTCTGGCGGCTGTTCGACATATTGAAGGCGCACGGGCTCAGGGCGACGGTGGCGCTCGGCGCGGCCGCGGCCGAGCTCTGCCCCCAGATCGTCGAGCGCGCGCTCAAGGACGGCCACGGCATCGCCGCGCACGGCACGGTCGCCAACCGGATGATCTCCGCGCGCATGGATGAGGCGGAGGAGCGCGCCTTCATCGCCGAATCGACCGCGCGGCTTGGGGCCTGCACCGGCCGGCGCCCGCGCGGCTGGGTCGGGCAGGACCACGGGGAGAGCGCGCGCACGCCGGGCCTGCTGGCGGAGGCGGGCTTCGACCATGTGATCGACTGGCCGAACGATGAGCGCCCGCTGGCGATGCGCACCGACCCGCCGATCATCTCGATCCCGGCGCACACGGAATGGGACGATGCGGAACTGTTCGCCGTGCGCAAGGTGGATGCATGGCGCTATCCGGACCTCATCGCCGATGCCGCCGAATGCCTGCATGGCGAGGGCGGGCGGATGATGACGCTCGGCATCCACGCCTGGATATTCGGCCAGCCGCACCGCAGCCGCCATCTCGACGCCGCGCTCGGCCGGCTGCTGGAGCGCGACGGCATCTGGAACGCGACCTCGGACGAGATCGCCGATCTGGCGCTGGGGAAGGCCCGCATCGTTTGATGGGCCCGGCCGGATGGCGTATGTTCGATATGGATTTGCTGGCGCGCGGAAAGGGCCGTCATGGAAAGCGATACGACGGCGATCATCTTCTCCGTTATCGGAGTCGGCGTTGTCTTGGCGGGGCTGATCCTTACCGTGACCGAACGTCTGGGCATCCGCCTGACGGCCGTGGAAAAGGAAACCGCCCGGCTTGCCGGACTGCTTGAAGGATTGGGGCTTGTGGGACGTGTGGCTCCCCGTGCGTCCGGCGACGCGGATTAGGCGCGGGTTTCGCGGGAAAAGCGACGGGTTCTGGAATGCGGCCTCGGACGAGGCCGCCGATACGCTATTGGAGACTGCACGGCCATGAACGGTGCGGAAAGCCTTGTCACGACGCTTGTCGGCGGCGGTGTCGATGTCTGCTTCACCAATCCCGGCACCTCGGAGATGCATTTCGTGGCGGCGCTCGACCGCGTGGACGGCATGCGTTCCGTGCTCTGCCTGTTCGAAGGCGTGGTGTCGGGCGCGGCGGACGGTTACTGGCGCATGGCGCGGCGGCCGGCGGCGACCCTGCTGCATCTGGGGCCGGGGCTCGGCAATGCGGTTGCCAACCTGCACAACGCCAAGAAGGCGCATTCCGGCATCGTCAACATTGTCGGCGAGCATGCGACCTTCCACATCGAGCACGATGCGCCGCTGACCGCCGATATCGAGGGCATCGCCCGGCCCGTGTCGCACTGGGTCCATACCTCCCGCGACTCCACCGCGGTCGCCGAAGACGGAGCGCGGGCCATCGCGGAGGCGATGGCGGCGCCGGGGCGAATCGCGACCCTGATCCTGCCGGGCGATACGGCCTGGAACGCGGCGAACGGCGTGGCCGCCGTGCCCGGGGTCGCGCCGCCGGCGAAGGTGGATGAAGAGGCCGTCGCGGCGGCGGCGGACGCCGCGGGTGAGGGCTGCATGCTGCTGCTGAGCGGCGATGCGCTGACCGAGCGCGGCCTCGCGCTGGCCGGGGCGATTGCGGCGAAGACCGGCTCGTCCCTGCTCGCCCAGACCTCCAATGCCGTGCTCCAGCGGGGCGCGGGGCGTGTGCCGGTCGGCCGCGTGCCGTTTCCGGTGCTGCAGGCTGTCGAGCAGCTCAAGGATATGCACACGGTTGTGCTGGTCGGCGCGAAGGCCCCGGTGGCGTTTTTCGGCTATCCCGACCGGCCGAGCGTCGTGACCTCCGACGATTGCGAAATCCGCTGCCTCGCCGCCATCGAGGAGGACCAGTTGGACGCGCTTGAGCGGCTCGCGGACCGAGTGGGCGCGCGGGCCGAGGATGCGCCGGTGCAGAAGCCCTTCCGGCCGGACCTGCCGACCGGCGCGTTCGACCTCGACAAGCTCGCGGCCATTCTCGGCAACACCATCCCGGAAAACGCGATCTGCGTGGACGAGTCCGTGACCACCGGGCGCGGCTTCTATCCGCTGACGGCCGGCGCCCCGCCGCATGACTGGCTGCAGAACATGGGCGGCTCCATCGGCTATGGCGGCCCCTGCGCGGTGGGCGCGGCGATTGCCTGCCCGGACCGCAAGGTGCTGGCGATGATCGGCGACGGCAGCGCGATGTACACGATCCAGGCGCTCTGGACGATGGCGCGCGAGAACCTCGACATCACCGTGGTGATCTGGGCAAACCGCACGTACCAGATTCTCAAGGGCGAGCTTGCCAATGTCGGCGCCGGCAATCCGGGCCGCAAGGCGCTGGACATGCTCGATATCGGCCGGCCGGACATGAACTTCGTCGAGATGGCGCGCGGCATGGGCGTGGAGGGCGAGCGCGCCGAGGACTGCGAGGGCCTGATCCGGGCGCTCGGCCGCGCGAATTCGGAACGCGGCCCCTACCTGATCGAGGCGGTTCTCTGACAAAACCGTAACTGGACCGCCTCGGGGCCGGGACGCATAATCCCCGCTATGCGAACGCTTTTCCTGCTTGTGCTCTGCGCGGTTCTGGTCTCGATCGACAGTCGTGCGGAGACGGTCCACCGCGCCCATGCCATCGCCATGCATGGCGAGCCGAAATACGAGGCCGGTTTCCCGCATTTCGACTATGTGAACCCGGAGGCGCCCAAGGGCGGCATCATCCGGTTCGGCGTGCAGGGCAGTTTCGACAGCTTCAACCCCTATAACGGCAAGGGCAACGCCGCCGGCATGGCCAACCCCGTCGAGACGCTGCTGACGGGCAGCGCTGACGAACCGTTCACCGAATACGGGCTGATCGCGGAAAGCATGGAATGGCCCGAGGACCGGTCCTGGGTCGTCTTCCATCTGCGCAAGGAGGCGCGCTGGCACGACGGCAGGCCGATCACGGTTGAGGACGTGATCTTCTCGCTGGAACTGCTGAAGGCGGAGGGCGAGCCGTTCTTCCGCCACTACTACGCCAATGTCGGCAAGGGCGAGAAGGTGGGGCCGCGCAGCGTCCGGTTCCGGTTCTCGGGCGGCCAGAACCGCGAGCTGCCGCTGATCGTCGGCCAGATTCCCATTCTGCCGAAGCATTACTGGGAAGGGCGGGACTTCCAGGCGACGACGCTCGACCCGCCGCTCGGCAGCGGCCCCTACCGGGTCGCAACTTTCGAGACCGGGCGCTATCTGGAGCTGGAGCGCGTCGGGGACTATTGGGGCCGCGACCTGCCGGCCAGGCGGGGCACCGGCAATTTCGACCGCATCCGCTACGAGTACTACCGCGACCCGACGGCCATCCGCGAAGCGCTCAAGTCCGGCGACATCGACTACCGGGAGGAGAACATCTCCAAGTCCTGGGCGACGGAATACGATATCGAGCCGGTGCAGGAGGGCTGGCTGAAGAAGGAGAGCATCGAGCATGGCCGGGTCGCGGGGATGCAGGCCTTCGTCTTCAACGCCCGGCGCGACATCTTCAAGGACCGGCGGGTGCGCCGTGCGCTCGGCTACGCCTTCGATTTCGAGTGGTCGAACCGGACGCTGTTCTACGGCATCTACAACCGGACGGAGAGCTACTTCGACAACTCGGAGCTCGCGTCCTCCGGCGTGCCGCAGGGCCGGGAACTGGAACTTCTGGAGCCCTACCGCACGGGCCTTCCGCCGGAGGTTTTCACCGAGCCGTTCGAGCTGCCGAAAACCGACGGGAAGGGCTGGCCGCGCCAGAATTACCGCGCCGCGCTACGCCTGCTGAAAGAGGCCGGGTGGGAGCTTCGGGACCTGCAATTGGTCCACGGGGAAACCGGGAAGCCGATGGCATTCGAGATATTGCTGCGCAACCCGGCCTTCGAGCGCGTCTTCCTGCCCTTCGCGCGCAACCTGAAACGGCTCGGCGTCGAGGCCCGCATCCGGCTCGTGGACCCCTCGCAATATGCACAGCGCGTGCGCGGCCGCGACTTCGACATGATCGTCGGCGGCTGGGGGCAGAGCCATTCGCCCGGCAACGAGCAGCGCGACTATTGGGGCTCGGCTGCCGCCGGCCAGTTCGCCAGCCGCAACTCCGTTGGCATTGCCGATCCGGTGGTCGATGCTCTTGTCGAAAGCCTGATAGCCGCCCCGGACCGGCAGGAGCTGGTCTATCGCACGAGGGCGCTCGACCGGGTGCTGCTGCACGGCTACTGGGTTATCCCGAACTGGCACACCTCCGCCGACCGCGTGCTCTACTGGGACAAATTCGGGCGGCCGCCGACCGTGCCGATGGACGGCGTCAACACGAACCGCTGGTGGTTCAACCCCGCGAAGGCCGCCGCGCTGGAAGCGGCGCGCGGCGGCTGACCGCCCGCCGGCGGCGCGCGCAAGCCGGCCGATGGCAGCCTATATCCTGCGCCGCCTGGCGCTGATGGCGCCGACCTTCCTCGGCATCATCCTCATCAATTTCGTCGTCATCCAGTTCGCGCCCGGCGGGCCGATCGACCAGGCGATCGCGCAATTGGAGGGCTATGGCGACGCCGCAATCGAGCGCGTGACGCGCGGCGGCGCCGAGATCGTGCGCAGCGCGGAGAGCTCCGACAGCCGCTACCGGGGCGCGCAGGGCCTCGACCCGGCCTATATCGCCCAGCTGGAGAAGCGATTCGGCTTCGACCGGCCGGTGCATGAGCGCTTCTTCAAGATGGTGGGCGATTATCTGAGCTTCGATTTCGGCGAGAGCTATTTCCGCGACGAGCGCGTGGTGGACCTCGTGCTGGAGAAGATGCCGGTCTCGATCTCGCTCGGCCTCTGGACGACCTTGCTGGTCTATCTCATCTCGATCCCGCTCGGCGTCGCCAAGGCGGTGCGCGACGGCTCGCGCTTCGATATCTGGACGAGCGCGGTCGTCGTGTTCGGCAACGCCATTCCCTCCTTCATCTTCGCGGTCATGCTGCTGGTGCTGTTCGCCGGCGGGAGCTATCTCGACTGGTTCCCGCTGAAGGGCCTGACCTCCGAGGGGGCGGAGACCTGGCCCTGGTATGCGCAGGTCGCGGACTATTTCTGGCACCTGGCGCTGCCGGTCACAGCGATGGTCGTCGGCGGCTTTGCGACGCTGACCCTGCTCACCAAGAACTCCTTCCTCGACCAGATCGGCCAGCAATATGTGCTGACCGCGAGGGCCAAGGGGCTGACGGCGCGCCGGGTGCTCTACGGCCATGTCTTCCGCAACGCCATGCTGATCGTCATTGCCGGTTTCCCGGCGGCGTTCGTGGGCGTGCTGTTCACCGGCGCGGTGCTGATCGAGACGATCTTCTCGCTGGACGGCCTCGGTCTGCTGGGCTTCGAGGCGGCGCTCAACCGCGACTATCCCATCATGTTCGCCTCGCTCTGGTTCTTCACCCTGCTCGGCCTCGTCATGCAGCTCATCGGCGACCTCACCTACATGCTGGTCGACCCCCGCATCGACTTCGAGACGCGGCAGGTCTGATACCGGGATGCTCGACACGGGACACATGCCTGGGACCGCTTCTTTGTGCCTCCCCTCCCGCTCGGCGGGAGGGGCCGGGGGAGGGCCTCTCAGCGCGACGGGCCTTTGCCGGGCTTCGCCCGCCGCCGCGCCGAACGCGACGATCGTTACGAATGGCGGCGTTGGCGCCGCCGCTTCCGCTGGCGCGAAAGCGGGCCCCCGCCCGGCCTCCCCCGCAAGCGGGGGAGGAGGCTTCCGGTGGCTGTCGACATGGGTTCCGGTCAATGACCGTCGGTCCGGGGTATACCGATGAGTCCGCTGGCGCGCCGGCGCCTTGCCAATTTCCGGGCCAACCGGCGCGGCTGGTGGTCGCTCTGGATCTTCCTGGCGCTCTTCGTCCTCTCGCTGGGCGCGGAGTTCATCGCCAACGACAAGCCCTTCGTCGTCTTCTATGACGGCGGGCTCTACATGCCGGTGTTCGAACGCTATCCGGAGACCGTCTTCGGCGGCGAGTTCGAGGTGGAGGCCGATTACCGCGACCCCTATGTGCGCGAGCTGATCGCCGGGAAAGGCTGGATGCTGAGCCCGATCATCCCCTACGACTACCGCACCGTCGCCTGGGACCTGGCCACGCCCGCGCCGTCCGCACCCGATGCGGAGCACTGGCTCGGCACTGACGACCAGGCCCGCGACGTCATGGCCCGCCTGATATACGGGTTCCGCATCTCGGTGCTGTTCGGGCTGACGCTCACCCTCTTCAGCAGCATCGTCGGTGTGGCGGCCGGCGCCGTGCAGGGCTATTTCGGCGGCTGGACCGACCTGATCGGCCAGCGCATGATCGAAATCTGGGGCAGCATGCCGACGCTCTACCTGCTCATCATCCTCGCCAGCACGATCACGCCGACCTTCTGGTGGCTGCTCGGGCTGCTGCTGCTGTTCTCCTGGATCGCGCTGGTCGGGCTGGTGCGCGCCGAGTTCCTGCGCGCGCGCAATTTCGACTATGTGCGCGCCGCCCGCGCGCTTGGCGTCTCCAACCCGGTCGTCATCTTCCGCCATGTGCTGCCGAACGCCATGGTCGCGACGATCACCTTCCTGCCCTTCGTGCTGATCGGCGCCATCACCTCGCTGACCGGCCTCGACTTCCTGGGCTTCGGGCTGCCGGTCGGCTCCGCTTCGCTGGGCGAACTGCTGGCGCAGGGCAAGGCCAATCTCCAGGCCCCCTGGCTCGGCCTCACGGCCTTCTTCTCGCTCGCCGTATTGCTCTCGCTGCTGGTGTTCATCGGCGAGGCGGTGCGCGACGCCTTCGACCCGCGCAAGGGGCTCACGGGATGAGCGCGCTGCTGGCCGTCGAGGACCTCCGGGTCGATTTTCAGAGTCACGAGACGCAAGTCCACGCCGTGCGCGGCATATCCTTCGACATCGAGCGCGGCGAGACCCTGGCGCTGGTGGGCGAAAGCGGCTCCGGCAAGTCGGTGACGGCGCTCTCGCTGCTCCAGCTGCTGCCCTATCCGGCGGCCTCGCACCCCTCGGGGCGCATCCGCTTCGACGGCGAGGAACTCATGGGCGCGGGCGAGGACGTCATGCGCCAGGTGCGCGGCAACCGCATCGCCATGATCTTCCAGGAGCCGATGACCTCGCTGAACCCGCTGCACACGGTCTCCCGGCAGGTGAGCGAGACGCTGTTCCTGCACAAGGGCCTCTCGCGCGAGCGGGCCAGGGCGGAGACGCTGAAGCTCTTGCGCGAGGTCGGGCTCCGCGACCCCGAGCAGCGGCTCGACAGCTATCCGCACCAGCTTTCCGGCGGCCAGCGCCAGCGTGTGATGATCGCCATGGCGCTCGCCAACGAGCCGGACCTGCTGATCGCCGACGAGCCGACCACCGCGCTCGATGTCACCATCCAGGCCCAGATCCTCGACCTGCTGAAACGCCTCCAGGCCGAGCGCGGCATGGCGCTCATGCTCATCACCCACAATCTCGCCATCGTGCGCAAGATGGCCGACCGGGTCTGCGTGATGACGGAAGGCGAGATCGTCGAGCGCGGCAGCCGGGACGACATATTCGAGCGCGCCGGCCATGCCTACACGCAGCGCCTGCTGGCCGCCGAGCCCAAGGGCGAGCCGCCGCCGGCCCCGGAGGGCGCGGAGGAGGTCATCCGGGCGGACGATGTGCGGGTCTGGTTCCCGGTCAAGCGCGGCGCGCTCCGGCGCACGGTCGGCCACATCAAGGCGGTGGACGGCATCTCCTGCACGGTCCGCGAGGGCCGCACGGTGGGCGTGGTCGGCGAAAGCGGGTCGGGCAAGACGACGCTCGGGCTGGCCCTGCTGCGGCTCGAGCGCTCACGCGGCGCCATCGTCTTCGGCGGCCGCCCGATCCACGGCGAGGGCTGGAAGGCGCTCCGCCCGCTCCGGCGCGAGATGCAGATCGTCTTCCAGGACCCCTACGGCTCGCTCTCGCCCAGGCTCACCGTCGGCCAGATCGTCGGCGAGGGGCTGGCCGTCCACGATATCGGCGGCGGCACGGCCGCGCGGCGGCGGGCGGTGGAGGAAGCGCTGGAGGAGGTGGGCCTCGAAGCCCGGATGGCGGACCGCTATCCGCACGAGTTCTCCGGCGGCCAGCGCCAGCGCATCGCGATCGCGCGCGCCATGGTGCTGAAGCCGCGCTTCGTGGTGCTGGACGAGCCGACCTCGGCGCTCGACATGTCGGTGCAGGCGCAGATCGTGGACCTGCTGCGCGACCTGCAGGTCCGCCACGGCCTCGCCTACCTGTTCATCAGCCACGACCTCAAGGTGGTGCGCGCGCTCGCCGACGAGCTGATCGTGATGCGCGAGGGCAGGGTGGTGGAGCAGGGCCCGGCCCGCACCGTCTTCGAAAACCCCCGAGACGACTACACGAAGGCCCTCCTCGCCGCCGCCTTCGACCTGGAGGCGCGCGAGGCGGAGTAGGGCGGCGCGTCTTGCGCTTTCCCTTCACATGGTTATCGGAAAGTGATAACTCGATTCGATGACAGCGCTTGGCCCGAATTCCATGACGACATTGAAGATCGGTATTGCCGGCTACGACCGGATGAAGGCGCGGACGATGGCGATCGCCCGGGGAGAGCACAAGCCTGCCGGGGACGAGCCGACGGTCTGGTTCACGTCCCTCGAGAGTTTTGCGAAGGTGCTCTCAGGGCACAATCGCGAGCTGCTGGCGGTGATTGCGCGGGAGCGGCCGGGTTCGCTGACGGAGTTGGCGGTGCTGGCCGGGCGCAGCAAGTCCAACCTGTCGCGCACTCTCAAGACGATGTCGCGCTACGGCCTTGTGGAGTTGGCGGCGGGACGGCGCGGCGCGCTCGTCCCGCGCGTTCCCTACGACCGGGTAAGCCTGGACTTGCCGCTGACGACCTCGCCGCGCGAGGCCGCATAAGGCAGTTCCGGCCGGACGGCAAGCGCCCCCGGCCTACTGCTCGGCGCCCACCGCGACATCGGCCATGAGGGCTTCCGTGCTTTCGCCGTGCATGTGCCCGCGGATGGGGGCGGCGTCGAAGGCGTCGAGGCCGGAGCCGAGGCGGACATAGGCGTCGGTCGGACTCTGGCGGTGGGTGGGGTCGAAGCCGACCCAGCCGAGCCCCTGCACCCAGGCTTCCGCCCAGGCGTGGGTATCGCCGAGCGGTGTGTCGGGGTCGTGCAGATAGCCGACGACATAGCGCGCCGGAATTTCGAGGACCCGGCAGGCGGCGGCGAAGAGATGCGCCTGGTCCTGGCAGACGCCGGCCCCGCGCTCCAGCGCCTCGGCGGCGGTGACGCTGCTGTCCGTTGCGCCCGGACGGTATTCGACCGCGTCGGCGACGGCCTCGTTCAGATTGTGGAGCATCGGCAGCAGGCCGTCGCTCGCTTCGGCCACCCCGGCGGCGAACGCCGCGATACCGCCGTCGGGGCCGGTGAGCGGCGAATAGCGCAGGAAGACGGCCGGGCGGTGCGGCGGCCAGCGGCCCAGCATCCCGGCCCGGTCCTCGGTCTCGACCCTGCCCTCGACGGCGACCTCCACGCGCTCCGGCGGGTCCGGCGCCCGCCAGAGCGCCTCCCTGTCGCCGAAGGAGTTGGTCAGCAGGGGCGAGACTTCGGCCCCGTTGACCCGGACCGACCATGCCTCGACCCGCTGCATGGCGTTGTCGGCGGCGAACAGTCTGAGCCGCAGCGTCAATTGCTGCGGCGGCGGGTCGTAGCGGTAAACGGTCTCGTGGCGGATGGAGAGGAGCATGGGCCGCGCCCTCAGAAGTGGTAGGCGCGCGAGAGCTCGCCGGAGACCTGCGCATTGAGCCGCAGCGTCTCCAGCAGGAACTCGTGCAGCCCCTCGTCGAAAATGTCGTCCATCTCCCGGTCCTGCAATTGGCGGACGGCCTTCTCGACGGTGGCGTGGCAGTCGTGGCGCGCGCCGTAGCGGTCCGCCAGCCGGTTCAGGGCCGCCCGCAGGCCGGAATAGCAGAAGGCCAGCGAACAGGGAAAATCGCGGTTCAGGATCATGAAATGGGCGATCTTGGACGGGCTGAAATCGCCGCGATAGAGATAGTGGTAGGCGCGGACCGCAGACGTGGCGTGCAGCAGGCTGATCCAGCGGTAGCGGTCGCGGTTGTCCAGCACCAGGCCGGTCTCGGGCAGCAGCACGAAATATTTGACGTCGAGAAGGCGGAGCGTCATGTCGGCGCGTTCGAGAAAGGCGCCGGCGGAGAGGAAATCGTAGCGCTCGCCCCGCAGCATGGTCGTCTGCGCTGCGCCCCGGAACAGCGCCGAGAGGCTCCTGATGCGGTCCAGCGTGGCCGGAAGGTCGCGCTGGATGGTGGCCGCCTCGACGCCGCCGAGCCAGCGCCAGCCGTCGTTCAGCCCCTCCCACATCTCGGCGGTGAGCGCCGTCCGGACGGCCCGGGCATTGTTCCGCGCGCGGTCGAAGCAGGCGCGGATCGAGGAAGGGTTGTCTTCGTCGAGGATGAGGCTCCGACAGACCTCGGCCTCGCCGACCCGCGCGCCGGGCCCGAACGCCGCCCCGGCGCCCGCGGCGGCGACGACCGAACTCCACTCCTCCTGTCCGTAGGCGCCGGGCAGCATCGCCATGCGCCGGCCCATCTCGACCAGCCGGGCGGTCGCCTCCGCGCGCTCGAGATAGCGCGCCATCCAGAACAGGCTCTCCGCGGTCCGGCTCAGCATCGCCTCTGGTCCCACAGGGTTCGCGGACAGTATAGGCGGGTTTCACGCGGCCCGTCCCGAACGGGCGGGGCTATTCCGCCAGCACCCAGGTGTCCTTGACGCCGCCGCCCTGGCTGGAATTGACGACCAGGGAGCCTTCGCGCAGCGCAACGCGGGTGAGGCCGCCGGGGACGAGGCGGATGGTGCGGCCGATCAGGCAATAGGGCCGGAAATCGACATGCCGGCCGGCGACGCCCGTTTCGGAGAGCGAGGGCGAGGAGGAGAGCTCTAGGGTCGGCTGGGCGATGAAGCCCTCCGGGTCGCGCTTGATCTTCTCCGCGAATTCGGCGCGCTCGGCGGCGCTGGAATGCGGCCCGATCAGCATGCCGTAGCCGCCCGAGCCATGCACTTCCTTCACCACCAGCTCGTCCAGCCGCTCCAGCACATATGCGCGTTCCTCATCGTTCGAACAGCGCCAGGTCGGCACGTTCTGCAGGATTGGCTCCTGGCCGAGATAGAAGCGGATCATCTCCGGCACATAGACATAGACTTCCTTGTCGTCCGCGATGCCGGTCCCCGGCGCCGAGCAGAGCGTCACGCCGCCGGCCCGGTAGGCGCTGAACAGGCCGGGGACGCCGAGCAGGCTGTCGGGCCGGAAGGAGAGCGGGTCGAGGAAGGCGTCGTCGATGCGCCGGTAGAGCACGTCCACGCGCTGGGGCCCCTGCGTGGTGCGCATCCAGCACAGGCCCTCGTCCACGAACAGGTCCTGCGGCTCGACCAGCTCGATGCCCATCAGGTCGGCGAGGAAGGAATGCTCGTAATAGGCGGAGTTGAAGGGCCCCGGCGTCAGCAGCGCGATGACGGGGTCGCCGGAACAGGCCGGCGGCGCCACTTCCTCCAGTGTCCGGCGCAGTTCCTCCGGATAGACATCGACCGGCTCGATATTGCCGCCGCGGAAGAGCTCCGGGCAGGTCCGCATCATGCACTCGCGGTTCTCCAGCATGTAGCTGACCCCGGAGGGCGTGCGGCAATTGTCTTCCAGCACCTGGAATTCCTGCTCGCCGGTGCGCACGATGTCGATGCCGACCACATGGGAATAGACGCGGCCCGGCGGGTTGACCCCGACCATCGCCGGCTCGAAGGCCGCGTTCCGGTAAACCAGCCGCTCCGGAACGATGCCCGCGCGCAGGATTTCGCCGCGGTGATAGATGTCCTGGAGAAAGGCGTTGAGCGCGAGCGCCCGCTGGCGGATGCCGCGCTCCAGCCGGCGCCACTCGTCGGCGGCGAATACCCTCGGGATAAGGTCGAAGGGGATCAGGCGTTCCGGATCGCCGCCTTCGTCATAGACGGCGAAGGTAATGCCGACGCGGCGGAAGACATCCTCCGCCTCCGCCGTGTGCCGGTGGAGCGTGTCGAGGCCACTCGCCTCGATCCAGGCGGCGATCTCGCTGTAAGGCGCCCTGATGCCCGCGCCTTCGCCGGTCATCTCGTCGAACATGCCGGCTCCCTTCCCGGCCGGTTTCGCAAAGCGGGTCCGCCGTCTTCTGTCAGACGGGGTCCCAGTAGAACACGTCGCCGTCCCGGTCGAGGGGCGAGAACGCCGCCTTCAGGGACGGCATGGCGTGCTCGTGGATGTCGGCCGGCGACCAGCCCTCGCCCCGGTGGACGGAGCGCGCCGGGCGGTGCTGGTTGAAGATGAACTGCTCGTTGCGCCGGGAGGCGAAGATCTGCCCCGTCACGCCGCTTGCAAGGTCGGAGAGCAGATAGACCACCATCGGCGCAATCTGCGCGGGCTGCAGCGTCTTCAGCTTCTCGATCCGCTCCAACTCCTGCGGCGTGCTGGCGGGAATGGTCTCGATCATGCGGGTCCAGGCGAAAGGCGACATGCAGTTGGAGCGCACATTGAAGCGCTGCATGTCGAGCGCGATCGACTTCGACAGCCCCACAATCCCCATCTTCGCCGCCGCATAGTTCGCCTGGCCGAAATTGCCGATCAGCCCCGAGGTCGAGGTGAAATGCACCATCGCCCCCGATTCCTGCGCCCGGAAATGGTCCGCCGCATTGCGCGCCACATTGAACGAGCCCTTG
>JAJDVH010000190.1 GCA_022826185.1 Alphaproteobacteria bacterium
CCGGTATCGCGCTGCCGCCCAACGCGCGCGAACACCACGCCTGACCCTCAATCCCCCAAAATGTAGTGCATACAACCGGCGACGCCGGCGTAACCCCCTGTTCTATCGAATACTTTTAAACGGCACTGTTGAAGTTGGGTCATGGTGTGGATGGTCGAGGAGCAGGAGATGGAGCCGATAGACGACGGCGCGCTCGCGGTGATCCTCGACTATCTGGCGGAGCATTACGGCCCCGACCGGCCCAACTTTCCGCGCCGGTAGGCCGCGCCGGCTGGACTATCGGCGGCGGTCCCATAGACTCGCCCGCATTTCTGGAAATGGGGATCGAGCCCATGCGCCGCCCGCTGGCCTGGGACACGCCGGAATTCGGCGACCCGGCCGCCATCGACGCCGAATTGCGGCGGACGTTCGGCGTCTGTAGCGGCTGCCGGCGCTGCTCCGGCCTCTGCGACGCCTTTCCGAGGCTGTTCGATCTGGTCGACAGGGCGCCGTCGGCGGCGCTCGACACGGTCGATTCCGCGGATTTCAAAGCAGTCGCGGATGCCTGCACGCTCTGCGACATGTGCTTCCGGACCGAATGCCCCTATGTGCCGCCGCACCCGCTGGAGGTGGATGTCCCGCGCCTGATGCTGCGCCACCGGGCGGCGGAGTTCCGGCGCGGCGAGCGGCGCTTCGAGGACCGCGAGATCGCCGCGACCGACCGCAATGGCCGCCTCGCCGGCATGGCGGCCCCGCTCGCCAACTGGGCGCTGGATACGGCGAACGAGCCCGTGCGCGCGCTGGTCGAGGGCCTGGCGGGCGTCCACCGCGAGGCCGCGCTGCCGCGCTTCCACCATGAGAGCCTGGAGCAACGCGCCATGGCGGGCGCGCCGGTAC
Organism: Alphaproteobacteria bacterium; assembly: GCA_022826185.1. Taxonomy (GTDB): domain Bacteria; phylum Pseudomonadota; class Alphaproteobacteria; order Bin95; family Bin95; genus Bin95. The sequence goes on from JAJDVH010000190.1 coordinate 877, forward strand.
TGAACGAGGCCGCGCCCGCCTTCGGGCGGAAGGCCGTGCTCTACGCCACCTGCCTCGGCAACTACAACAATCCGGAGACCGGGCTCGCCGCCCGCGCCGTGCTCGCCCGGAACGGCGTGGACACGCGCATCCTCCATCCCGGCTGCTGCGGCATGCCGCAACTGGAGCAGGGCGACATCGAAAGCGCGGCCCGGCGCGCGGGGCGAATCGCCGGCGAGCTGCTGGCGGCCGCCGATGCGGGCTACGACATTGTCGCGCTGATGCCGTCCTGCGCGCTGATGCTGAAATCCGAGTGGCCGTCGATCCTGCCCGGCAATGAGGACGTAGCCTGCCTCGCGCACTCGGTGTTCGATCTCAGCGAATATGTCGTGGACATTGCCGGGCGCGAGGGGCTGGCGGAGGGACTGGCCCCGCTCGACGGGCCGGTCGCGGTCCATGTCGCCTGCCATGCCCGCGCGCAGGGCATGGGCCGCAAGGCGGTCGAACTGCTGGCGCTCATTCCCGGCGCGGAAGTGGAGATCATCGAGCGCTGCTCCGGCCATGGCGGCGCCTGGGGCTGCCTCAAGGACAATTTCGAGACCGCGCTCCGTCTCGGCCGCCCGGCGGCCCGGCGCGCGCTCGAATCCGGCGGCCATGTCGCGTCCGAATGCCCGCTCGCCGCCCTGCATATCGCGCAGGGCATGGCGCGGCTCGCTCCCGGCGGGGCGGCGCGGACGGTGGAGCATCCGATCCGGCTGCTCGCCCGCGCCTACGGGCTGGAGGAAGGCGGCGCGGCGTGATCTCGGACCTCCTCAAGGCCTTCGCGCAGCTTTCCGACCGGCGCTTCCGGCGCGTCGTGCTGCTGTCCTGCCTGCTGGCCGCGCTGCTGCTGGCCCTGCTCGCGGCCGGCGCCGGCTGGGCGCTCGGCGGACTCACCGGCATCGGCTGGCTGGACATTGCGGCGGGCCTCGCCGGCGGGGTCGCCGCCTTCGCGGCCGCGGCCATGCTGTTCCCGGCCGCCGCCGCCGCGCTGCAGGGGCTTTTCCTGGAGAGCGCGGCGCGCGCGGTCGAAGCCCGGCACTATCCGAATCTCGGGGCCCCCAACGCGCAGGGCTGGGGCGAGACGCTTCGCCAGACGCTCTTTTTCGTCGGCGCGGCGCTCGGCCTGAACCTGTTGCTGCTGCCGGTCTGGCTTTTCATGCCGCCGCTGGGCCTGCTGCTCTTCTGGCTCGGGAACGGCTGGCTCTGCGGGCGGGAATATTTCGAGGCCGCCGCGCTCCGCCGTCTCGACCCGGAGGCGGCGCGCGCGCTCCGCCGGCGATACCGTTACCGGATATGGCTCGCGGGCATCGTCGTCGCCTGGCTGATGACCGTGCCGTTCGTCAATCTCGCCGCCCCCGCCATCGGCACGGCCTTCATGCTGCACCGCTTCGAGCGCCTGCGGAGGCTGTGACGGGTTCGGACCTCGTTTCCGCCGGCATTTCGTGAAAAATGTCCGGAGCTTTCATTTTTTGTTCCCGGGCGGGCTTGACATTTGGCGGTATGGTGTATGATGAAAGTAGAGAGAGGCGGCTTCCGGGGCCGCCTTTCGGCGTTTCTGCAGAAAGCGATGGCCGGGGGCCGCGAAAAAGACCCCGGCGGGAACGGACGGGCGAGGTGCGTGCGCCGTCTCGCGCGCGCAATCAGGTGCGCGAACCGCGCCGGCGCCGACACCCGCCCGCGCCCGCGCACGGGCGCACAGGCGATACGCGCGGAAACAGGGTTCCGCCGCGCCGGGCGGCGGCGGGACGAACGAACCGGATCGGAACGAAGTGCCAAGGGAGGCGCGATATGCAGGAACGGGACGGCAAAACGTCGGCGGGGGCATGGCGAACATGACATCGCATGACAGAACATGACACCTCATGAC
>JAJDVH010000247.1 GCA_022826185.1 Alphaproteobacteria bacterium
CCCGCTTCATCGACGCCTACAACAACAGAAGACTGCACTCCGCCCTCGGATATCTCAGCCCGAACCGCTTCGAGGAAAAACAACAACCCAACCCTGTCAAAAAGGCCGCTTGATACTGTCCGGCCCATGGGGCCCACTCCACGCCGGAGTCCCGCCGGCCGGCGCGCGCCACGCTTCCCTACAGGGTGATGCCGCCGTCGGCGATGAAGACGGCGCCGGTGGTGTAGGCGCTTTCGTCGGCGGCGAGGTGGACGGCGAGCGCGGCGATCTCCTCCGCCGTGCCGAGGCGGCCGAGCGGCTGGCGGGCGATGAAGTCCCGGCGCGCCTGCACGGGGTCGTCGAAGGCGGCGATGCGCTCGTCGAGCGAGGGCGACTGCACGGTGCCGGGCGCAATCGCGTTGCAGCGCACGCCGGTCGAGATCGCGTCGGCCGCGACCGCGCGCGTCATGCCGATCACCGCCGCCTTGGTGGTGGAATAGACCGCGCGGAAGGGCACGCCCTTCAGGTTGGACGCGACCGAGGCCATGTTGACGATGGAGCCCCGGCCCGCCGCCGTCATGCCGGGCAGGAAGGCCCGGATGGTGCGGAACATCGACTTCACATTGAGGTCGAAGGCGGAATCGAGCTCCGCTTCCGTCGCCTCCAGGATGGTGCCGTGATGGACGAAGCCGGCGACATTGCAGAGCGCGTCCACCCGCCCGAGCCGCCCGGCGAACGCCGTCACCGCCGCCCCGTCGGTCACATCGAGCGGGTGCGTCTCGATGCCGCCGCCGATGTCCGCGAGCTTTTCAGGCGCGATGTCGGTCGCCACGACCCGCGCGCCCTCCGCCGCCGCCGCCAGCGCGATGGCGCGGCCGATGCCCTGTCCCGCGGCCGTCACCAGAACCGTCTTGCCTTCGAGTCGCATGGAAGCTCCTTCCCTCTCCCGCCCCCGGCGGTCTTGACCGTCCGCCGGATTCGGCCCACTTACACAGGCCCGAATGTCGCCCCTCAAGCAACAGACGTAAAGGAGCTGCGCTGCCGCCATGCCGGACGCCCACAGCCTGAACCGGGTCGTTGCGGACCTCACCTTCACGATCCGCCAGGACGCCAAGCCCTGGTTCGAGAGTTCGCGAATCACCGGCGGCCTGCCCAGATACCATTTCGGCAGCGAAGACCGGCCGGTCGCGATCCACGACATGCGCGCCGACGCCGACCGGCTGTCCCTGGACGCGACGGGCTTCGAGCTGCACCGGCACGAGACGGCGGTGGACAACCTGTATGACGACGGGGCGCCCGCCAGCGCCTATGACCGCGAGACCGGGGACTTGCTGAAACGCCTGACGGGCGCGGACATCGCCGTTGTGTTCGACCGCACGCGGCGTTCGGATGCCGGCGCGGGCGCCGCCAACCCGGACGGCATGCGCATGCCGGCGGCCCGGGTGCATGTGGACTATACCGACGACTCGGGGCCGAAGCGCGCCCGCGACGTGCTGGGCGGTGAGACGGTAGACAGGGTGCTGGGATCGGGCGGGCGGATCGTGCAGATCAATGTCTGGCGGCCGATTCGCGGGCCGGTCCAACGCTCGCCGCTCGCGCTGGCCGATGCCGGCAGCGTCCCGAAGGAGGACCTTGTCGCAACCGACCAGGTCTTTCCCGACCGGGTGGGCGAAATCTACCAGCTCGCCTTCTCGCCCGCGCATCGCTGGTACTGGGCGCCGCAGATGGAGCGCGGTGAGGTGCTGCTCATCAAGGGCTGGGACAGCCTGGACGACGGCCGCGCCCGCTACACGCCCCACGGCGCCTTCGCCCTGCCGGACCAGGACCCCGCCGCGCCGCCGCGCGAGAGCATCGAACTCAGGACCTTCGTCGCCTTCGAAGGCTGACGCCGAGCCGGTCGAGGAAGCGAAGCGGCTGACACGCTGCCCGAACGCTTTGTTGAAGCCAGCCCCGGGCTTCGCTAGGTTGGAGACTCTGGATCGCACCGCCCGCTACTTCGGGAGCCGCGGAGATGACCAAGTTCGTATATTGGCAGGAGGAGGATGCATGGCTCGGCTACCTTCAGGAGTTTCCGGACTATTGGACCCAGGGTGAGACCCTGGATGACCTCAAGGCGCATCTGAGGGATCTGTATGCCGATCTGACGGATGGCGATCTGCCCGGAATCCGCCGCATCGCCGATCTGGCGGTGGCGTGAAGCGGACCGAGCTGCTCAGGAAGATCGGGGAAGCCGGAGGCGTCCTGATACGGCGCGGCGGAAAGCATGACTGGTACCGGAACCCCGATACCGGCGTTTCCCAGCCGGTTCCGCGTCGCCGCGAAATCAAGGACCGGCTGGCCAGGCACATCCTCCGGCAGTTGCGTTCGCCTGCCCGCTGACTCAGTGGTCGAACCCTCTCCGAAACCTGTCCCCGGCTTGGCCGGAAGACCTCCTACGCACTAACATCCAGACCCGATCAGTCTCCGGGGGCCGGCCGCCATGACCGATAAAATCAATATCGTCTTCAGGACGGCCGACGGAGAGGTGTTCCATGTGAGCGGCGCGCCGGGCACGACCGTGATGGAGACCGCCATCATGAACGACGTGCCGGGGGTCGAGGCCGAATGCGGCGGCGCCTGCGCCTGCGCGACCTGCCATGTGTACGCCCCGGAAGGCGTCGGGCCGGCGGAAGACGAATATGAGAAGGACATGCTGGACTTCGCCGCGGACGAAAGGCGCGCCAACAGCCGGCTTTCCTGCCAGATAGAGCTGGAGCCGTCGCTGGAGGGCGCGGTGTTCGAGCTGCCGCGCGTGCAGATCTGATGTCGGGCGCCGTCATCGTCGGCGCCGGTCACGCCGGGGTCCAGGCCGCCGTCTCGCTGCGCCAGGCGGGCTACCAGGAGCCGATCCGCCTGATTGGCGACGAGGCCTGCGCGCCCTATCACCGGCCGCCCCTGTCGAAGGCGATGCTGGCGGGCGAGAAGCGGCCGGAGCAGGTCGCGCTTCGCGGTCCCGACTATTTCGACCGCAACGGGATCGAGTTCATGCTCGGAACCTGCGCCTGCGCGCTCGATGCCGCATCGAGGAAGGTGAAGCTGGCCGACGGAACCCTGTCCTACGACAAGGCCGTGATCGCCACCGGAGCCGGCGCGCGGATGCTTGCCGGTTTCGAATATGACAATGTCTTCACCCTCCGGACCATGCAGGACGCGCTTTCGCTGCAGGATGCGCTGACCCCCGGAGCGAAGCTCGTCGTTGTCGGCGGCGGCTTCATCGGGCTGGAAGTCGCCGCGACGGCGCGCAAGCTGGGGCTTGCGGTCGATGTCGTCGAAATGCAGGACCGGCTGCTGGCGCGCGCGATTCCCGAGGCCCTGTCCGAATATATCTGCAAACGGCACCGCGCCGAGGGCGTGCGCATCCACCTCGGCGCGCAGATTGACAGGATCGCCGCAGAGCGCGGCCGGATCGCCTCGGTCGAGCTTTCCAGCGGCGCCAGCCTGACAGCCGAGCTTGTCCTGGTGGGTGTGGGAAACGCGCCCGAGATCCGCCTGGCAGCGGAGGCCGGGGCCGGCACGGCGATGGGCGGCATCCTCGTGGACGGGGCCATGCGGACGACGCTTCCGGACGTATACGCGATAGGGGATTGCACGGCATTCGATCTGCCCGTCGCCGGCAGCCGCGTCAGGCTCGAATCCGTGCAGAACGCCGTCGACCAGGGCAGGGCGGTCGCCGCGCAGATCGCCGGGCAGGGCGGCTCCTACGACCCGGTGCCGTGGTTCTGGAGCGACCAGTTCGACATGAAGCTCCAGATGGCGGGCCTTTCGGTTCCCGGCAGCGGGTTCACGCTTCGCGGCTCCACCGAAAGCGGCAGTTTCAGCCTGATCGAGACGCTCGGCGACCGCCTCGTCGCCGTCCATTCCGTCAATGCGGTTGCCGACCATATGGCCTCGCGCCGGCTGATCGGAGAGTCCGGCAGCTTCGACAGGTTCGCCGCGTCGGACCCGGACACCCCGCTCAAGGCGTGCCTGGCCGCGCCTGCGGACCGGCGCGGGCCGGTGTCCGCAATTGCGGGAGCCGGACCATGATCGGCCAGGAACTCAACGACCGGCTCACCCGCACCGGCAAGGGCAGCCCCGCCGGCGAGGTGCTGCGCCGCTACTGGCAGCCGGCCGCCCTCGGCGTCGAACTGGAGGGCGGGCGTCCGGTCGCGCCGGTGACGCTTCTGGGCGAACGGCTGGTGCTGTTTCGCGACGATGAGGGCGAACTCGGGCTGATCGGACGGCATTGCCGGCACCGGGGCGCGGACCTCTGTTTCGGCCGCCGGGAGGACAACGGCCTGCGCTGTCCCTTCCACGGCTGGCTCTACGGCCGCGACGGCCGGTGCCTCGAACAGCCCGGCGAGCCCGAGGGCTCGGAGATGCACAAGCGGATCAGGGCGGTCTCATATCCGGTCGTCGAGAAGAACGGCATCGTCTTCGCCTATCTGGGTCCCGGCGAGCCGCCGGCCTTTCCCAATTTCGACTGCTTCCGGGCGCCGGACTCCCATGTGTTCGCGTTCAAGGGCCTGTGGGAGTGCAACTGGCTGCAGGCGCTGGAGATCGGCATCGACCCGGCGCACGCCTCGTTCCTGCATCGCTTCCTGGAGGACGAGGACCCGGAGGAAGGCTATGGCAGGCAGTTCCGCGACAGCGCGGCCGCCGGCGCCAACATCCCCATGACCCGGCTGTTGCGGGACTATCCGCGTCCCGAAATCCGGGTGGAGGAGACCGGTTTCGGCCTCAGGCTGACCGCGCTCCGGCACATGGCGGGCGGCCTGACCCATGTGCGCGTCACCAACCAGATCTTTCCGGGCGCGATCTGCATCCCGATGAGCCGGGAGATGACGATCACCCAGTGGCATGTGCCGGTCGATGACGAGACCTGCTACTGGTACTCGCTGTTCACCAGCTTCGACAGACCGGTCGACAAGGAGCTGATGCGCGGGCAGCGGCTGAAGGAGCACAGCCTGCCCGACTATGCGCCGCTGAAGAACAGGCGGAACGACTACGGGTACAGTCCGGAAGAGCAGGCCGCCCGGACCTGGACCGGCATGGGCTTCGATATCAACGTGCACGACCAATGGGCGGTCGAGGGCATGGGGCCGGTCCAGGACCGCACCGAAGAGCATCTGGGCAGCACCGACATAGGCATCGTCCGGTATCGCAGGATGCTGAGAGCGGCGATCGACAGTCTGGCCGGGGGCGACGAGACGGCCTTGCCGATGCGCGGCGGCGCCGATGTGTCCGGGATTGTCGGGCCCTTGTCGAACGACGCGATTGCCGACACCGCCGACTGGGAAGCGGCCAGCATGCGCGCCGACCTGGAGCGCCGCGGCGCATGCCCCTGGGACGCCTCGGTCTAGGCGGGAATGGGCAGCGCCGAAGACAGGATCCGGTCAGGCGCGCTCGCGCGGTCCGGGGCGCTTTCGGAGGAGGACATCGCCCGCGCGGCGGAGATCGTTGCGCTGGTCGAGGCCGAGGGGATCGAGACCGTCCGCACGGTCCTCGTCGATCCTCACGGCATATTGCGCGGCAAGACGATTACCGCCGAAGCGCTGACGGACGCCTTCGCCTCGGGCATTCGCGTCCCTTCGACCCTGCTGCTCAAGGACGTCTCGCACCGGACCGTGTTTCCCGTCTGGTCCGAAGGCGGCGATGCGCCGATGCTGGGAGCGGGCGACCTGTTGCTGACGCCGCTGCCGCACACCTTCCGCACGCTGCCCTGGTCGCCGCACTCGGCGCTGATCCATTGCGACGTGGCGCTGACCTCGGGAGAATCCGTCGCCTTCGCCTCGCGCCGGATCCTGCAATCCGCCTGCGACAGGCTCTCGGAACGGGGCATGCAGGCGGTCGTGGGGCTGGAAGTGGAGTTCCAGATCTTCGAGGTCGTCGACCCGGCGCTCGAACATGCCGACGCCACCATGCCCGGCCGCCCTCCGGTGACGCGCGCCCTGAACCAGGGCTACCAGTATCTGACCGAGACCCGTTACGGCGAGGCCGAGGCGATTCTCGACAGGCTCCGCCGCGCGGCGCAGTCAATGGGCATGCCGGTGCGCAGCGTCGAGATCGAGATGGGGCCGAACCAGTTCGAGTTCACCTTCTCCCACGCCGACCCGATGACGATTGCGGACATGGCCGTCAATTTCCGCACCTTGGCGAAGGAGGTCTGCCACCGCGAGGGGCTCCTCGCCTCCTTCATGGCCCGGCCCCGGCTGCCGAACGCCGCCAGCAATGGCTGGCACATCCACCAGTCCCTCGCCGATGCGGACGGGCGGAACCTGTTCATTCCCGGGCCGGACGGCGCGCTCACGCCCGCGGCAAGCGGCTGGATCGCCGGGCTGCTGCGCCATGCCGCGGCCTCCTGCATCGCCACGACGCCCACGGTGAACGGCTACAAGCGCTACACGGCCTACCTGCTGGCCCCCGACCGCATCGGCTGGGCCGGGGACAATCGCGGCGCCATGCTGCGGGCGCTCACGGCCCCCGGCGACCCGGCCAGCCGGGTGGAAAACCGCGCGCCCGACAGCACCGCGAATCCCTATTTCGCGCTCGCCTTCCAGATCCTGTCGGGGCTGGACGGGCTGGAGAACGGGCTGGCCCCGCCGCCGCCCCTGACCGACCCGTATGATGACGAGGGCGCGGAGCGCCTGCCTGTGAGCCTGCTGGCCGCCATCGAGCGCTTCGAGACGTCGGAGATGTATCGCGCCGCGCTCGGGGACGATTTCGTGTCTTACCTGACGCGGCTCAAGCGCGCCGAATGGGACCGCTACCTGATGACGGTCTCGGAATGGGAGCATGCGGAGTATTTCACGGCCTTCTGAGCCGTCCCCGCCGCCCCGTCCTATTCGGCTGCGGCTGCCGCTTCGCTGCGGCCCGTGATGACCTCCGTCTGGTCGTCCGGCACATAGAAGTAGCTGCCGGGGCGGAAATCGTAGCCGAGGTCGCCCATCAGGCGGCGCTGGCGCGGCGTGGCGCGCTGGGTCAGAGGATGCGAGCCGTTATAGTCGTAGGCGCGCATGAACATCTGCGAATAGTTGTAGAGCAGGGTCTTGCGCGCGCGGCCCGACTTGTTGGGCGCCGGCCCGTGCCAGAGGGCATGGGAGAAGATGAAGCAGTCGCCCGCCTTGCCTTCGAGATGCACCACGCCCGGCGATTGCGGCGACAGCGGCGGCTGGCGGTCCCAGGGGAAGGGGCGCATGTGGCTGCCGGGGAACACGGTGAAATTGCCGGCGTCGCGGCCTTCCACATCGGTCAGCAGGTAGAGCGCCTTGACCGCGATGGGCCGGCTGGTCTCGGTCACCCGCACTTCGCGCTGGCCCTCGCCGCCATCGGTGTGGGTGAAGCCCTCGAACCCGTCGCCCGAGGCGCGCACGATCGCCTGCGACATGCTGAAGGCGAGGTTCGGGCCCATGATATCGACGATGAGGTCGAACACCGGCGCATGGTCGATGAGGTCGATGAAGGACTGGTCGTAGGAGAGTAGGTCGCGCCGGTCCATGAAGGCTTCCGGGTTCTGGTCCGCGCATTGCTCGACCCAGCCGTAATGGCCCCGCGGCAGCATGCCCGACAGCGGCTCGTAGCCCGGACGCTTGCGGACCTCGTCGATCCTGTCCGAGAACAGGGCCACCTGGTCGGGCGACAACGCTCCTTCGACCAGCAGGTAGCCGTCGATATTCCAGTTGCGTCGTTGTTCGGGCGTCAGTGTCTGCATCGGGCATAGCTCCGTCGCGGCCGGCTTTCCCGGATTATTCGCCGCCCGGCGCGCGGTTTCAACCGCCTTCCGCTTCCGGCGAAAGAAGGGCCGCCAGACAAGCCTCGGCAACCCAGCGCGGCGGCGGCCCGTCCGGGAAGACGGCGACTTCACGGCAGGGGTCCATAACGTCGTCATTGCTGTAGAACCGGGTTTCGTCCGCCAAGGCCATGGCCTGAGGCAGGTTCGCCAGTGAGCGGGCGAATCGTCGCCGCACATCCGCTTCAGGTACGTCGTGACCGCCGTCCAGCACACGACAATGAATGCGGCGCAGGCTGACTTCGGCCGATTGGAGCCGGACATAGTGCAACTCGACACGATAGCCCGCCTCGCGGGCGTTTCGCATCAACCGCAGCGTGTCCCGGCCTGAGAGAGTGGTTTCCTGAACCAGGGTCTCGCCCGCAGCGATTGCTGCACGGCGCATTTGCGCGGTTTTTCGGCCTGCAACGACTGCCGCCAAAGCAGGATTGTCGGGCGAGATTTCGCGGGCGACTGCATCGGGGTCCAGAACCCGAGCCCGCCGGAATCGAGCGGACTTGGTAAGGGTCGATTTGCCGGAGCCGTTAGGACCCGCGACGATGAACAATGTCGGCAGGGTTCCCGTCTCCGGCTTCAGCAGTCGTCAGGGTGCGGAACAGGTTCGCCTTTTCGAGAGATGACGCGGTCCCCCGACTTGCTGCGCGCCACGAAACAGCCGTCCTCGCGGACGCCGTACAGGGTTGCTCCGGCCTCGATCCGTGCGGCGAGGTCCGCCTTGATCCGCTCCCGCCAAGCGTCGGTGTGGTCGAGCGCCTCGGAAAGCGCCATGACATTGAACCCCGTTCCGGAACCAACGCCGTCAAGTTTAGCACAACAGAAAAACTACGCCATTGAACTTCCGGCGACCGGCGTTCGCGTCAGGGATCCTGCCTTTCGTGCGCGTCGAGGGGTTCGTCGAAGACGAAGGCTTTATTGTCGACGGGCAGGTTCGTCGCGACGTTGAAGAGCGTGATGCGGGTCGGCTGGCCGAGCGCGTCCACCGCAACCCAGCCCGACAGCTTCAGCTCCCCGGACCGGTCCGCGAACATGACGGCGATGCGGCCGTCTTCCGGAGCGTCGGCGTCCACGGCCGTGAAGACGAGCAGGCCGGGAGAGCGCTGGACATCGACAACCCGGTAAGGGCCGCCGGGGGAGAGCGACACCCTGTCCGCCAGCAGGAACCAGGCGGGCGTATCCTCCCAGTCGAGGCGGGTCGCCGTCTTGAGGTCGCGGTCGTAATAGATGAGGTCGGAGCCGGGCGACACCAGCAGGATCGGGGTCGGGGGATCGTATTCGAAGCGCAGCCGTCCGGGACGCTTGACAAGAAGCATTCCGGTCGTGGCCTCGCCCGACGAATCGAGCTGGACGAAGCGCGCCTGCAGCGTGGTCAGCCCGTTGAGATAGGCTTCCGCGCGGGCAATCGCGACGAGGTCGCCATCGTCGAGCGCGGCGCTGTCGGCCGCGGCCGGCGATGCGAGTGCGATGGAAAGCAGCGCCGCCGCTGCGGCCCGGCGCAAACCGTCAATCGACATGGCCGCCCACCAGCACCTCGCGCTTGTTATGGTGGTTGGGCCCGCTGACGACGCCCTGGGCCTCCATCTCCTCGACGATGCGCGCCGCCCGGTTGTAACCGATGCGCAGATGGCGCTGGATGAGGCTGACCGACACCTTTCGTTCGCGGGCGACGAAGGCCACGGCGCGGTCGTACAGGCCGTCTTCGGCCGAGTCTCCCTCGCCCGTTTCGAACCCCGGTATTCCGGCGGCGACATCTTCATCCTCGGTGATGGCGTCGAGATAGTCGGGCGTTCCCTGCGTTTTCAGATGGGCGACGACGTCCTCGACCTCCTCGTCCGAGACGAAGGGACCGTGGATGCGGGCGATGCGTCCGCCGCCGGCCATGAACAGCATGTCGCCCTGGCCGAGAAGCTGCTCTGCGCCGCCCTCGCCCAGAATGGTGCGGCTGTCGATCTTGGAGGTGACCTGGAAACTGATCCGGGTCGGGAAATTCGCCTTGATCGTGCCGGTGATGACATCGACGGAGGGGCGCTGGGTCGCCATCAGCAGGTGGATGCCGGCGGCCCGGGCCATCTGGGCCAGGCGCTGGATCGCGGTCTCGATGTCGTTGCGCGCGACCAGCATGAGGTCGGCGAGCTCGTCGATCACCACGACGATGAAGGGCAGGGGCCGCATGTCGAGCGGCTGGTCCTCGAACTCCGGCGCGCCCGTCTCCGGGTCGTAGCCGGTCTGCACCCGGCGGGTCAGGGTCTCGCCCTGCTTGAGCGCCTCGGCAATGCGCGCGTTGTAGCCGCTGATATTGCGCACCCCGAGCGCGGACATCGCCCGGTATCGGTTCTCCATCTCGCGCACGGTCCATTTAAGCGCGACGACGGCCTTCCTGGGGTCGGTGACGACCGGCGTCAGCAGGTGCGGAATCCCTTCATAGACGGAGAGCTCCAGCATCTTCGGATCGACCATGATGAGCCGGCAGCGTTCCGGCGGCAGCTTGTAAAGCAGCGAGAGGATCATGGTGTTGATCGCCACCGATTTGCCGGAGCCCGTCGTGCCGGCGATCAGCAGGTGGGGCATCCGCTCCAGCTGGGCGACCTTCGGGGCCCCGCCGATATCCTTGCCGAGGATCAACGGCAGGTCCGCCATGGAAAGTTCGTAGGCGTCGGTCTCGATCAGTTCGCGCATGAACACCGTCTGGCGGGTCCGGTTCGGCATTTCGATGCCGATCACCGTGCGGCCGGGGACGAGGGCCACGCGCACCGACACCGCGGACATGTAGCGGGCGATGTCGTCCGCAAGGCCTATGACCCGCGACGACTTGATCCCGGCCTGCGGCTCGAACTCGTACAGGGTTACCACGGGGCCGGGGCGCGTCGCGACGACCTCGCCGCCGATGCCGAAGTCTTCCAGCACCGACATCAGCAAGGCCGCGTTGCGCTCCAGCGCCTCGGCGTCGGGCATGCCGCGCTCGGCGTCGGGCGCGGGCAATTGCAGCAGTTCGACGGGCGGCGCGACATAGCCGTCGTCGAGCGGCAGCCTGCGCTGCTGGACGGCGGGGCCGCGCTTCCGGCGCCGGGGCTGCTGCTGCGGTTGCTCCGGCGCGGGCGGCGGCGGCACCGGGGGGACCTCTTCGGCCGCCACCGGCGCGATATCGTCCTCCTCGACGGCAGCCTGGCGCAGCGCCGGCGCCGTACGGCGGCGGGTGCGCTGGGGGTTTTCCGGCTTCCGGATATGGCCGGAGAGGCTCACCGACGGCAGCGGAAGCAGGCCCGCAACGCGGCGCAGTCCCCGTCCCGCGGCAAGCACGCCCGCGCCGATCCAGGCCCAGTCTTCCAGGTCGAAGCCGAACGCCCAGCCGGCGAGCAGCGCGCCGACGCCCAGGCCGACGATGTGGACCACCCACGCCGAACTGTCGAACAGCAGCTCGGCGTGCTGGAACAGCACCGTTCCGACGGCGCCGCCCGGTCCCTCAAGAAGCGGCCAGTCCCCGAGGCCCTGGAGCGCGGCGAGCCCCATGGCAAGGCAGGGCAGGACGAGAACCAGCGCGCCCAGGCGCAGGGCCGTGCGCCGGGTCCGCTTCAGCTTGAGCCCGCGGCAGCCCCAGGCGATCGGCGCAATGGCCGCAGCCGCAGCCGCGATGCCGAAGCCGCGCAGCAGCCAGTCCGCGACCCAGGCGCCGGCGCTGCCGAGCACATTCGAGGTCGCGCCGCCGGAGGCGACATTGGCGGACGGATCGGACGTGTCGTAAGTGACCAGCGCCAGCACCAGCGCCAGCCCGACGGCCAGCTGCACGCTGCCGAGCGCCCTCAGGCCCAGCCGCCGGATGATGCGGCGCAGCCGGGGCGAGAGCACTGTCGGTCGCTCGGAACGCAGTATTGCGCTCGTCATCGGAATGACTCCGAAGTGTCAAAACACTCGTTATTTTACGGTCGTTTGCAAACTTGTTCAAGTGTCGGTGGAAGCATCGCGGGTCCGACCGGACCGCGCCAGCCGGCTCTCGCGGAAGGCGATGTAGGTCGCCGAGGCGAAAATAACCGCGCCGCCGAGCCAGGACCGCGCATCGGGAATCTCGGCAAAAAGGAAGAAGCCGACCAGGCTCGCCCAGATGAGCCGCAGGAAATCGAGCGGCAGCACAGCCGTCGAGTCGGCCAGCTTGACGGCCTGGGCGAAGGCGATGTGCCCGACAGTGCCGACGATCCCGATGGCCGCGAACCAGAGGTAATGCTCCGGTTCGGGCCATTCCCAGACGAACAGCGCCGGGAAGAAGGTGATCGGGGTGAGGAACAGGCCCATATAGACAGTCTGCGTCACGCTCGATTCGGTTCTCGCCAGCACCTTGATGAGCGTGATCGCCATGCCCCAGGTGAGCGAGGAGGTGACGATCAGCAGCGCGCCGGTGCTGACCTCGGCGAAGCCCGGGCGCAGCACCAGCAGCACGCCGGCGAAACCCAGGACGAGCGCCGTGATCCGCCGCATGCGGATGACCTCGCCCAGCAGGATGACGGCCAGCAGGCTGCCGAACAGCGGCGCGGAAAAGGACAGCGCCGTGACCTCGGCGAGCGGGATCATCGTGACCCCGGTGAAGAAGGCCAGCATCCCGCCCGCCTGCACCGCGCCTCTCAGCGCGTGGAGGCCCAGCCTCTTCGTCCGCAGCGGCGCGATGCCGTGGCGCAGGAAGATCGGCGCGAGCGCGAGCAGGCCGAACAGGTTGCGGAAGAACGCGACCTCGAAGGGCGGCAGCGCCTCGCCCATCAGCCGCACCATCGTCTGCATCGCCGTGAAGCAGAGCGTGGTGACAAGCATCAGGGACATGCCCTGGGCGGTTGGCGGCAGGGCCTGAAAGCGCGCAAACATCAAACTTTACGGGACAGCCGGACAGGCCGTGATAGGCGCTCCCGGCCCACGGGTCGAGACATGGCGCGACCGCCACGGAGTCGCAGCCGGTCGGGCCCCGGTGTTTTGCTGCCTTCAATCGTCGAGTTCGGCGAGCCGGCGGAGCTCCTCCGGACCTGCGGCGGGGAATCCGAAGAATTCCAGTTGCGCCGGGATTTGCTCGAAGACCATGTCGATCCCGGCCTGGGTCAGGCATCCCCTGGCGCGCGCCGCAGCGAGGAACGGGGTTTCCTCCTCTGCCAGCACGACGTCGCCGACGAAGCTGCCCGGCGCGATGCGTTCCGCGTCCACAGACAGGGGGTCGCCGGGCTTCATGCCAACCGGCGTTGCGTTCACGACGATGTCGTGGCCGTGCGGGTCGTTCGATCCGGTCTCGAGGACGAGGTCCGGGAAATTGGCGCGCAGCCGGCCCGCGAGCCTCTCGCAGGCCGCGCCGTCAATGTCGAACAGAGCAAGGCGCTTCGCGCCGGCCCGCGCGAGCGAGGCTGCGATGGCGGAGCCGACCCCGCCCGACCCCGTCACCAGCGCCGAGGCCCCCGCGACTTCGCGGCCCTTGCCGCGGAGGCCCGCGACGAAGCCCTCTCCGTCGAACATGTCGCCGACCAGACGGCCGTTTCCGTCCCGCTTCACCGCGTTGCAGGACCCGCAGATGCCGGCGGCGAGGCCGGTCTCGTCGAGAAGGCCGGCGGCCGCCACCTTGTGCGGCATGGTGACGAGCGCGCCGGCAATGTTGCGCAGGCGGAAGAGGAGCGGAAGGAACGCCGCGAAATCCGCCGCCTCGCAGCCCATCGGCACCATGACGCAGTCGATGCCCCGGCTCCGGAACCAGGGGTTGTAGATGAGCGGCGACTTGAAGGTCGCCGTCGGCACGCCGAGAAGCGCGATGATCCGTGTCCGTCCGCCGATTCTAGCCCGGATTTCTCACCGCGAGCGTCGTCCGGCCAAGTTTAGCAATCGGCTGGGTGTTGGCGGTGGCGGGTTTTGTATTTCGGTTTGAGGGCGCAGGGGTATGGGTTGCGCCTGAGGCGCGGTTCCTGCCGGGGGATG
>JAJDVH010000111.1 GCA_022826185.1 Alphaproteobacteria bacterium
ATTCTCCAACTCAAGACGCGCGATCTTCTGCCCGGAAGTCTCGGACCCCGACACTCTCAACGGGTCAAACGGCTCGGAACCACGCATCCACAGGTTGACTCATTTTTCGATTCCAACGTCAACCCCCTCCTGGGCTGTTACGACAAAACATGACATTGCGCCGGGGGTCTCCCCGCCGCCGTCCCGGCCCTGGCGGCGCGCGCCGCAGGCGGGTCGGCGGGCATACCGGTCAGGCGCCGTCGTCTATCGTGTGCAATTCGCGGCGCAGGATCTTGCCGGTGGAGTTGACGGGAAGGTCCGGGACAAACTGGATCTGGCGCGGCACCTTGTAGGGGGCGAGGTGCCGGCGGCAGTGGGCCATGATGCCGTCCACCGTGGGCTCCGCGCCGGGCCGGGGCACGATATAGGCCTTGGCGAGCTCGCCCTTCTCGCGGTCCGGTACGCCGCCGACGGCGGCCATCGAGACATCGGGATGGGCGGCCAGCACCCGCTCCAGCTCCGCCGGATAGACATTGAAGCCGGCGGTGTTGATCATGTCCTTCCTGCGGTCCACGATCCACAGGAACCCGTCCGCATCCCGGGTGGCGACATCGCCGGTGCGGAACCAGCCGTCCCCGTCGAAGGCCTCCTTCGTGGCTTCCTCGTTGCCGTAATAGCCCATGGGCGCGATGGGGCCGCGAATCAGCAATTCCCCGGGCTCGCCCACCGGCGCGGTCGCCGCACTGTCCTCAAGCGCGCCGATGCGCGCCTCCACATAGGGCAGCGCCACCCCGATGGAGCCGAGCCGGCGTTCGCAGGCCGCAGCATGGGTCGTGCCGGGGCCGGCCAGCTCCGTCATGCCCCAGAGCTCCAGCAGGGTCGCGCCGAACTTCTCCTCGACCTCGGCGGCGGTCGCCGGCGGGATGGTCTGCCCGCCGGTCGTCATCCGCTCGAGGCTGGACAGGTCGTATTTGCCCATGGCGGGGTCGGCCAGCATGTACATGAAGCCGGTCGGCACGGCTTCCAGCATGGTCGCGCGGTAGCGCTCGACCGAGCGCAGCATGGCTTCGGCCTCGAACCGCTCCAGCAGCACCATCGTCGCGCCGCAGAGCAGGCCGCAATTCATCACCGCCATGCCGTAGACATGCGAGAGCGGGAGCGCGCTCACGGTGGTGTCGGCCGCCGTCCGGCCGTGCATCAGCGCCGTGCCGGCCGTGCCGACCGCGATGGCGCGGTTCGACATCATGGCGCCCTTCGGATGGCCGGTCGTGCCCGAGGTGTAGCCGATGGCGCCGAGCTCATCGAGCCCGCGCGGGCGCGGCTCGAACTCGTCCGGCATGTTGGCGATGAACGCCTCGTAGGTCTGCGCCCCGGCCGGCGCTTCGTCCGACGCAAGCACGACACGCTCGACGGCCGTGCCGGCCAGCGCCTCGAACAGGGCCTCCCCCTTGCCCGGCCCCGCCAGCAGCAGCTTCGCGCCGCAATTGCCGGCGATATAGCCGATCTCGCCTGCGGTCAGCATGGCGGTGACCGGGTTGAGCACCGCGCCCGCCTTCGCCGTTCCGTAGTAGGCCGCCATCCAGTCGAACGAATTCGGCGCGCAGAGCGTCACCCGGTCGCCGGGCTCGATGCCCGCGGCCGCGAGCGCATTGGCGAAGCGGTTGGCCCGCCTGTCCAGCGCCTCGAAGCTGCAGGGCGCATCCTCGAAAATCACCGCCGGCCTGTCGCCGAACGCCGCCGCGGCCCTCGCCGGCATCTCGCCGAGTGTCACCAGCATCGCCGTCCTCCCTGCTCGGTTTCCGCTCCGGCCCGTCCCGGCCGGACAGGGACCGTGACCGGAACGGCGAGACTATCACGACGCAAGGCGCCGGTCCGGCCTTTCCACCGGGTTCGCGCGGCCTATTATCCTGCCCCTCCCGCTTCCGGCAGGAGCGCCTCCCTTGGACCGCAGCCCGCTCCATATCTGGCTCGTCACGGCGACGGGGCTGCTGGCGTTCTTCACCATGGTGTTCTCCAGCACCATGGCGAATGTCGCCATCCCCCATGTCATGGGCGCTTACGGTATCGGGCAGGACCGGGCGCAGTTCCTTGCCACAGCCTTCCTCGCCACCAATACGGCGAGCCTGCTCCTCAACCGCTGGCTGGTGGCGCGCATCGGCCAGCGCAACGCCTTCGCGCTCTCGCTCGTGCTGTTCGGCGTCGGCAGCATGATCTGCTGGTGGGCGCCGAATTTCAGCCTGATCGTGTTCGGCCGCATCGTCCAGGGCCTGTCCTCGGGCATCGTGCAGCCGCTCATCATGGTGGTGCTGTTCCAGGTCTTCCCGCCGGACAGGCGCGGCCTCGCCATGGGCCTGTTCAGCATGGGCGTGGTGTTCGCGCTCGGACTCGGCCCCGCGATCGGCGGCCTCGCCATCGACCTGCTGGAATGGCGCTACATCTTCCTCGTGCCGCTGCCCGCCGCGGCGCTTGCCTTCCTGCTGGGCTTCATCTTCATCCCGGAACGCGAGCAGCGCGCACAGCCCGAGGCCTTCGACGCGCTGGGTTTCGCGCTCGTCGCCGCCGCCATCTTCCTGCTCACCACCGGCATCGCCTCCGGCCAGCGGGAGGGCTGGTTCTCCGACTACATGCTGGCGATCTGGGCCGGATTCGTCGTGACCGGAGCGGGCTTCGTGCTCTCGCAATGCCGGCCGAACGCAAGCCTGCTCGACCTCAGCCTCTTCCGGAACCTGCGCTTCGCCGCCGCCGGGACGACCAGCTTCGTGTTCGCCTTCGCCTCCTTCGGCACGGTCTATATCTTCCCGGTCTTCGGCCAGATCGTGCCGGGCATGACGGCGACCGAGGCGGGGTCGCTGCTGCTGCCGGGCTGCATCGTGGCGGCGTTGCTGCTGCCGCTGGCGGGCCGGCTTTCGGACCGGTACCCCGCCCCGCTGATCGTCGTCGGCGGCATGGTGGCGGCGATGGCGAGCGCGGTGATGATGGCGGGCGCGGACAGCGACACCGCCTTCTGGACCATCGCGGGCTACCTGCTGGTGAACCGGATCGGGGTCGCCTTCGTCACGCCCGCCATCAACAACACCGCGCTCGCCGCCCTGGAGCCGCGGCAGCTCGACAGCGGGGCGGGCGTCGTGAACCTGCTGCTGATGCTGGGCGGGTCCTGCGGCATCAACATCCTGGTCGTGGTGCTGGAACGGCGCATCGGCCACCACAGCGACGCCTTCGCCGCGACCCAGACGGCGGGCAACGACGCCACACGCGAACTTCTCGGCCGGGTGGGCGGGCTGCTGGGACGCGCCGGCCTGCCGGACGGCGCGCGCGAACAGGCCGCGCTCGACTATCTGGGCCACATGGTGACCGCGCAGGCGAACATGCTGGGCTTCCAGGACGGCTTCATCGCCATGGCGGTGTTCTGCATCCTGCCGATGCTGCCCGTCTGCCTGCTGATCGGCAGGACCGCTATTCGACGGTGACGGCCTTGGCGAGGTTGCGGGGCTGGTCCACGTCCGTGCCCTTGGCCACCGCCGTGTGGTAGGCGAGAAGCTGGACCGGGACCGCATAGAGGATGGGCGCGACGAAGGGATCGACCGCCGGCATTTCGACGGATGCCTCGGCATGGTCTCCGACCGCCTCGATGCCGGCCGCATCGCTCATCAGGATCACGCGCCCGCCGCGCGCCGCCACCTGGCGGATGTTGGAGGCGGTCTTGTCGAACAGCCGGTCCGAGGGCGCGATGGCGATGACCGGCACCTCCTCGTCGATCAGCGCGATGGGCCCGTGCTTCAACTCGCCGGCGGCATGTCCGGCGGCGTGGATATAGGAAAGCTCCTTGAGCTTCAGCGCCCCTTCGAGCGCGATGGCGAAGCTCGTGCCGCGTCCGATATAGAGCACGTCGCGCGCGGTCGCGATGCGGTGCGCGAGCGCCTCGATGCCCTCGTCCTGCTCCAGTATGTCCGCCGTGCGCGAGGGCGCTTCCAGCAGCGCTTCGGTCAGCCGCCCCGCTTCGGCTGCGTCGATCGCGCCTCTCGCGAGCGCCGCAGCTATCGACAGCGCCGCCAGCACGACAAGCTGGGTGGTGAACGCCTTGGTCGAGGCGACGCCGATCTCGGGGCCGGCAAGCGTATGGACGACGGCGTCGCTCTCGCGGGCAATCGCGCTTTCCGCCACATTGACGATCGAGACCGTGTGCTGGCCCTGCCGGCGCGCGTAGCGCAGCGCCTCCAGCGTGTCGATGGTCTCGCCCGACTGCGAGATCAGGAGCGCCATGCCGCCTGGCTCCAGCGGCGGCTCGCGGTAGCGCAGTTCCGAGGCGATATCGAGATCGACCGGCAGCCGGGCCAGGCTCTCCAGCCAGTATTTGCCGATCAGGCCCGCATAATAGGCCGTGCCGCAGGCCGATGCGGTCACGCGCGGGATGGAGGCGAGGTCGATGCCGAGGTCCGGCAGCGCAACCGCGCGCGTCAGCGGGTTGAAGAGGGCGCGCAGCGTATCGCCGATCACGGTCGGCTGCTCGTGGATCTCCTTCTGCATATAGTGGCGGTAATTGCCCTTGCCGATCATTGCGCCCGCAAGCCGGTTGCGGCGCACCGGCCGCTCCACCGCGCCGCCCCCGGCACCGCGCACCTCCGCCCCGCTGCGCGTGAACACCGCCCGGTCGCCTTCTTCGAGGAAGGCGATCCGGTCCGTGAAGGGCGCGAGCGCCAGAGCATCGGAGCCGAGGAACATCTCGCCTTCGCCCGGCCCGAAGGCGAGCGGGCTGCCGCGCCGCGCGCCGATCATCAGGTCCGGCTCGCCGGCGAACAGGATGGCCAGCGCGAACGCCCCCTCAAGCCGCTCCAGCGCCGCGTCGGTTGCGGAAACGGGGTCCATTCCCCGTTCGAGATTGCGCGTGATGAGCTGCGCCACGGCTTCCGTGTCGGTCTCGGTGACGAAGGCGCAGCCCTCCGCCTCGAGCTCGCCGCGCAGCGCCAGGAAGTTCTCGACGATGCCGTTATGGACCACCGCGACCCGGCCGGTGGCATGGGGGTGGGCATTGGTTTCGTTGGCCGCGCCGTGGGTCGCCCAGCGCGTGTGGCCGATGCCGGAAGCGCCCTCCACCGGCTTCGCCGCCACCAGTTCGCGCAGCCTGTCGATCTTGCCTTCCGCCCGGCGGCGGCGGATCGCGCCGTTGTCCAGCACAGCGATGCCGGCGGAATCGTAGCCGCGGTATTCGAGCCGCTTCAGCCCGTCGATCAGAGGCCACGCGACGGGTCCGCGCCCGAGAATGCCGATGATGCCGCACACGGACCGGGCCCCGTCACTCGCCGGAGGACTGGCGGTTGCGCCGCATGCGCAGCCGCGCGGCCCAGCCCTTGCGCTCGGTCTGCCGGGCGCGCTCCACCACCAGCGCGTCGGCCTCGACATTGCGGCTGACGGTCGAGCCCGCGCCCACCACCGCGCCGGCGCCGACCGAGACGGGCGCCACCAGCGCGGTGTTGGAGCCGATGAAGGCGCCCGCGCCGATCTCGGTCCGGTGCTTGCGGAAGCCGTCATAGTTGCAGGTGATCGTGCCCGCGCCGATATTGGCGTCCGCGCCGACATGCGCATCGCCGATATAGGCGAGGTGGTTCGCCTTCGCGCCCGCCTCCAGCACGGCGTTCTTCACCTCGACGAAATTGCCGACCCCGGCGCCCGGCCCGACATCGGCTCCGGGCCTGAGCCGCGCATAGGGTCCGACGCGCGCTCCCGAGCGCACCGCCGCGCCCTCCAGATGGCAGAACGCCCGGATATCGACATTGTCCTCGACCGTCACACCGGGGAGGAACACGGTGCTCGGGCCGACGGTCACATCCCTGCCGAAGCGGGTGTCGTAGCTGAGATAGACGGTCTCCGGCATGGGCATCGTGACCCCGGCGTCGAAGGCGCGCTCTCTCAGCCGGCGCTGCATGACGGCCTCGGCGCGGGCGAGTTCGGCGCGCGAGTTGACGCCGAGAGCCTCTTCCTCCCGCACCTCGACCAGCGCGGTTTCCAGCCCGTCCGCCCGCGCAAGCGCCACGATGTCGGTCAGGTAGTATTCGCCCCTGGCATTGTCGTTGCCCACCCGGTCGAGCAGCGCGAAGAGCCGCCGGCCGTCCACCGCCATGACGCCCGCATTGCAGACCGGCAGCGCGCGTTCCTCCGGCCCGGCGTCGCGCCATTCCGCAATCGCCTCCGGCCGCCCCGCCCTGTCGAGGACCACCCGCCCGTATTCGTTGGCGCCGGCGGGGCGCATTCCCAGCAGGGCGACGGCCGCCCCGCCGTCCACCGCATCGGCAAGCGCCCGCATCGTCTCCGCCCGGATGAGCGGCGTGTCCGCGAACAGCACCAGCACCGCGCCCTCGAAACCGGCGAGCGCTTCGCGCGCCGCGAGCACGGCATGGGCGGTGCCGAGCGGCTCCGGCTGCTCAACCGCTTCCGCCGGCAGGGCGGCCTCGGCCACCTGTTCCATGCCCGGCCCGGCGACGCACACGACCCGCTCCGGCGCGAGTCCGGCCAGCGTATCGAGCACATGGGCGACCATCGTCCGGCCTGCGATCTCGTGCAGCACCTTCGGCTTCGACGAGCGCATGCGCTCGCCCTTGCCTGCCGCCAGCACCACCGCCGCCAGCGCCCGCCGCGCCATGTCCGTCCCTCCGGTCTCCGGTCCCCGTCCAAACTATGCAAAACTCATTGCGGCGCAATCGGACGCGGTTCAAGCTTTGTTGCGGATTATGACAATCGAAACCGTCATCTTCGATCTCGACGGCACGCTGGTGGACAGCGCCGCGGACATTGCCGTTGCGGCGAATGCGGCGCTGGCCGGCGAAGGCCTCGACCCGGTCACGAACGAGGAGGCTGCGCGCCTGATCGGCGACGGCGCCCGCAAGGCCGTCGAGCGCGCCTTCTCGCTGCGCGGCGGGCCTGTGGACGATGACGCGCTCGACCGGGGCGAGCGCGCCTTCTCCAGGGCCTATGCCGACCCCGGCCAGCCGCTGCTCGGCCGCCTCTATCCGGGCGTGCCGGAGACGCTCGACCGCATGGCCGACGCCGGAATCCGTTTCGGCGTCTGCACCAACAAGCCGCAGGGCGCCGCCCTGCGCACCCTGGCCGGACTCGGCATCGAAGGCCGGTTCGCCGTTCTGGTCGGCGGCGACCGCACGACCTTCCGCAAACCCGATCCCCGCCATCTGCTTGCCTGTCTGGAGCCGCTGGGCGGCCGGCCCGAAACCGCAGCCATGGTGGGCGACTCGTCCAATGACGAAGAGGCCGCCCGCGCGGCCGGCGCCGCCTTTGTCGGCGTGAGTTTCGGCTATGGGCGTCTCAGCGCCGCCGCATGCGTCGTGGACCGCTTTTCCGATATACCCGGGGCTCTCGGCCTCTGAAGCCCTACCCACTACCTGACCGACAAGGACCGTTCCCGTCATGGCCTACGAATATGTCTCCGTCGTGCGCGAGGGCCGCGTCGCGATCGTCACCTTCGACCGGGGCAACCGGCTCAACCCGCTGTCGTTGAAGGCGATCGGGGAACTGACCGAGGTCGCGCTCGGCTTCCGGGACGACCTCGAAACCTCCGCCATCGTGCTGCGCACGCCGAAGGGCAGCGGCTTCTCGGCCGGACGCGATCTCGCTGACCCTGCGATGAATCTGCGCCGCGACAAGCCGATGCTGGCCCGGCGCCACGCGGCCGGGGCGGGCAAGCGCCTCTGCGCGGCCTGGGAAGGGCTGGAGCAGTTCACCGTCGCCGCCATAGAGCGGTTCGCCATTGGCGGCGGGCTGGCGCTGGCGGCTGCCTTCGACCTGCGGGTGATGGGCGCCAGCGCGCATTTCCGCGCGCCGGAAGTAGCGCTCGGCCTCTCCATGAGCTGGGGCACGATCCCGCGCCTGGTCGCGCTGGTGGGCCCGGCCCGCGCCAAGCAGATCCTCTGCCTCGGCAACGACCGTATCGAGGCCGCGGACGCGCTCGCCTGGGGGCTGGCGCAGGAAGTGGTGGAGGACGGCAAGGCGGCGGACCGCGCGCTCGAACTCGCCGGGCGCGCCGCCGCCATGCCGCCCGTGCCGCTGCGCATGACCAAGACCACCGTCAACGCCATTGCCGGCGCGCTCGCCGGCGCCGCTATCCACATGGACACGGAGGAAGTCATGCTGACGGAGCTCACGGAGGACTTCGCCGAGGGGGTCGCCGCCTTCCGCGAGTCGCGCCCGGCGAATTTCCGGGGGGCGTGAGCGGGGTCGCGGAAGCGAGGCGTTACCTCTCGGAGGGCAGGCGCTGGTAAATGTCGTCGACCCTGCCGTTGAGGGTCTGGAGTTCCTTCCTGATGGAGGCTTGCTCCTCCCTGAGGGCCGCCTGGCCTTCCTCCAACCCGATCAGGCGGGTTTCGACGACGCCGATGCGGGCGTTCATGTCGTGGATGGAGAGCGCAATCCAGCCGAGCAGCGCCAGCAGCCCGGCCGCCAGAAGGGGCAGCAGCCAGTCCCTGTAGGACGCAGCGCCACGCGCCGCAACGGCCCCCGCAAGGGCGGCGGCGACATCGGACTGGATGCCCTGCCGTTCGAGTTCGCTGCGAATCCGGTCCTGCGATACGGTCGCCACGGCGTTCGTTTCTCCCCGGCCCTTGGCGGGTCCGGTCTTCGTCATTCCTGAAACATAAGCATGGCCTGCCGCGGCGCGCAAGAACGAAAACGGACCGCTGGCGCTCGCGAGCCCCGTGATGCTATGTTGCGGGCCGCCGCCGGGCGGGGTGTCAGGGCGGAAGCCCCTAAAAGGACAGCGCATGACCGACAGGACGGGTGAAGGCGGCAGCGCGGCCGGCCGGCGGCGATGAACGCGCCGCTCGCCCCCTACGCCGCCTCGCCCCTGGCTGGTCGGGGCCGGCGCTGGCCGGAGCCGGAAGCGGCCGACCGCACGCCCTTCCAGCGCGACCGCGACCGCATCCTCCATTCCGCCGCCTTCCGCCGGCTGCAATACAAGACCCAGGTGTTCGTGTCCGCAGAGGGCGACCATTACCGCAGCCGCCTGACCCACTCGCTCGAAGTCGGCCAGATTGCGCGCGGCATCTGCCGGAGCCTCGCGCTCGAGGAAACGCTGGCGGAGACGCTCGCGCTCGCGCACGATCTCGGCCACACGCCCTTCGGCCATGCGGGCGAAAGCGCACTGGATGCGGCACTCGGCGGTTTCGGAGGCTTCGACCACAATGTGCAGACGCTGCGCATCGTGACGCGGCTGGAGGCCCGCTACGCCGCCTTCGACGGCCTGAACCTGACCTGGGAGACGCTGGAGGGGCTTGCCAAGCATAACGGGCCGGTGGCGCCCGGCGCCGCTCCCGTGCCGGTTGCGGAGTTGGACCGGGACCTGGACCTCCGCCTCGACGAGTGGCCCGGCCTCGAAGCGCAGGCCGCCGCGCTCGCCGACGACATCGCCTACAACAACCACGACATAGACGATGGCGTGCGCTCCGGGCTGCTGCGCCTCGACGACCTGCGCGGCCTGCCGCTTTTCGGGGAGGCCATAGCCGAGGTCGAAGCCTGCTACGGCAAGCTGCCGCCGGCGCGCCTCATCCACGAGACGGTGCGCCGGGGCGTGCGCGCCATGGTGGCGGACGTGGTGGAGGAGACCCGCCGGCGGCTGGACGAGACCCGGCCGGAAACCGCCGCCGATGTCCGCAAGGCGGGCAGGCCGCTGGTCGCCTTCTCGGATGCCATGGCGGAGACCGACCGGACGCTCAAGGCCTTCATGCGCGAGCGGCTCTTCCGGCATCCCCATATCGAGGCCGAGACCGGGAAGGCCAGGATAGTCGTGGCGGACCTGTTCCGTGTGCTCTCGTCCCGTCCCGACAGGCTGCCGGCGGCGTGGCGGGACCGCACAAACGGCGCGAGCGAAGGACGGGCGGCGCGCATCGTCGCCGACTATATTGCCGGCATGACCGACCGATACGCACTCAGCCAGCACGCCCGCCTCTGCAACGGAGAGCCCGGACCGCGATGACTGTTTTCCGCGAGCTCGGACAGGCCGTACGCGACGCCCGAAACGCTGTCGCGGGCCCTCTCGACGCGCCGGCGACCGTGGAGTTGCCGCGCGACCCCGCGCATGGCGATTTCGCCACCAACGCGGCAATGACCGCTGCCCGCGGGGCCGCCATGAAGCCGCGCGATCTGGCGGAAGCCCTGGCCGAGCGCCTTCGCGCGGACGCGAGGTTCGCGAGCGCGGAAATCGCCGGCCCCGGTTTCGTCAATCTGCGCATGGCGCCGGAGTTCTGGCGGGCGCAGATTCCGGAGATCCTCGGGGCGGGCGCAGCCTATGGGGAAACCGATATCGGCGCCGGCCGCAGGGTCAATGTCGAATATGTCTCCACCAACCCGACCGGGCCGCTGCATGTCGGCCATGCGCGCGGCGCCGTCTTCGGCGACGCCCTCGCCCGCCTGCTTGCCAGGGCGGGCTACGAGGTCACGACCGAGTATTACATCAACGATGCCGGGGCCCAGGTGGACGCGCTCGGCCGGTCCGCCCACTACCGCTACCTGGAGGCGCTCGGCGAAGAGCCGGGTCCGATGGCGGAGGACATGTATCCCGGGGACTATCTGAAGCCGGTTGGCGCGGCGCTTGCGGAGGAGTTCGGCGGACGTTACCGGGACGCCGGCGAATCCGAATGGCTCGCGCCCTTCCGCGACCGGGCCGTCGCCGCGATGATGGCGTCGATCCGCGAGGACCTTGCCGCGGCCGGCATCGAGCAGCAGGTATTTACCTCGGAGCGCGCGCTGGTCGAGTCCGGCGGCGTCGAGCGCGCCATTGCCGGCTTGGAACAAATGGGACTGGTCTATTGGGGCGTGCTGGACCCGCCCAAGGGCAGGAAGCCGGACGATTGGGAGCCCGGCCGCCGGCAGATGCTGTTCCGCTCCACCGAAGCCGGCGACGATGTGGACCGGCCGCTGAAGAAGTCCGACGGCGGCTGGACCTATTTCGCATCCGACATCGCCTACCACATGGACAAGGCGGCGCGCGGCTTCGGGGAACTCATAGATGTCTGGGGCGCCGACCATGGCGGCTATGTGAAGCGGATGCAGGCGGCCGTGTCGGCCGCGACCGACGCCCGGCTGGACGTCAAGATCTGCCAGCTCGTGCGCGTGCTGCGCGGCGGCGAACTGGTACGCATGTCGAAACGCAGCGGCGATTTCGTGACGCTCCGCGAGGTGGTGGACGAGGTCGGGCGGGATGCCTTGCGCT
Organism: Alphaproteobacteria bacterium; assembly: GCA_022826185.1. GTDB lineage: Bacteria > Pseudomonadota > Alphaproteobacteria > Bin95 > Bin95 > Bin95. The sequence continues at coordinate 11,189 of JAJDVH010000111.1, forward strand.
TCCTGATGCTCACCCGCCGCAACGATGCGCCGCTCGATTTCGACCTGGCCCAGGCCGTGGCCCAGTCGCGCGACAATCCGGTGTTCTATGTCCAGTACGCCCATGCCCGCTGCTGTTCGGTGCTGCGCCACGGGGAGGAGATCGGCCCGGCGGGCGCAGACGATCTGGCGCATCTGGAAGCGCCCGAGGAACTGGCGCTGATCCGCCGCCTCGCGGCCTGGCCGCATACGGTCGAGACGGCGGCCGAGGCGCACGAGCCGCACCGCGCGGCCTTCTATCTCATGGATGTCGCGACAGATTTCCACGCCCTCTGGACGAGGGGCCGGGAAAATGCGCGGCTGCGGTTCATTCAGGACGACGATCCGGCCGGAACGCGCGCCCGCCTGGCGCTGGTCCGTGCGGCCGCCATCGTGATCGCCGGGGGGCTCCGGATGCTTGGCGTCGAGCCGGTGGAGCGGATGTAGGCCCGTGGCCGCGGCGCCCGACAGCCGACGCCATACCCTCCGGCTGGCCGGTCTGGGCGTCCTGTCGGTCGTTGCGCTCGGAGCGCTGTTGTGGTTCGGCTACCGGGCGCTGCTCGTGCCGGGCGATGCCGACCTCCCGGTCGTCAAGGCGCCGAAAGGGCATTACAAGGTTGCGCCGGAGGATCCGGGGGGCCTCAATGTCGATCATCAGGACGTCAACATTTACGAAGCGCTCGTGCGCGGCCGGCCGGGCGCCGTGCCCGAGACCATCGGCCCACTGCCGGAAGCGCCCCGGCCTGTCGTACCGCCCCCGGCGCCGGCTCCCGTTCCGGAGGAAGCCGGCAGGACGACCGTACCCGCGCCCGTGCCGGCGCCCCGGGGCGGCAGCGAGACCGCCGCTCTCCCCCCGGCGCCCCCGAAACCGCCCGCGGCCCGGGAGCCTGAGGCCGAGCCGGAGGTTTTCGTGCAGCTCGGCGCGTTCGGCACGAAGGCTGCCGCCCGCGAGGCGTGGAAAGCCCTCAAGGAGCGGCATGGCGACCTGCTGGGCCGGATGGACGCGGAATTTCCCCCGGGCGACGGGGTTGTGCGCGTCCGCGCAGGGCCCGTCTCGACGCAGGCCCTCGCGCAACTCGTCTGCGAACAGCTGAAGGCGCGCAATGTCGATTGCTTCATCGTCCGCTGAGCGGACCGGACAGCGAGCGGCGCCGCTTGCGGCCATTTTCGGCTGCACGGGCCCCGCGCTCACGGCCTGGGAAGGGGAGTTCTTCCGCGATGCGGACCCGCTCGGCTTCATCCTGTTCGACTACAACCTTGCCGACCCCGCCGGCATTCGCCGGTTGACCGCCGAGCTTCGCGACGCGGTGGGCGACGAGCGCGCACCGATCCTGATCGACCAGGAAGGCGGGCGCGTGGCGCGGCTCGGCCCGCCCGATTGGCCGGCGTTCCCCTCGGCCGCGCGCCTGGCCGGGGGACCGGTCGAGGCGACGCGGGCCACGTCGCGCGCTATCGGTGAAATGCTCGCCGGGCTCGGCATCGATGTGAACTGCGCGCCTGTGGGCGATGTCCATGCGCCGGGGCTGACCCATGAAGTGATCGGGGAGCGCGCCTTTTCCAGCGACCCCGAGGTGGTCGCAGCCCATGCCCGCGCCTATGCCGAAGGCCTGCGCGACGCCGGCGTGATGCCGGTGGTCAAGCATCTGCCCGGTCACGGGCGCGCGGTTGGCGACAGCCATGAAACCCTGCCGGAAACGGACGCCGACGAGCCTTCCGTTGCGGCCTTCGCAGCGTTGGCGGACCTGCCGGTCGGCATGACCGCCCACGTGCTCTACCGCGACTGGGACGCCCGCCTGCCGGCAACGCTTTCGCCGGCGGTGATCGGTGAAATCGTGCGCGGGCGGATCGGCTTCGACGGACTTCTGCTGACCGACGACCTCTCGATGCGCGCCCTCGACGGGCCGCTCGGCCAGCGGGCCCGGCGCGCGCTCGACGCCGGTTGCGACATAGTCCTGCACTGCAATGGCGATAGAGCCGAGATGACGGCAGTCGCCCGTGCGGCCGGCGCGATGACGGCGGCGGCGATGCAGCGCTGGCAGCGCGCCCGGGACTGGGTGGCCGCGTCGTGAGCGGCCTGTCCCTGGAGGAATTCCTCTATCAGATATCGGTCTGGGCGCTGCCGCTGGTCCTGGCCGTCGGCTGCCACGAGGCCGCCCACGGGTGGGCCGCATGGAAGCTCGGCGACGATACCGCCCGGCGGCTCGGCCGGGTCACGCTCAATCCCGCCCGGCACATCGATCCTTTCGGGACCCTGCTGCTGCCGGGGCTGCTGCTGGCGACGGGCGCCCCGTTCCTCATCGGATACGCAAAGCCGGTGCCGGTCGATTTCAGCCGGCTCCGGCCCATCCGGCTCGGCATGGCGCTCGTGGCGGCGGCCGGCCCGGCCGCCAATCTCGCGCTTTGCGTTCTCTCGCTTGTCACCCTCCAGGCCGTGGGCTGGACCCCGGACATGCCGGGCCGCGACTGGCTCATCGAAACCGCCAGGAAGAGCGTGATACTAAACGCCATACTTGCCGTCTTCAACTTGCTGCCGGTACCGCCGCTCGACGGCGGGCGTATCCTGACGGCGCTGCTGCCGGGCCGTATCGGCAGCTTGCTCCTGCCCTTTGAGCGCACCGGGATTTTTCTTGTCGTCTTCGTGCTGTTCGTGCTGCCCTGGCTGCTGTCCGCGGCGGGCACGGGATTCGATCCGGTGGACTGGCTGATCTGGCGGCCGGTAGGGTGGATCATCGACGGTCTGATGGCGGTCGTCTGAGCGGAAGGACGGAATGAGCGCGCCCGTACTGCAGGTCGAGAGCCTCGCGCACGGCTATGGCGGCGAAGCCGTGCTGGACGGCGTGAGCTTCGCCGTGGACGCGGGAGAGATCGTCTGCCTGCTCGGCCCCTCCGGTTGCGGCAAGACCACGACCTTGCGGCTCGTGGCGGGGCTGGAGCGCCCGGCGGCCGGGCAGGTCGTCATCGCCGGCGAGACCGTGACCGGGCCGGGCCGGACGGTGCCGCCCGAGCAGCGGCGCGTCTCGATGATGTTCCAGGACTACGCCCTCTTTCCCCATCTCAGGGTGCGGGACAATGTGGCCTTCGGCCTGAACGGCGTGGCGCGCAGGGATCAGCGCCGCCGGGTCGACGACCTGCTGGACAAGGTCGGCATGGCCGCCTATGCCGGCGCCTATCCCCATGTCCTCTCCGGCGGCCAGCAGCAGCGCGTCGCGCTCGCCCGGGCGCTCGCGCCGGAACCGTATCTGGTGCTGCTGGACGAGCCGTTCTCGGGCCTCGACCCGGAGCTGCGCGGGCGGGTGCGCGACGATTCCATGCACCTTCTGAAAGTCAGCGGCGCGGCCACCCTGTTCGTCACGCACAATGCCGAGGAAGCCATGATGATGGCCGACCGCGTGGTGGTGATGCAGGAGGGGCGGGTGGTCCAGAACGGCGAGCCGGAAGAGGTCTATTGCGAGCCCGCCTCGCCCTTCGTCGCCACGTTCCTCGGCGAGGTGAACCGGTTCGACGGGCTGGTGGCCGGAGGACGGGTGGAAACGCCGCTCGGCTCCGTCGCCGCGCCGGGCTTTTCCGACGGCGCGGCGGTGCAGGTGCTGGTGCGGCCCGAGGCCATCCGCATCGGCGAGCCGGAAAGCGCCGGCGCGGAAGCGCGCATCGACGCGGTCCGCATGGTCGGCCGCAGCACGCTCGTCCATCTCACGCTCGCCGCGGCCGCCCGCGGGGTATACGGTCCCGATGCGCCGGACGGCGTCCATCTCCACGTGCGTTCGCCCGGCCGCATCGACGCCGCCGAGGGCGAAGTCCGGCAGCTTTCGCTGGACGGAGATCAGGTTTTCGTCTTTGCGCGCGAGTAAGCCCATTTGCGGGCGGCGCGCGCTTCTGCGATAAGGGCGCCCAGCAGCAGGAGGCACAGCATATGAGCATCGGTCCCTGGCAAGTCATCATCGTTCTGGTGATCATCCTGATCCTGTTCGGCGCCGGGAAGCTGCCGCGCGTGATGGGCGATCTCGCCAAGGGCGTGAAGAACTTCAAGAAGGGCTTGAACGAGGAAGACCGCGAAGCGGCCATCGAGTCCAAGCCGGCGGAGACCGTCGCCGCCGCCGAAAGCGAAAAAGACACCGCAGCCCGCACCTGACGCCGGAAGGCACGGCAACGCGCCATGCTCGATATCGGCTGGACGGAAATGCTGATGATCGCGGTGATCGCGATCGTCGTCATCGGTCCGCGCGACCTGCCGAAAATGCTGAAGACCGTCGGCGGCTGGGTGCGAAAGGCGCGGGCGACAGTGCGCGAACTCCAGACCGGCATCGAGGACATGGCGCGGGAAGCCGAACTAGACGAGGTGAAGAAGTCCGTCGAGAGCGCGACCCGGATGGACGACTGGCTCGATGACAAGGCGGTCGTCAAGCCGCCGGCCGGTTCGTCCCCGCCCGCCGCGGCTGCAGCGCAGCCTTCCGCGCCGCCGCCTGCCGCCGCAGCCGAGTCCGGCAAGCCGGCGAAACTCTGGTGAACCAGGGGGCGGAAGAAGACAAGGAAGCCCCGCTGCTCGACCACATCATCGAGCTGCGAAACCGGCTGGTCTATTCCGTCATCGCGCTCCTGGTGGGGTTCATCCTCTGCGTCTCGGTCGCAAGCTACATCTTCGAGTTCCTGACCGCGCCGCTCGCCCGCGCGCTCGGCGACGAGGACGGGCGGCGGATGATCTTCACCGCGCTCTACGAGCCCTTCTTCGTCTATATCAAGATCGGCATCTATGCCGGGCTGTTCATCTCCTTCCCGGTGATCTCGAACCAGCTCTGGCGCTTCGTGGCGCCCGGCCTCTACCGCCGCGAGAAGCAGGCCTTCCTGCCCTATCTGGTGGCGACGCCGGTGCTGTTCTTCGCCGGCGGGGCGATGGTCTATTACGCGGTCATGCCGCTCGCCTGGGAGTTCTTCCTGACCTTCGAGAGCCCCGGCGCGCCGGGGGCGGAAGGCGAGACCGGCACGCTCCCGATCCAGCTCGAGGCCAAGGTCTCGGAATATCTCTCGCTGGTCATCAAGCTGATGTTCGCCTTCGGCCTCTTTTTCCAGATGCCGGTCGGCATCACCTTGGTCGCCCGCGCCGGCATCGTCTCGGCCGACCAGCTCGCCCGCGGGCGCAAATACGCCGTCGTGGTCGTGTTCCTGACGGCGGCGGTGCTGACCCCGCCCGACATCATCAGCCAGGTCGGCCTCGCGCTGCCGGGCCTCGTGCTCTACGAGATCTCGATCGTGCTCGCGCGCCGCATCGAGCGCCGGCGGGCCCGCGCGGAGGCCGAAGCGGACGCGGAAGAGGAAGCCGAGGCCGAAGGTTAGATGGCGGTCGGCTTCGCGCTGACGGGCACTGACGGGCGTGCGCGGCGCGGACGGCTGGAGACGGCCCACGGCCCGGTCGAGACGCCCGCTTTCATGCCGGTCGGCACGGCCGCCACCGTGAAGGCGCTCACCCCGGCGATGGTGGCGGAAACCGGCGCGGAGATGGTGCTCGCCAACACCTACCACCTCATGCTTCGCCCGGGCGCGGAGCGCGTCGCGCGCCTTGGCGGCCTGCATGCCTTCATGCGCTGGCCGGGACCGGTCCTGACCGATTCCGGCGGCTACCAGGCCATGTCCCTCGGCGACCTCGCCAAAGTCGGGGAGGACGGGGTGCGCTTCCGGAGCCATATCGATGGCGCGCGGCTGGAACTCACGCCGGAGCGCGCGGTCGAGGCGCAATATCTGCTGGACAGCACCGTGACCATGGCGCTCGACGAATGCACGCCCTGGCCCATCGACAAGGACGGGGCCGCCGCCTCCATGCGCCGCTCGATGCGCTGGGCGGAGCGCTGCCGGGCCGCCTTCCGCGAGCGCGCCGGCTACGGCCTGTTCGGCATCGTGCAGGGCGGGGTGCATGACGATCTGCGCGCGGAATCGGCCGCGACGCTCGTGGGGCTGGGCTTCGACGGCTATGCGGTCGGCGGCCTCGCGGTCGGGGAGGGTCAGGCGGCGATGTTCTCCGTCCTCGATACGGTCCCCGGCGCCCTGCCGGCGGACCGGCCGCGCTACCTGATGGGCGTCGGCAAGCCGGGCGACATCGTGGGCGCGGTGGCGCGCGGCATCGACCTGTTCGACTGCGTGCTGCCGACCCGGTCCGGGCGCACGGCGCAGGCCTGGACCTGGCACGGGCCGCTCAACCTGCGCAATGCCCGCCACGCCGAGGACCCGGCGCCGCTCGACCCGAGCGTCGATTGCCCGGCGAGCCGGGAGTTCAGCCGCGCCTATCTGCACCATCTCGTGAAATCCCGCGAGATGCTGGGCGCGACCCTGCTGAGCTGGCACAACACCGCCTTCTACCAGGCCCTCATGTCCGAAATCCGCTGCGCCATCGAGCAAAGCCGCTTCGAAGACTGGCGCCGCGGTTTCGAGAGCCGGCAAGCCGGTGGAGACCGCTGATGCCGTGGCGACAGACCCTCCCGGCGACCGCGCTGCTGCTCCTGCTGGCCGGCGCCCCGCCGCCTCCTGCGCAAGCGCTGCCCGCCGAGGTGCTGGAGTCGGTCGTGTCCGTGCTGCCGGTCTGGCCGGGGCGGCCCCAGGGCGGGGCGGGCGGACGGCCCGGCGTCGCTCCGGAAGGCAGCGGCGTGGTCCTGAAGCCCGGCCTTGTCGCGACCGCCTGGCATGCGGTCGAGCCCGCCCGGCGGATCGATGTGCGCCTTGCCGACGGGCGTATCCTGCCGGCGAAACTGCTTGCGAAGGACGCCGCGAGCGACATCGCGCTCCTGCGCGTCGATGCCGGGCTCCGGCCCTTCGGGATCGCGCCCGCCCCGCGGCTGGCGGAGCCGGTATGCGCCATCGCCAACGCCTACGGCCTCGGCCTCTCCGTGACATGCGGCGTGGTCTCCGCGCTGAACGTGACCGACGCCGGCTTCAACGCCGTGGAGGACTTCGTCCAGACCGACGCGGCCGCCAATCCGGGCAGTTCCGGCGGGGCGCTGGTGGACCGGCAGGGCCGCCTTGTCGGCATGATGTCGGCGATCTTCGCGTCGGCCGGCGACACCGACATCGGCATCAATTTCGCCGTCTCGACCGATTTGCTCATGCGCGTCGTCGAGACGCTGCTTGCCGATGGCCGGGTCGACTATCCCGCGCCCGGCTGGCGGCTGCAGGCCGCGGGACGCGACAGGCAGGCCACAGCCGCCGCGCCGGTTGTGGGCGCGGTCAACGAAGACGGCCCGGCGGCAGCGGCCGGCATCCGGCCGGGCGACAGGGTGCTGAAGATCGGCGCGCGCCGGGTGCGCACGCCCCGCGACGCCATCGCCGCCTTCGCCGTCATTCGCGATCTGCGCGCGCCGCTCGATATCGCCCTGTTGCGGGACGGGCGGGAGCGCGCCGTCACGCTCTCCTTCGAGGCCGCCCCGAAGGCGGCGGACGCGCCGGACAGGCCCGAAGCGGCGGCGGACTGTCCCCATCCGGCGGCTGTCTGCCGCGTCCGGCAGGCGGTCTTCCCGGTCTCCGGCTTCAATCCCGCCGCCAGCGCCACGCGGATCGGCCCTGCTTTGCTCGTCACCAACCGGCATGTCGTGGCGGATCGGCCGGACGCGGTCGTCCACACACCGGGCGGACCGCGGAAAGCCAGGATTGTCCCCTCCGCCTATGCGGGCGACCTCGTGCTGCTCGAGGTCCGCGGCCTGCCGGCGGACGGCTTCGTTCCCGACCTCAAGGGCGAAGTTACGGGCGAAGGCCCGTTCTACGCGGTCGGCGTCGACATCGCCCGGCGGGAGGTGCGCGTGTTCGATCCCGGCGGGCTGATTTCGGGGCCTGCGGAAGGCGCGGCGTTCGGACGGCTGCATATTCGCTCCCGCATGCAGCCCGGCGTCAGCGGCGGCGCGCTGGTGGACGAATCCGGCAAGCTGGCGGGGATTGCCGTCGGCGGCGGCGAGAATCGGTTCGAGGCCTTGCCCCTAGACGCTGTCCGGTCGCTCCTGGCCTTGCGCTCGGATGCGGACGCCGCCGGGACGACGCGCCGGCTGGGACGGGCGTTCGCGGACTGCGCGGCCTGGATGGACGCATTCGAGGGGCGTCGCGCGGACGAGGCCGACCGCGAAGAGCTGGCCGGGACCTGCGCCGCGGCGGGAAACCACGGCCAGCTGCTCGAAGCCGGGCGGCTGCTGGCGCGGGCCGGCGATTTCGACGCCGCCATTGCGCTCCACGGCCAGGCGGCGGACCGGGTCCCGAACTCGATCAATGCGCGGATTTCGCTGCTGGTGTCGCTGCAGCTTGGCGGCCGCTTCGAGGAGATGACGGAGCATGCGCGCCGGGTGATGCGCATGGCGCCCGAGGACCCGCAGGCGCTGCGGTTCGCCATACAGTCCGGCGTCTGGGGCAACGCGCCGGAACTGGCCGAAGAAGCATATCGGGCGCTCCTGAAGGCCGACCCCCGGCAGGCCGAGGCCGCCCGGCGCTTCATCGACGCGGCCCCGCCCGCGCCGAAGCGCAGGTAGGGCGGCCGGCCGCCATACGCCCCCATCCCGTTCGGCCGGTATCCGGCGCGCCCGCCGCAGGCGGAGGCGGGAGACCGGCGGTCCCGGAACGACAACGACCCCCTGCGAAACGTCATGAATTGTCATGCGATGTCATGGGCGGGCGCGAATTCCGCGCTGTCCAGCCAGTCCCCGTCCTCGTCCCAGTCGTCGTCCCCGTCCGGGCCGCGGAGCCGGAGGGGGTCTTCTTCCCGTTCGAGGCGGTCCTGCCTGCGCTCCTCGACCGCCTCCGGGGACCAGGGGTCGTAGATGTCGGCATAGCCGTTGCGGCGCTGGTAGAGCCAGTCATGTTCGGCGCCGTCGGCCCGGTCGTCGTCGAT
>JAJDVH010000079.1 GCA_022826185.1 Alphaproteobacteria bacterium
GCCGATGGCGACCTTCCTGGACACCGCCACCGTCGCACGGGACAAGATGCTCCGCGCGGCGTGACCGGCGACAGCTGCCACTTGACCGACGCCCGCCAGGCCGACACGGCAGCGCTGTCTGATCAAGTCCTGACTTCTACACCTCATGCGAACAGACGCTTGCTCCGTCGGCTCGTATCCGCTGCGTCCCGGCGATTTCGGGCATTTCCGAATGAGCCCGTCCCGAAACAGTTTCAGGACGACCCCCCAGGCGATCGAGTGCGTCATGCTGCCGGGCTCGCCCTTGCTGGTATCGCCTTTCCCAATGAAAAGACCCGCCCGTCTGCTGATCTCGGACACGCTCAGGCATTCGCCGTTGCGTCTGGCCTCGAACAGGACCTCGAGGACCGCCTCCTCCAGGTGGCGCATGCCGAGGCAGGCCTTCCGCTGCGATCCCAGCATGATCTTCCACCCATGCCGCACCGCGGCGCCACCTGACAGGGCATTGTAGTCGTCGCACATCCCACCGGCGCGGCCGGCTCAAGGGAGGGGAACACCGCCACGGTGCCGGCAGATTCTCCCCCACATAACGACCCCCCAACACCGCGCGCTCACCCGCTCGCCACCACACCGCCATGATGTTCTCTCAATGTTCCTGTGCTACCCTCCCACCCATGAGCGAGAGCCACGACCGTCCGGTGCCCCGGGACGACCTTCTCTTCGACGTCGAGATGGCGCTGCGGAAGGCGGAGCGCTTCTGGCCGAAGCGGCGCCGGCCCGGCGACCATGACCGCCTCCGGCCCGTGGCAGAGGCGGTGGTCGACCATCTTGAACTGTGCGGGATCGCCTGTTTCCGGGGGCCGCCCGGCCGTTATCGGGGCATTCCGCCCGCCGCGCCCCGGTCGGGGCGGAACGTCCGGAACGAAGATGACGGGAGCTGACCGCCGATAGGGCTGACGTCGAGGAGGCCCGGGTCGCGGTCCGATCGGCTGTAGGGTCGGCAACCGGCGGGTCGACTCCTTCGGAGGCCTCAACCCCGCTCCTCACGGCAACAGACCCTCAGCTCGACGAAGTGCGCCATTCATGCCGCCCGCGAGAATCGGCGCCAATGCAGCTTATCCCTCCCTCGGCTCGGGCATGCGGTAGCCGACGCCGCGCTCGCTGAAGATGTAATTGGGGTTCGCCGCGTCGTCGGCGAGCTTGCGCCGCAGGTTCCGCACGCAGATGCGCACCCGGTTCTCACTCGCGTCTTCGCGCCCCTTCCACACCCGGTCGAGCAGCGTCTCGAAGGAAACGACCCGTCCGGCATCGAGCGAGAGCACGCGCAGCAGCTCGTACTCGGTGGCGGTGAGCGCGACCGGCTCGCCGCCGGCGGTGACCCGGCGGCGGGCGTAGTCGATGGCGAGGTCTCCGAGCGCGAACGGCTCGGGGCGCTCGTGGCGCCCGAGCGCCGCGCGCACCCGGGCCACCAGCTCGGTCGGCGAGAATGGCTTCACCAGGTAGTCGGCCGCGCCCGACTCCAGCGCCCGCGCCACGGTCTCGTCGCGGCCGTAGGCGGAGATGAAGATGACCGGCAGGTCGAAGCGCTCGCGGATCTCCTGCATCAGATCAATGCCGTCATGGCCCGGCAGCAGCAGGTCGAGCAGCACGAGCCGCGGTCGCTCGGCGCGGATGACAGTCTCGAGCGTTCGCGCCTCGCCGGTCACCAGCGGGGCGTAGCCCGCCTTCGACAGCGCGTCGCGCACGAAGCGCAGCATCCTGGGATCGTCGTCGACCACCAAGACGGGTACCGCCTCCTCGCTCTCCCCATCGGCCGGCGCCGGGCGGGCCGGAGTTGAGCGTGCGCCCGGCTCCCCCGCCGCCGGGAGCGTGAAGGTGACCGTCGTGCCGCGCCCGGGGCCCGCGCTCTCGGCCCGGATGCGGCCGCCGTGCGCCTCCACCAGTCCCTTGCAGATGGCAAGCCCCAGCCCGTGGCCCGCCGATGCGCCGTCCTCGCCGGCGCCGGCGTGCTTGTCGAAGAGCCGCGCCAGACGCTCCGGTGTCACGCCCCGGCCCTCGTCGGCGATCGAGACCGCGATCTCGCCGCCCTTGCGCGCCGCTGCCACCCGGATCGGCGAGGACTCCGGCGCGTGGCGCGCGGCGTTGGCGAACAGGTTGACCAGCACCTGCACGATGCGCCGACGGTCGGCCAGCGCGGGAGGGAGCCCCGCGGGCATATCGACGGCGATGCCGTGCCGCCCGCCGCTTTCCACGAACGTGCTCCGCGCCTGTTCCACCAGCTCGGCCACCTCGGCGGGCTCGGGCGTAACGGAGAGCGTGCCCGTGTCGATGCGCCCCGCGTCGAGCAGGTCGGCGATGAGGCCGCGCATGTGGTCGGTCTGCGCGTCGATGATGCGGAAGAACTCGCGCATCTCGGCGGGATCGAGCGCGCGCTGGTCCTGGAGCAGGGTGGTCACCGAGCCCTTGATGGCGGAGAGCGGCTCGCGCAGCTCGTGGCTCACGAGGCCCAGGAACTCGGTGCGCAACCGTTCGACCTCGTCGAGCGGAGCGAGGTCCTGCACGGTGATCACCAGCGAGCCGACGGCGCCGTCCTCGGTGCGGATGGGCGTGGCGTTGACCAGCGTCCGGACGCTGCGCCCGTCCGGCACCGAGAGCACCACTTCCTCGGCGCGCATCGTCTCGCCGCTCTGCAGCAGTCGGTCGATGGAGAACTCGCGCAGGTTCACCTCGCTGCCGTCGGTGCGGCGGAACGACAGCACCTCCAGGACCTGCTCGGGCGGCCGGCCGGGCGTGCGCAGGCTCTCCGCGATGCGCCGCGCCTCGCGGTTGAACGACGCCGGCCGGTTGCTCTCCGCGTCGAACACCACCACCCCGACCGGGGAGGTCTCGACCAGCGCTTCGAGATCGGCCCGCGCCCGGCGCTCGGCGCGGTGGGTGCGCGCGTTGACAATCGCCGAGGCGGCCTGCGAGGCGAACAGGGTCAATACCTCCTCGTCCTCGCCGGTGAACGCCTCGCCGTCCGCCTTCTCGGCGAGGAAGAAGTGCCCGACTTCGACGCCGCGGTGGCGCATCGGCGTGCCCTGGAAGCTGCGCGGTAAGGTCGGCGCGGGCTCGATGCCGAGTTCGCGCACGTAGCCCGCGAGGTCGGCGATGCGCAGCGGCCCCTGAAGGCCCCGCAGGTGCCCGAACAGGGCCGCGCTGCCGGGCCATGCGAGGAGCTCCTCCTGCTCCTCCGGGGCGAGACCCGAGAACACGATGCCCTTGTGGGGCACGCCCGCCTCGTCGACGGTGGCGATGGCGCCGAAGCGGGCGCCGGTGAGCGCGCGGGCGCTCTCGACCACCTCCCGGAGCACGGCGTCGAGGTCGAGGCTCGCGTTGATGCGCAGGATGGCCGCGCCGAGGGTCGCGTCGCGCCCGCCCGCCGCCCCGTATTCGTGGGCGCTTCCGGGCCCCGCATCGTCGGACTGCATCACGGCTGCTCCTCGTTCGAATCGGTGCGTATCGCGGGCCGCCGGGGCGCTTGAATCGCGGTACGTCGCGGGGCCCGCGGCGGCCAATCGGGTCAAAATAATCGAATCTAAATCGAAAAGACAGACAATTCGTTCATCCCGACACACACAAAACACACAAGGACCTAATAATGAGGCGATAATCGCAGGGGCGCGTCCGGGCGCGCCGGGACGTGTGCCTGAAACGCGCCCGCGTGTTCGAAGCTGCCCGTTCCCGGGAGGGCCCATGCGGCAGAGGCCGGCGAGTCGAGGCACGGGCGGTATGGCCAGGCGTCGGGCCGCGCAACGGTGCGGTGCCCGGGCGCTGTTCGAAGGGTGACACGACTATGCGCTTGACACGGCCGGGACTTCTCAGGTGTACAATTCGGCCCAGCGGCCCAGCGGCCCAGCGGCCCAGCGGCCCAGCGGCCCAGCGGCCCAGCGGCCCAGCGGCCCAGCGGC
>JAJDVH010000139.1 GCA_022826185.1 Alphaproteobacteria bacterium
GCAGCCCCGGCATACCTCCGGAACATGCTCCTCTACCCGGTCCGGGTTCGCCGTCCGGCAAAGCGTATGACCCTTGTGCCCCGCCTGACCCCCCGGCTGGCGGTCCGTCCGGCCCCGCAAGCTCCGCGTGCGGCGCTCCGACGACGGCTTCTGCAACCCGTCGCTCGACGGCGGCTTGCCGCTGTTCCCGCTGTTCAGACCAAGACGGCGCTCCAGTTCCCCGATCCGATCACCAAGCCGCGCGTTCTGCTCCCGAAGCCACGCGGTCTCCTCTCGAAGCAAGCCGTTCTCCAACTCAAGACGCGCGATCTTCTGACCGGAAGTCTCGGACCCCGACACTCTCAACGGGTCAAACGGTGCGGAACCACGCATCCACAGGTTGACTCATTTTTCGATTCCAACGTCAACCCCCTCCTGGGCTGTTACAAATTCATTTGGGTCGCCTTCTTCAAGCTGCGCCAAAATTGAAAATATGGTCTTGACGGAAGTTATCCGATCATTCTCATACCACTCTGCAGTTTCCAGAATCGCGATTCTCGGCACCTGAAATTCACCCCGTTATCCGTCTTTAGGTTTTGCGGCCTGACCCAGGAAAGGGATCGGCCTCCGCTCAGGCCGCCGCGAGCGCCGCCGCCGTGTCGGACATGCGGTTGGAGAAGCCCCATTCATTGTCGTACCAAGCCATGACGCGCACGAAGCTGCCGTCGATGACCTTGGTCTGGGTCGAGTCGAACACCGCGCTGTGCGGGTCGTGGTTGAAGTCGGCGGAGACCAGCGGGGCCTCGTTGACGCCGAGAATGCCCTTGAGCCTGCCGCCGGCCGCCTCCGCGATGGCCCCGTTCACCTCCTCCTCCGTCGTGGCGCGCCCGGCGGAGAACTTGAAGTCGATCAGCGAGACATTGGCCGTCGGTACGCGCACCGAGGTGCCGTCCAGCTTGCCGGCGAGCTCCGGCAGCACGAGTCCGACGGCGCGGGCGGCGCCCGTCGAGGTCGGGATCATCGACTGCCCGGCGGCGCGCGCGCGGCGGAGGTCGCCATGCAGCGTGTCGAGGATCGCCTGGTCGCCGGTGAAGGCGTGGATCGTGGTCATGAAGCCGCGCTCGATGCCGACCGCGCGATGCAGCACCTGCGCCACCGGGGCGAGGCAGTTGGTGGTGCAGGAGGCGTTGGAGACGACGGTGTGGCCGGCCTCCAGCCCCTCATGGTTGACGCCGTAAACGACCGTAAGGTCCGCATTGTCCGCCGGGGCCGAGACCAGCACCTTGCGCGCGCCCGCCTCCAGATGCGCCGCGGCCTTGGCCTTGCTGGCGAAGATGCCAGTGCATTCGAGCACGATGTCGATGCCGAGCTTGCCCCAGGGCAGGTCCGCCGGGTTGCGCTCGGCCATGACCTCGATGGATCGCCCGGCGACCTCGATGCTGCCGCCGGACGCCTTCACCTCGAACGGCAGGGTGCCGTGGGTCGAATCGTATTTCAGCAGATGCGCATTCGCCTCGACCGAGCCCAGATCGTTGACCGCGACGAACTCCAGGTCGTTGCGCCCCGATTCCAGCGCCGCGCGCAGCGCCAGCCGGCCAATACGCCCGAACCCGTTGATTGCGACCCTGGCTGTCATGGCCCTCGCCTCCCTTGCTCGTTCCGCGCCCGCCGCTCAGCCGAGCCGGGCGCGCACCTCCTCGACCACCCGCGCGGCCGTGATGCCGAAATGCTCGTATAGCGCCGGGGCCGGGGCCGAGGCGCCGAAGCCGTCTATGCCGACCACCGCCCCGCCTGGGCCCACATGGCGCTCCCAGCCGAAGGATGAAGCCGCCTCGACCGCGACGCGCACCGGCCCTTCCGGCAGCACGCTTGACCGATAGCCGGCGTCCTGGCGCTCGAACAGCTCCATCGACGGCATGGAGACCACGCGCGCCGGCGCGCCTGAGCCGTCCAGCGCCGCCTTCGCCTCCATCGCGATGCCGACCTCGGAGCCGGTCGCGATCAGCACCGCCGCCGGCTGGCCCTCGCAATCGGCGAGCACATAGGCCCCGCGCGCCGAGAGGTTCTCCTCAGCCGGCTCCGTGCGGACGGCGGGCACGCCCTGGCGCGTCAGCGCGAGCACGGACGGCCCCTTCAGAGATAGCGCGACCTCCCAGCATTCCGCCGTCTCCACCGCATCCGCCGGGCGCATGGTGACGAGGCCCGGCATGGCGCGCAGGCTCGCCAGATGCTCGATGGGCTGGTGCGTCGGCCCGTCTTCGCCAAGCCCGATGGAATCGTGCGTCATGACGAAGATCGACCGGATGCCCATCAGCGCCGCGAGGCGGATGGAGGGGCGGCAATAGTCGGTGAAGGTCAGGAAGGTGGCGCCATAGGGGATGACGCCGCCATGCAGCGCCATGCCGTTCATCGCCGCCGCCATGCCATGCTCGCGCACGCCGTAATGGAGGTAGCGGCCGCCGTAATTCTCCGCGTTCCAGGGCTCGAGGCCGGGCGTCAGCGTGCCGTTGGAGCCGGTGAGGTCGGCCGAGCCGCCGATGGTCTCCGGGAGCGCCGCGTTCACCGCGCCGAGCGCGCGCTGCGACGCCTGCCTTGTGGCCAGCTTCGGCGGATCCGCCAGCAGGCCCGCCTTGTATTCCGCCATCGCGGCCTCGAAACCGGCCGGCAGCGCCCCGCTCGCACGCCGCTCGAACTCCGCCCGGTCGGGGCTCGCCTCCAGCCGCTTCTGCCAGGCTTCCTGCGCCGCCCTGCCCTTCGCGCCGGCTTCCCGCCAGGCCGCGGCGATATCGTTCGGGATGATGAAGGGGGCATGGGACCAGCCGAGCGCCTCGCGGGCCGCCGCCACTTCGTCGGCGCCGAGCGGCGCGCCGTGCGAGGCGGCGGTCCCGGCCTTGGTCGGCGCGCCGAGCGCAATGGTGGTGCGGCAGGAGATGAGCGAGGGGCGGGGGTCGGCGAGCGCCGCGTCGACGGCGCGGGCGATGTCGTCCGGGTCGTGGCCGTCGCAGGCGGTCGTGTGCCAGCCGCAGGCCTCGAAGCGCCCGGCCGGGTCGTCCGACATGGCGAGCGCGGTCGGCCCGTCGATGGAAATGCCGTTGTCGTCGTAAAGGACGATCAGCCGCCCGAGCCGGAGATGGCCGGCAAGCGCCGCGGCTTCGTGCGACACCCCTTCCATCATGTCGCCGTCGCTGGCGATCACCCAGCAGCGATGGTCCACGAGGCCGTCGCCGAAGGCGGCGTTCATCGCGCGCTCGGCGATGCCCATGCCGACGGCGGTGGCGATGCCCTGCCCGAGCGGCCCGGTCGTGGTCTCGACTCCGGGGCTGTGGCCGTATTCCGGATGGCCCGGCGTGGCGCTGCCGAGCTGGCGGAAGCGCTCGATCTCGCGCATGTCCATGCCGGGATAGCCGGCCAGGTGCAGCAGGCCGTAAAGCAGCATCGAGCCGTGCCCGGCGGACAGCACGAACCGGTCCCGGTCCGGCCAGTCCGGGGCGCCGGCGTCGTAGCGCAGATAGCGCGTGAACAGCACCGTCGCCACGTCCGCCATGCCCATCGGCATGCCCGGATGGCCCGATGCGGCCTGCTCTACGGCATCCATCGCAAGCACGCGCAAGGCGTTCGCCATCGGGGCGAGGTCGGGTCTGGCGGACATGGGGATCGAAAGGTCCAGGAACGGAGGCGTCGGGACGGGGAAAATGCCCGCCCCGGACCGCCGTCGTCAACACGGCCGGACAGCGGTTTGTTGACGCTGGTGAATGCGGGCTGTCAAATAAGGGACGCAACGGGGCCGGAAACCGCATGACCGGAAACGAAACCGTCATTTTGCGCATCGAAGCGGCGCTTTCGCGCATGGACGCCGCTCTGGAGCGGCTCGATTCGGCCCCTGCGGGAAATCCCGCAGCCGAAACCGAGATCGCCGCTCTCCGGGCCCTGCACGGCCAGGTTGCGGCGCGCCTCGACGCCGCCATAGCCCGCCTCGATGCGGCGGTCGAGAGCGGGGAGTAGCGCCTTGGCCCAGGTCGCCATCACCATCAACGGCAAGGAATACAGCCTCTCCTGCGACGACGGCCAGGAGGAGCGCATCCGGGCGGCGGGCGCGCTGCTGAACGCCGGGGTCGGCGAACTTGCAAACCAGATGGACCGGGTGAACGACCTCAACCTCGTGGTCATGGCGAGCGTGCTGCTGGCCGATGACCTCATCCGGGAGCAGGCGGCCCGGAAGCAGGAGGAGGCGCCGGACCTGGAGGAACTGGCCATGGCGCTCGAATATCTCGCCGACAAGGTCGAGTCGGTTGCGTCCAGATTCGCGCCCGAATAGAGTCGCCGCGAAGCTGCCCGGTGCGTTTGGCTAACGAAATCCCGGGGCCGTTACTGAAACTCCAGGGAGTTGTCCCTGCCG
>JAJDVH010000207.1 GCA_022826185.1 Alphaproteobacteria bacterium
GTGCAAATCGCATCGGGGTCAGGTTACACTCTGTACGCATCGGGGCGCTCCTCTGCAACAGGACAAGTCTTTGAAGCAGAAGTACTTTCTCACATGCAGAGCCCCGATGCACCTACACCCGGTGAGAAATCCGGGTTAGGAGCGGCCGACTTGAGGGATGCAGGGGATGCTGTCCGCGGGGTGCGTGCGCCGGCAGAGCGGTCAGTACCGGCTACTCCCCAATACGGAGAGCGAGCGGACGAGCTGCACGAGCTCGACCTGGCGCGAGATGCCGTTCTTCTCGAAGATCTGCTGGAGGTGCCATCGCACCGTCCCCGTGGTCCGTCCGGTCGCCGCGGCGATGTCCCGAAGCGTGCATCCTTCGGCCAGCATGATGGCCACGCGGCTTTCCGCCGCTGTGAGACCGAGCGCGGACCCGATCAGTTCCGGATCGGATGTCGTGCGCGTTTCCGGCTCCACCACGAGCACGACCGCCGCCACCTCGCTTGCCCCCCGATCAGGGAGGTGCTCGCCGACCGGGCTGACGTGCAGCACGAGCCGGGGAGGCAGGTCGACCGGGCGGGTGACGGTCATCGTGGCGCTCGCGCCCCGGGCGCCCGAGCGCGGCAGGGCGCCCGCGAGGATGCGCTGGAGCCTGGCGTCTTCTTCCGGGATGCGGGCACGGAGCTGCCCCCTCGAGTCGCTCAGCCCCCGGCCCTTTCGCAGCAGCTCCCGGGCTCGTCCGTTGGCCTCGACGATCCGGCCCCGGCGGTCGAGCTGGATGATCCCGCAGCGGGTGTTCTCGAGCAGCCCCGCCATCGTCGCGCCGAGCGCCTGTGCGCTGACCAGCGCGAGGCGGACCCGCACATACTGCCGGATGTGGGGGAGGATCCGCGCCACGGTCTCCACCCGCTCCGAGGACCAGCCGTCATGGTCGACCGGATCCGCCGCCGTCCAGATGATCCGCGAGCCGCTCGGACCGTCCATCCGTGCGTGCAGGCAGTTCGCGGTGTCCGAACGCGCGAGCATCTCGTTGTAAGCGATCGAGGTTATTTTCTCGTCGTCGGTGTACAGATCGTCGATGCTGACGATGCGGCTGTCCAGAAGCCGCCTCAGCCGGGGGCCGCGCTCGTCAATGTGGTGGTAGATGCGGAAATACTCGTCCTCGAACTCCTCGCGGCGCTCGCCGCGATAGCAGCAGCGGGCGAAATAGACCGCGAGGTCGGTCCCGAGCCCTCCTTCGCCCGAGACGAGGATGTTTCCCCGGCTTTCGCAGAGTTCGTCCACGAGAGCTGACGCCGCGGGCCACTTCGCGTCGTCGAGCATCGCGTCGTGAAGCGATGCGAGGAGCCCGTCGAAAAGGTCCTGCCGGCTCACCGCGCGTGCGCTCCGGCAAGTCCCCGCGGCCCGATGCCGTCCATGCGGAACGGCCTTCTTCGGACGTTTCCCATGGTCAGATATCGGTCCTCTCCGGTCGGGCATGGCCGTCGGGCGTTTATACCTTTACCCGGGCGGGCCGGCGACGGCGCACATGCCGGGAGGCCGGGACCGGGGATGGATGACGGCTGTCGGGCGGACGCCGAAGCGCCGTCTGGCCGGCGTCCCGGCGGCGACCCGGGCGAATTCCGCCCCGACGATGCCGGCGCCGGCGAATCGGAACCACAAGCGGGCGTGGACCGGCCGAGGCGCGCAGGGCAATCCGTAGTCTGACGCGAGCAGGCCGCAGTCTCTTCCTGCCGGTGACGGGTTCTCCACGTCCTTCCGGTACGGAAAACGCCTCCCTGCCGTGCACGACGGCTCTTGGCAAAGATAACCGCGTCCCCGCGCAACTGGGGAATTCCCCGCTCGCCGGGGCTTTGCCTCGGCAACCGGATCGCTCGTTCCCCGCGCGGTGTGTGCATTCAGGCAGCATGGCCAAGCGTCTGCAGCCCAGTCAAGAGGTATAAAATGCCTTCTTTACTTCGAGGACTGGCGTGACGGCAGGGCTGCGGGGTTCGAACGACGGGAAGCAGATCGTCGGGATATCGGGGTGTTCGAGAGGATTCGGATGGGCGCCGGGAAGGCAACGCGCCGGTGAACCCGGCGGGGGCCGCACGCCCCTCCGGGTTTCATGACGAAGCGGAGCGGGAAGCTCCGGTGGTATTGCGGAAGGGCTCGGTTCCCATCTGCGGGGCAAGCGATTTAAACCTTGCATAAAGGTATAAAACGCCGTTTCATGTCCTTGAATGGCTGTGCCGGAAGGGGTGCGGAGCTTGAGGGACAAGGAACGACTTGGCGGTATTCCGTTCGATGGTGGCGGGGCGATGGGCGGTCAGGGCAATGTCCGGGCGGCGCAGCGGACCTCTTCCGTCGGAACGGTATCCTCCGGCCAGGGAGCCCCTTCGGCGCCGGTGACCGGGCAGAGGCGGCATGAGCGACGAAGCCCGCCTGAGTGGTGGAGGGCGCCCTTGGGGGGCGTCCTGCATTGGGGCGGGGTCATTTTGGGGGCGCCGGGCCCTTCGAGGCGGACGACGGCATCGAGTGGAGGAAACGGGAACGCAAGCGTCCGGAAGGCGCGGGGCGCTGTCTCTGAAGACGGGACATCGCCCCGGGTTTGCGGACGGCTGCGGCCCCCGGGCGCGCGGCCGGCGAGACCGCCGGACCGGGGGTTCGGGAACACATGGGCGGACGCCGCCCGTTTCAGAGGAGAGACTCCGATGACATCGATCCGAACGACGTCCAACACAACCCAAGATGGCAGCGCGCAGGTGCTCGCCGAGACAGGAACCAGTGCCATGAAGACAGGATTGATCGCCGCAGTTCTGGCGGTGTTTCTCGCGGTCGGGATCGGTTCGGATCGCGCAAATGCGCACGAGAACGAAGGACTCTTCCAGCAGCTCACTGGTGATGGTGGTGGATGCGACTCCAACTTCCGGGTAACCACTGCGAGCGCGACCTGCATGACTTCAGGCTGGAGTCATATGGGTATCCCGCCCTATTGGTCGATTTGGGCAAAGAATGGATGCTCTGACTACGGGGATATAGAAGCCCATGTAGACGTTCCCAATGAGGCAGACGAGCATATTCACGCGGACGAAAGCGAGAAAGCATACGCTTACTCGACGAACGAGCCGCGCAGCGTAAAGTGCTGCGTGAACAAGTCGGACCTCTGCTACAGGGACCAGGTGGAGAAAGTCACGTCCGGCGACAACGAAGGCAAGATCCGGTTCCTTAGGATCTCAGAAAGCAATACCAGGCTTGTAAGTTATGAAGATGTAAGCACGCATCAGGCGCGCTACGACTTTTGCCAGACGAACCCGAATTACGTCTATTGCAAGGTGAACCCGGACGGCGACGCGCTCTATCCGCCCGCTACACCGCCGTCGGAAATGACACTGTCAGAGCTTCGGTCGCGGCCCTGTGGCGGGGAAGGCCAACCGGCTTGCAGCTGCGGCGACCATATCTGCGACAGGTTCGATTGCGAATGGAACTTCAATCAGAGTTCTGCCTCGGACACGTGCTATAGCACCACAAGCAATTCCGATGGCCTTGGCGCCCCGGGCTTTGAGCGCGGAGTCAACACGCACTGGTGCAGAGTGAGGGACGTCTCGTGCAGGATTGGCTATAAGCCGTCGACCACGGGCCCCGGTGGTTCGATCATTTGGAAAAGCAACTCTTCTGTTACCTCTGGCTACACCTGGGAGTTCAGGCGGCTGAAGAATTGCGCGGGCACACTTCCGAACCCGCATACGGACGCCTGCAATGAGACTACTCTTATTGGCTGCGGGACTGCCAAGACAAACTTTCCAACAGATGTCACCACGTCGTGTACCGTCACCAACACCCAAATCTCCTGGGTTAACGGCCAATGGTGCAAGTATACGGCGAACTGCAACGACGGCACCACAGGGCCTCTCAATACTACCACCATCCATATCCACCCGTTGCGTGTGGGTGACCTCAAGAATTGCAGCGGCGTCCTGAAACATAAAACCTGCTGATCGAAAGTCCGTTGTGATTGAGGCAAACATCCTTGCAGGGCGAGAACAGCACGTGGCGAAGAACGGGCATGCGGCATACGGGAAAAAGCGCGTCGAGCTGTCTCGTCGCCGCATGCTTCGCGCTGGCCTGTCTTGCAGGGCCGTCTCAGGCGCAAACCGAAAGGCAGGCCCTTCTCGACCTCTCGCTTGAGGAGGCGGTCCGGCTGGCGCTGACGGGGAGCCGATCGGCGATCCAGGCGCGGCTCGGGCGCGAGGAGCAGCTTCTCTCCCTCGACGCGGCGGAGGAGCGCTACGATCCGAAGGCCGGCGTGACCCTCGGGACGAATGCTGCCAGTCGGGGAGACGAGACGGCGGACCTGTCGATCGGGCCGAGCCTGCGGGTGCCGACCGGCGGCTCGTTCCGTCTCTCCTTCCGCAAGCCGCTGGCGGGCGAGCGCGACCGGGAGGCGAGCACGACGCTCTCCTTCTCGCAGCCGCTGCTGAAGGGCTTCGGGCCGGAGCTTGACACGCAACCGCTCCGCCGGGCGCGGCTGCAGGAGCAGATCAACCGCCGCGCCTTCCGGGACAGCGCGGCCGGTATCGTGGACGGGGCCGTCTCCGCCTATCGCGGCGTGCTGCGTGCGGGGCAGCGGGTGGTCATCGCGCGCGAGGCACTGGAGCGGGCTCGGGAGCAGCTCCGGATCAACCGCACGCTGGTCGAGGCCGGACGGATGGCGCCGCAGGACCTTGTGCAGACCGAAGCCGACGTCGCGAACAAGGAATATGCGCTGACCGACGCCGAGAACGCCCTGGATACGGCCAATTCCGGCCTCGTCAACACGCTCGACCTTGAAGAGGGGGTCAGCATCCGGCCGCAGGCGGAGCCGCCCATCGAGCCCGAGCAGCCGGACCTTGGGGAGAGCATGGAGACGGCGTTTGCGCAGCGGACGGACTGGCTGAGGGCCGAGACCGGCATGGAACTGGCGCTCATGGGCCTTCGGAGGGCGGAGAACGCGCTCCTGCCGGACCTCTCGCTGAGCGTGCAGGCGGCGCATCGCAGCGGACGCGACCGCACGGACTGGTCGGGCGGGCTCAACCTGACGGTGCAGCTGCAGGACGACGAGCCCCGCCGGGCGCTGACGCGCGCACGGAACAGCCTTCGCCGGGCGGAAATGAACCTCGCCGAGCGGCGCCAGTCGATCCGTATCCAGGTGCGCCGGGCGGTCCACAATGTGGCGGTGGCGCTGCGTCAGATCGAGCTCTCCCGCCAGGCGCGGGAGCTGGCGGAGCGGAAGCTCGACGTGGAGCGGCGCAAGCTGCAGCAGGGCCTCTCCTCCGCCTTCCAGCTCGGCCGTTTCGAGGACGACCTCGTGGCGGCGCAGAGGCGTGAACTGGACGCGGTGGCGCACTACCGGGATTCGCTTGCCGGGCTCGACCGGACGCTCGGCACGACGCTCGACCGTTGGGGGATCGGCGTGGAGCAGGTGGGGCGGTGACCGGGCCCGACATCCACCGCGAGGTGCTGGAGAACCTCGAGGACGGGGTGCTCGTGGTCGGCCTTGGCGGGCGGATCGAGACGCTCAACCCGGCGGCGGAGCGCATTCTTGGCCTGGAGGCGGGTGAGGCGGCGGGCCGGGGCTTTGCCGAGCTGTTCATCCTGCGCGAGGGCTTCGACGACTTCACCCAGCTCGTGATCGATGCGACGACCGGCGAAGCCGGCGCGCAGCGCCACGTGGTCGAGGTACAGAGCATCGGCGGGGCACGCGCGCTTTCGGTCGCCACCTCCTATCTCAGAAGGCCGGGCGCTGACGGCTCGTCGGAGGCGGTGGCGGCGATCGCGGTGTTCAGCGACATCACCGAGCTGCGCGAGCTCCGGGAGACGGAGCTCCGGCTGGCGAAGGAGGCGGAGGCGCAGCATCACCGCCTGCAGGACGCCTACCGGGAGATCGAGGATCGCAATGCGGCGCTGGCCTCCGCGCTGCGCAAGGTGCGGGTGGTGCAGGGTCTCGGCATGGCGCTGGCGGTGGGGCTGTTCGTCGCCGCCGGTTTCTGGACCACGCACTCGCTCGACCTGTTCGAAGGGACGACGGCGGAAGCGGCTGCCGTGCCGGCCGGGGACGGGACCCGGGTGACCGTCCGGCCGCGGCGGGTCAGGGACGGCATAACGCTCCGGGGAACGCTTGCGCCCTGGCGGGTCGTGACCGTACGCAGCCCGATCGATGCAGACATTGTGGCGATGCATTTCCGGACGGGGCAGGAAGTCGCGAAGGGGGACGTGCTGCTGGAGCTGGATCTTGTCCGGGCCAAGCAGAAATACGCAGTGGCGCGCGCGCGGCAGGCGGAGGCGCTGAAACGCGTCCGGTCCCTTGAGGACTGGGAGAACAGCCCGGAGATGGTGGCGGCCCGGCGGAGCTTCACCAAGACGCGGCTGGCAATGGAAGGCGAACGCAGGAAGATCAACAAGAGCCGCTTTCTTTTCGAGGAAGGGCTGATCTCGACCTCCGATCACGAGGACGCAGAACGGCAATTCAGGGGCCAAGAACTCGACTTCGCCGCGGCGGAGGAGGAGTTCGCCGCCATCCGCGCCCAGGCCAGCGAAGAGGCGCTGGAAGATGCTCGGCTGGCCCTGGAAGCCGCGCGCACCGAATTCCGCGCGGCGGCGGAGGCGCTCCGGCAGGACGCGGTACGCGCACCGATCGCGGGTGTCGTGCTGCCTGCAACCCGGGCCGGCAGGGAGATGACGGCCATCAATTCGGTGCAGAGGGGACAGGAGTTGCTCGGGATCGGCGATTTCTCCCGCATGGCGGCTTCGGTCAAGGTGGACGAATCGGATGTGGTAAGTCTCCGGGCCGGT
This sequence comes from Alphaproteobacteria bacterium, assembly GCA_022826185.1. Lineage (GTDB taxonomy): Bacteria > Pseudomonadota > Alphaproteobacteria > Bin95 > Bin95 > Bin95. Next base: position 6,793 of record JAJDVH010000207.1, read on the forward strand.
CAGGATGTCACGGTCACGGGCAACGCCTTCCAGGGGCTCAGGCTCAAGGGCGAGGTGACCTATGTCTCCTCGCAGGCGAACGCCGGATCGGGCGGCATTCCGAAATTCGACATGAGGGTCACGCTCGACCCGGTCGGGCCGACGGTGGCGGCGCGGCTGCGCTCCGGCATGTCGGCCCGTCTCCGGATCGTGACCTACGACAACCCCGCGGCCTTGTCCGTGCCGCTGGCCGCGGTGATCAGCAACAACCATGTGCATGTCCTTCGCGTGATCGACCCGGAAACCGGCGACATCGAGAAGCGCCGGGTCGAGATCGGACCGACCGCAAGAGAGTCGGTCGAAATCCGCGCGGGCCTCAAGCCGGGCGAAACCGTTCTGGTGCCGGGCGGCTGAGCGCGCGCGATGCTGGAACTCGCCGACATCCGCAAGAGCTACCGGTTGGGGCCGGTGGAGGTCGAGGTGCTGAAGGGCATCGACCTCCGTGTGGATGCGGGCGACCTCATGTCGATCATGGGGCCGTCGGGCAGCGGCAAGTCCACCCTGATGAACATACTGGGCCTGCTGGGCCGACCGACCTCCGGCTCCTACCGCCTCGGCGGGCGCGACGTCTCGACCATGAGCGACCGGGAGCTTTCCGCCTTCCGCAACGAGCATATCGGCTTCGTGTTCCAGTCCTTCAACCTGCTGGGGCACCTGACGGCGCTGGAGAATGTCGCCCTGCCGCTGACCTATCGCGGCATGGGCCGGCGGCAGGCGGGCCGCAGGGCGGAGGAGATACTGGAGAAGGTCGCCATGGGCGACCGTCTGGACCACAGGCCGGACCAGCTCTCGGGCGGACAGAAGCAGCGCGTGGCGATCGCGCGCGCCCTGGCGGGGACGCCGTCGGTCGTGCTGGCGGATGAACCGACCGGCGCGCTCGACTCCAACACGGCCGATGAGGTGATGCAATTGCTGATCCGCCTCAACCGGGATGAGGGGGTCGCCGTGGTCATCATCACCCACGATCCCGTCGTCTCCCTGCTGTGCCGGCGCCAGTCGCTGATCCGCGACGGCATGCTTCTCGACGGGAGCGCAGAAATGGCGGAAAGCGGCGCGCCGTGAAGCATACGAGCGCCGTGTTCGTCGACAGCCTGCGCGAGGCATTGCGCTGCCTCCTGCGCGCCCGGCTGCGGAGCATGCTCGGCATTGTCGGCATCGGCATCGCCTCGGTGATCGCCATGGTCTCGGCCGGAGAGATCGCGAAAGCCGAGGCGCGCAGGCAGTTCGAGGCGCTGGGTACGGACATCGTCACGGTGCGGGTAGCGGGCGGCAATCGCAGCGCGAAGATGCAGCTCGACGACGCGCTCGCGCTCGCCGGATCACTGCCGGAAATCTCCGCGGCGTCTCCCGTCGTTACCGGCGCCGCGGGCTTTCTCCATGCCGGCCGGTCCGTCGGCAGCGGATCCATGACGGGGGTCACGGAGGCGTATGCCGACCTCGCCAAGCTCGAGGTGGCCCGTGGGAGATTCCTGTCGGACCTCGATGCCGGCCGGTTCTGGTGCGTCGTCGGCGCCAAGGTCGCCGACGCGATCCGCAAGGCCGGAACGCTCGACCCGCTGGCGGCCGAGCTGGAGATCGGAGGGCATTTCTACCGCGTGGTCGGCGTGCTTGAAAGGCGGGAGGAGGCCTACGGTTCTCCCCTGAACGTCAGAGCCGACGAGGCTGTGTTTGTGCCCGTCGCAACCGCCTGGCGGGTGACCCGTAATGCCAGAATCGAGACCATCATCGCCCGCGCCGCACCCGGCGTTCACCACGAGGATGCGGCGACGGCAGTTGCGGCCTGGTTCAAGAAGCGCACACCGCGGGTTGGACTCAAGGCCGTCAGCGCCAAGCAGCTTATCGCCCAGATGGAGGCGCAGCTCGGCGTGATGACCCTACTGCTGGGCGCCATCGGCTCCATCAGCCTCATCGTCGGCGGCATCGGGGTCATGAACGTCATGCTGATCTCGGTGAGCGAGCGCCGACGGGAGATCGGCGTGCGCCGGGCGCTGGGGGCGAGCCGTGGCGACATAAGGCGCCAGTTCCTGATCGAGTCCGTTATCCTCACGCTCACCGGCGGCCTGGTCGGGCTTGCGGTCGGCAGCGCCGCCACGTGGGGCATCTGCGACTATTCGGGCTGGGAGTTCTTCGTCTCGACGCTCTCCGTGGTCATCGGGCTCGGCGTCTCCTCGGCGGTCGGCGTGTTTTTCGGCCTCCAGCCCGCCCACCAGGCCTCCCGCCTCGATCCCATCGTCGCCCTCCAGGGGGAATGAGACATCCGCAACCGGACGACCGGCCCGACATCCGTCTGCCGGTATGAATAAAGGACATCATGCATATGCGAACTCCTATCCTGGCGGCGCTTGCCGCGCTGGTCCTCCTGATGCCCCTTGCGGCGGCAGCCCACCCCGGTCACGGCGCGAAGCCGGACAGGGGCGCAGTCGAAGGCATCGTCCGCGACTACCTGCTCAAGAACCCCGAGGTGATCGAGGAAGCTATCGGGGTGCTCCGGGCTCGGCAGGAGGAAGAGAGGCGCAAACGCGCCGAGGCCGCCATAGCCGAGAACGGCGAGGCGCTCCACGCGCACCCGATGTCGCCGGTGTCGGGCAATGCCGGGGGCGATGTCACCGTGGTCGAGTTCTTCGACTATCGCTGCGGCTTCTGCAAGCGTGCGCTGCCGGCGATGGAGGCGCTGCTGGAAGAGGACGCAAATGTGCGGGTCGTGTGGAAGGAGTTCCCGATCCTTGGCCCCGTCTCGGTGTCCGCCGCCCACGCGGCCATGGCGGCCGATCGGCAGGGCAAGTACTACCCCTTCCACCTCGCGCTGATGAAGGAACCGGAGCTCACCGAGGCCAAGGTGTTGGTGATTGCCGCCGAGGCCGGGCTCGACCTTGAGCGGCTGCAGCAGGACATGGAGGACCCGGCGATCCAGGCCTATCTCGACGAGACGCAGGCGCTGGCCCGCGAGATCGGCATCAACGGCACGCCCGCCTTCGTGGTCGGCGGCAAGCTGGTTCCGGGCGCCGTCGATGCAGCCCGCATGAAGGAACTCGTCGCCGCCGCACGCGCGGATGGCAACCGGGAATGAGGAGGACGGCGGCATGAAGACCGAAACGCGCCGGGACGCCTCAGCGGTCGTCATCTCGCCCTCCGGACGGCTGGACGCCGCCGGCGGCTCGGCGCTCGAAGCCGAATTCGCTACCTTTTCAATACATGGTAGCCGCGTGGTGCTAGACTGCCGCAGGATCGACTATATCAGCAGCGCCGGGCTGCGCACCGTCCTCCTCCTTGCAAAGGCCTGCCTGCACGCAGACGCCGAACTCATCATCGCCACGCTTCAGCCTCAGTGCCGGGCCGTCATGGAAGCAAGCGGCCTCTTGCCGGCGCTCAAATACCGCGAGACCGTCGAGGCCGCGCTCAATGCAGGCAGCCGCAGCCGGCCGCACCAGGAAGACGCCGGAATGGAAATCGGCGAACGGCATGAGCGAGATGCGACCATCGTCTCTCTGGACGGGCGCCTGACCGGGGAGAGCGTGTCGGTCCTGACGTCCAGGGTCTCTGCCATCATCGAGCGCGGGGCAGCCCGTGCGGTGCTGGACTGCGGGAAGCTGAACTATGTCAACAGCGCCGGCCTGAGGGCCCTGCTGATCTGTGCGAAGGCATGCCAACAGGCCGGTGGCCAGTTCACCCTCGCCGCGCTGACGCCGGAATGCCGTTCCATCATCGCCATGAGCGGCTTTCTCTCGATCATCGATTGCCGGGACACCATCGAGGCCGCGCTGGCCTGAGGATGAAGGGAGCCGGGAGAAGCGAACCGGGCGCGCAGGCCGCAGTTCGACAACCCGGAGACCCGGCCTTGCCCATTCCGGCAGGGAGCAGAATGGTGGTGCTCCAGGCGAACCGGGAGGCGCCGGCGGTGCCGCTTGCCGCGGTCCAGGGCGGCGGCGGTGCCCACTGCCTGCAAGAGACCACCATCAATAGGGACGGCAAGCGCATCACCACCCGGAACCATCGTTGGACCGGGCCGGCAATGTCACGCGCGCTGCCGGCCTATGCGCCCTGCAGCGCGGTGACAGGGTCGAGCCCGGCTGCCCGGCGGGCGGGATAGAAGCCGAAGAAGATGCCAGCACTGCTGGCCACGACGGCGCCCAGCACCGTACCGCCTGAGGACAGTTCGAACGTCCAGCCGCTGAAATGGCAGATCCCCCAAGTTGCGCAGCCCCCGAGAACCACCCCGACAAGCCCGCCCAGCAATGAAAGGATCGTCGCTTCTGTCAGGAACTGCGCCTGGATGTCCCAGCGGGTCGCCCCCAGCGCCCGCCGGACCCCGATTTCCTGCCGGCGCTCCATCACCGCCATCATCATCACGTTCATCACGCCAATGCCGCCGACAAGGAGCGAGATGCCGCCGATCGCGCCGAGCAGCAAGGTGTACAGGCGCGACTGGCGGTGCATTTGCTCAATCAGCTCCTCCGGACTCCGCACCCTTACCCGGGCTCCCGGCTCCCGTTCCCGGAAATATGCGACGACCTCGCGGGTCGACGTGCGATAGTCCGTGCCCGCGGCAGTCTGCGCCAGGATGTCGCGAAGGGTTTCCTCCGGCGCAATGCGGCCGGCCGTGGCGATGGGTAGGTAAACGGCCCCGTTCGGATCGAATGGCCGCTGGCCCACGTCCGACCGCCGCAGCGACCCGATGACGGTAAAGACGGCTTCCCTGAGGCGGATCTTCGCGCCGACGATATTGCCGCCGATGGCCTCCCGAAGCCTGTTCGCGACCTCGAACCCGACGGCGCAGAAATAGCGGCCACCGTCGAGCCTGGAGACGAAGCGGCCCTCCGCCACCTCTAGCCTGGCAAGCGACGCGAAGTCCTCCGTAACCCCGACGATACGCACGGTCTCCGTCTCCGTGCCCCCGTACACGGCAGCGGCGCCGGCCTCCGTGTATGGCGCGGCACGGCGGATTCCGGGCAGCGCTGTGATCCCTTCGGCGTCGCCCTGTTTGAGCGCGATGCGCCCCCGGCCCTTGTTTCGCGCCCGCACCCGGATATTCACGATGTCGGTCCCGAGTTCCTGGAACTGCCGGGCCGCTTCCGATTTCGCGATCGATCCGATCGAAATCATGCTGCTTACCGAGGCCACGCCGATCGCGATCCCGATCAGCGCCGGGGCGGTGCGATGCCTTGCGCTCAGCAGGCTCGACCAGGCCTCCGCCAGATGCGTCCGGTTGAAGATTCGCAACATCCCGCTCCCGATGATCCGCCCGACCGATAGGGAAACCTTTGGTACCTCATAAGAATACGGTATTTTATACCGTGATAAGGGGTGGTAACAATTGTGGCCAAGCCGGGTTCGCGGAAACCGACCCTGGTGGAATGCGCAGTATCGACACAACGCGAAAGGAACGCTTCATGCGTACCACACCGAAATATCTTCCCCGGCGGCAGCCAAAAGCGGAGGGGACCGTTCAGCACGCCTTGAGAAAAGGACAGACCGGCTTTCGGGCGGCGCTGCTGGCGGCGGCGCTTCTCGGCGCCGGCGTGGCGTCGGCGGACGAGTGCAGCGACGAATGGGACGAATCGACGGCGGCGACATATTGCGGCGACTCGATCGACTCGGTAACCGTTGCGAACGTGTCGGGCACAACCAAATGCAGCGTCGATATCGCCTGCTACAACAGCGTCAACCTCCTGAACGGGCCGAACTACGACAGCCTCGAGGTGAGATTCTACGTGACCAATCCCATCACGTGGCAGGTCTGGACAGATGACGACGGCAACAGCAACAGCAGCACCAACGGCCTCGCCCGGACCGATGTCGATGACATCACCATCTGCTACTACGCGAACGAGCTTACCGGCGACACTTGGGTAAGCTGGGCGGACAAGCTCGTGGTCGGCAGCTGCGCCAGCGGCGAAGTCGATGTCACCGATGCGGTGGCGAACGGGCTGGACATGCGGGTGTCCGAGTTGAACAATTAGAGGGCGCTCCCGCCGTCGTCGAACCGGCGTCGCCGGAGAAACTCGAATGCCCCCGGGACGGCGCGGCAGTTCCGGCCCGGGGGCAGGCGGGATTGCCGAGCCGGGATGGCGGCGCCGGCGGCCGGGGCGGCATCGAGAGGCGGCGAAACGGAGTTTCCGGCAAGCTGCCTGCCGCCGCCCCGATCACCGCCGCGGGCCTTTCCACGCTCTACAGGCCGCCGGGCCTACGGCACGACCACCCTGTCTCCCGGCGCAAGGCCGCTCAGGATTTCCACCGAATCGAGCGTCGTGATTCCCGTCGCCACCTCGACGACGCGCTCTTCCCCGGTTTCCTCGTCGCGCAGGCGCACGCGCGGGCCGCCATGGGAGAGGTCCACCGCGCCGACCGGCACGACGAGCGCCTGCTCGTTTTCGTAAACCACGATCTCCATTTCGGCGGTCATACCGAGACGCACCGCCCGGCGCTGCTCCTCGTCCAGCCTGTCCACTGCGGCCGCGATTTCGAAGACCGGCAGATTGCGCTGCCCAATGCCCCGGAACGCCCGCGACGACACATGCACGATCCGGCCTTCGAGCACGTGCCCCGGAAAGGCGGGGCCGGAAATCCGCACCGCATGGCCGGGCCGGATGCGGCGGACCTCCACTTCATCGACGGAGCCCGACGCGGTAATGCCGCTCATGTCCCCGATGGTGACGAGATGCGACCCGGCTTCGACCTTGGTCCCCGTCGTCAGCCCGCTCCCGCGGCGCGGGTCCGTATCTCCAAGGCGCAGCACGACGCCGGCGACGGGCGCGGCCACGGTCGCGTTCCGGAGGACGGCTTCGATCCGTTCGAGTTCGCTTCTGGCGTTTTCGAGTTCGAGGCGGGCCACCTCGCGGCTGTCCGTGCCCTTGGCGAGCACGGCGTTCAGGTTCTGCTCGGCCGCCTCCATGTCGAGGAGACGCGTGCGGTGCTCGCGTTCCGCCGCGACCCTCCTGGCCGCGGGCGCCAACCCCTGCTCCACAAGGAACACGGTCTCCGCGAGCTTGGTATTCGACGCCTCGAGCGTGATCCGGGCCTTGGTCACGGCACGCTTCGCCCTCGACGCCTCCGGACCGTTGGACCAGTCGTTCAGCCCCTCCATCTCCGCCTCTGCTCTCAACCAGGCCGCCCGCGCCTTGCGGTGCTCGATCCGCACCTCGCCCACATCGAGCGTCAGCAGCGGCTGCCCTTCGGCGACGGTCTCTCCAAGCTTCGCATGCACCGTCCCGACCTTGCCCTCGAACGGGCTGGCGACCGCAACCTTGCGAAGCGGCTCGACTGCGCTGGTCACGTCGATCGTCGAAGCGATTCGCCGGGGCTCGACGGCAAGCAGGCGCGTTTCGCCGGGCGCTTTGGCGGCCTGCGTCGGCGGCGCGCCGAACAGCGAGGGGGTCGAGCCGTCCCACAGCCAGGCCCCGAGGCCGACGACGATCGCCGCTCCGCAAATGGAGACCGCCAGCCGCACCGCCCGGACCTTTCGCAGCAGCCCGCCCAGCTCGACATTCCGGTCCTCCAGGCTGCGATAAGCGCCCTGCAACTCCCGGTGCCTGGCCTCGACTTCCTTTGCGAGCGCGATTTCCTTCGCTCGCAGGCTTTCGATTTCCGTGATGTCGCTGAACACCGCGACGACGCCCCGGCGGTCGTCCTCGCTGCCGAGCAGCTCGCGCAGATAGGACGTATCGACGGCAAGCGGCACAGGCCCGCCCCCTACCTGGACGGTCGCCACCCGCTGCTGGCCGACGGCCCCGTCGTGGATCGCCGCCAGAATCGCCTCGTTGAGTTCGTCGAACGCATCGTCGGCGAAGAAGACCTCGGCAAAGCTCCGGTGCAGCACCGCATCGCGGTCCAGCCCGAGCAGCCGGGACGCGGCCGGGTTGAAGGTCTCGATCCGCCCCTGCCCGTCTATGAGCACGACACCGCATGTCATGCTGTCGCAGACCGCGCGATAGATGGAAGCCGAATCGTCAGACCGCATCGGTTCCGCTCCCGGGCATCACCCGCATTGCCGCCGCGGCCTCCGCCGAAAAGGTTCGAGAGGCCTGGGATTTCCGGGTCAGCCGGCCGTCAATCGCCCATCTCCCCATTTGTCCCGGCGAAACCGTCGTCGACATCCGGGAGGTCGCTGCCGGGCCGTTCCCTCCGTGGCGGCGACGGTTGCCGCAGGTTCATCGTCCCTCAAGCTCCGTACTCCTTCCGGCACAGCCGTTCCCGAAGAATAGAGGTATTTATTGCCGATTTAAAGGGCGGCATCGGGCAAGTCGGGAGTTCCCTGCACGCCCTTCGCTATCGATCCTGAGAGGCTCTCGCTTCGCCCTGTACCCCCGGGCACGATGTCGAGGGCGTCGTAGAAGTTTTCGTCCGGACGTGCCGCGACCATCGCTTCGACCGTGCGAACCCGGCCTTCGCAGCCGGCGTCCTCGATTCAGGCGATGCGGTCGCCTGCGACCGGTTCGGGACAGTCGGGTTGGCGAATCCCCGAGGGGATGGGCTGCAGCGGGGCCAGCTCCGGCTCTCGGAGCCCCTTGCCGGGCCCGGGGCCTCTTCCAGTTCGATCTCGGCAGATCGCCGTACAGGTCGATCCCGGGGCCGGGTCGGCATCTCAACACCCTCGGATTCGCCCGTCCTGGCGGGTTAAGGCACCGGCCGAGTTTTGCGGGCGGGCTCCACCATCGGAGTCGGTCCGAACGCGGGGTCGGGGCGGCCTGGAGCCCTCTGCCCCGGTTCGCGAAATGCCCTTGCCGCAAGAGTTCGCCCCCGGCCGGAAGCGATCCCATAGGCATAACTTTGACGCCGCATAAGGAAACGGTATTTTATACCGCAATGATGGGCTGGTAACGATTATGGCCAAGCCGGGATCCACAGGAACCGACCTTGGTGGAGTGGACAGAATCCACACAACACGAGAAGGACCATTCATGCATACCACCTCGAAATATCTCGCCTCGCTCTTGGCGCCTCTCGGCATCGCCGTCACGCTCGTGCTCGGGAGTCTCGGCCTGCCCGTCCCGGCTCACGCAGAGACATGGCAGGACTGCAGAGACGAGTGGAACAGTGCGCCCGCGGCATCGTACTGCACCGGCGTCGTGTTCGCCCGGGTCAACACCGCAGCCGAGGCCGAATCCCTGGGCGCCGATGTCGGGGATTGCCTCGTCGGCAGCGGCACCTGTTCGATTACCGCTACGGTCCATTCCTCCAATGGGTCCGTGTCGGAAACCTGGACGCCGACTACCGGCGACATCTACACTGAGGAGAGCAATGTTTCGACCATCGACATCTGCTTCAGCAGCTCGGGCTCGACCTGGACGGCGACGGTCAAGGTGGGCTGCGCCTCAGGCGAGTCGACGTCCGCCACCGCGATCACGGACGGCCTCCGCGTGACTTCCGAAGCGTCTTCCAGCGACTAGCGCCCTGTACCTCTTGGGCGTGCTGTCTGGTGCGGTCCCGGGTGATTCTGTCCCGGGGCCGCGCCCTCTCTTGAGGCGTCGGGCATTTCCCTGCCGGGTCCGGTAACGAATCATCCGGTTTTTCCCAAGTGCGGTCACAAAAAGGGTCCGGCGCTCAGGTGATTCCCGGGGGATTTCCACTGCGGACGAGTCCCGGATGTCAGCTTGTCCTTGAGCCAACAGTTTGGATTCGCCCCTCCGGCATGAAGACCGGCTATGGGGCAGCGGTTCGTGCATTGCTATAATGCACTGACGCGGATGGTCTTTTCACGCCTCGGCGAAAAGCGCCGAAAATTTGACCAATGAACATCAAACACGGATTTGCCAGCCGGACCGGACCGGTCCCGGCGGCGGATGAGGATTTGGTCGCCCGCCGTGGCCTTGCCGCCGGCCCCGACGTCATGCGGCAAGACCTCACTGAAAGGCCGGGCGCGGACTGGAGTTTGAGCGCAACCGCTTCCGGCAACGTGACGGCCGGCCGGTCCGTTTCGGTGGTCGGAGTGAAGAATCCGGGAATTCCATAGTGCTTCGGACTATGTCGTTACCCCGATGCGAAGCGCTGGATGGTCTCGAGGTCGCGGAGGCCCGTCGCCGGCCGCGCGCGTTCGGCCGGGGACAGATCCCCTGGCACATGCACCGGACACATCTCGTGCTGCCAGCACCCCGGGCGAAGTCCACCTTGACGATCGGCATTTAATACCTCTATCGTCCGAACCGCGCTATGGCGACGGGGTGGACGATGTCCAATGTCACTCCGAGGGGGCGGTAACGTGGAGCATTCGGCCTGTCAGGAGCCCTGCGTTCGTGCGATCGGCCAGGATAATGCGGACGTGGCGAAAACAGCGCGGGCTGATGCCGATATCGAGGAAGGGGAGAAGCTAACGGTGGTTAACGCATGCTGGTCACAGCGCATCGTTGACGCGATGGGATGTCTGGGAGATGAATTCAGGGAAAATGAACTGGCGTATCTTGCCCTGACATCGAAAGTTGAAAATCCGATACGAGATCGATTGGCATATTCTCTTCATCGAGCATTTGGAGAAGGAAGGGATTTGTGTTTTGCAAGAGAATGGACGATGCCAGGAAATATGAAGAAGGCCAAGGGGAAGAGAGGTGGTCGCTTGGACCTTACGATATTTCAGAATGAAGTGCCGCGTCTCTTTCTTGAATTGAAATCCATGTATAGTTTCGACATGTATACGAGATATGCCGATAGGCAATATCCTGAACAGGTGGGTAATGATATGACGAAAATGAACAATTACAATTCAAGCCATGAGATTCAAAAGATAGCAATTATATTGATAACCGATCCCGTTCAAAAGCCAGAAAAATGCCTTGATCATATCATAAAATATAGCAGATGGATAAGACAATTTCACGAAGAAACTAAGGAAGGCCTGGAAAAGGCCGTCGAGTGCAATTTTTCCGATTTTGAATCTCTTGCATCAGGATTCATTGATGGCGGCCGCGCATTTGGAATAGATGTTACCGTTCGCTATTGGTGCTTCGACTCCTGCAAACGGGTTGCTGCTTGTTGAGGAAGAATTTCGGATTATACGCGAGAGTTGGGCACCGCTTGCGTCGCTCGCCCGCTCCGGGACAAATATCGACGGCGAAGGGAAGGAGAGGGGCCCGATCCCCAATCATCGGCGCGGCGATCAGGTGGCTGTCTCAGGCGTCTCCCTTACCCTGGGAGGCCCCTCCGTCTCCATTTGGTTGCTCTCGATCCTCGCTATCCTGGATCTATCAGCGCCAGGGAAAGCACGGCGAGCAGGAATACCAAGACGCCTCCCGTAAGCAGGTACAGGCAGGCTCCGGGTCGCCCTTTGCGGATTCCGACGTACTTGACCGTCGCGTAGTAGCCATCCTGCTCGAAATAGTGGGCCGTCGAACTCGCCGACGAAAGGCTCGTCACCGTCGCTACCATGACGGCAGTCTAGACGGAACGCACCATGCGCTCATAGTTGTCGGCAACGGCAGGTCATGTCCCGGCAGGGCGCGAGGCGGCCGTTCTGCGCCGCGCGTGGGCGGGTCTTGCGGAGCGATGGCTGCCTCGATGGAACCCGGAGAAGAAGCGGTCATGCAGATCGGGAGAATCGGATATATTCTTCGCTTGTGAGGTCTTGAACTGCCCGTTCGATATGACCGGATGGCCGCACAAGTGGAGGCGACTTCATGATCGACGAAGCAGCCCTGTCGAAGGGCAATCTCCGAAAGCTCAGCACCCTCCGCAAATCCATCGGCCCTGCCATTGCCGACGAGGCGTTCTCCAAGTGGCTTGAGCGGTCTGTGGAAGCGCCGGAGACGGACGAAAATGCGGAGGTTATCGCCGATGCGCTATGGAGCCTGATCCAGCAAGGCAAGCTCTCCATCCGGCGCGGTGGCTATGTCGTCCGCCGGGGTCGGAGGCGCGTGGTCGTCGAGCCCCGGGACGATTGATTGCCCGGCGAAAGGCGACGGATCGGATACGCAACAGCAACCGGGGAACGCTGGAATGAACCAGTCCGAACTTGTCCGGCATGTGGCCGGTTGGAAACAGTTCTGCAAGGGAAGCCGCCGGGTCATGCAACCCGCGGCCGGGGCTTCCGGTCTTGACCGGCCCGGTCCTTGAACGCGGAAACCGTTCGGTAGAGAAGAAGGGGAATGGCATGAACAAATCTGCTCTTGTGCGATACGTGGCGGACGAAACCGGACTGAACAGGTCCGCCGCCGAAGCAGCGGTCAATGCGATGCTGTCCGGCATTGCAGATTCCCTGGCGCGGGAGGAACCGGTCAGCCTCCTTGGCTTCGGGACGTTTGCTGCCAGGCAAAGGCCCGCCCGCACGGCCCGCAATCCGCGCACCGGCGAGACCATTCCCGTCGCCGCCTCCACCACAGCCGTGTTCAAGCCAGGAAAGTCGCTCCGGCATGCAATGAACGCAGGCGCCGCATCCTGAAGGAATCTGGCGCGGCGACAGCAAAAGCCGGGACCGACCCGGGGCGGCTGTGCTGGAGAACGCCTCTCAAGGAGGCAGAAACCGCCGACGGCTTGCCGGTCCGCGCCGCTTCGTTGTTCGGCATGTCTCTTCGACGCAGACAAGCGCGGCAAATGATTGAATGCGTCGGATCGTGAAGGGGCAGCACCCGGAGTTTAACCGCATCCACTGCCTCTATTCGACTTGCCCAATCCTCCAGCGTGAGGAGGAGCAGGCGTGGGGTGCTGCCGTTCCTGCGAACTTTGCCTCGCCTGGATGAACGCCCTCGCCAGCGGCGAGCCCGATGCGGAGATCGGCCTGTAAGGGCCATACGTCGCCTATCACGTTACCGAGAAGCCACCCAATGACGTCTCTCACGATCAGTTCCCACCGCTTTGCTGAAGCGGAAGTGCAGGCGATAAGTTTACATCCTCTGGTTGGGGCGTACGAGCTCTGGTTCGGGTTGAATATCGTGGCCATGCCCCGAAACGCCAGCATGCTCTTCCATGCCGTATTCGACGGCGCGCGCGTCCGCGTAAAGGCCAGCGGCGGCAGATACCGCAATCTCGGATTTGCGCGCGCCGACACAAGAATTGAAATCGAAACCAAGGCATTCCTATCTAGAATCACATCGATACTACCATTACCACTTCAGGTTGGACAAATTGTTGGAATCGAAAGATTACGAAATGCCAGCGATTTGCATTTTGAGCTTCTAATTCGGGGAACGGGTTCCATTCGAGAATGCGGAGAGTCAGTTCAAGAGATTTTTCAGGAAGTTTTGTACGTCGATGTTCCTCGTTCCGACTGGATAGAAAAGCTGAGAGCGGCCGGTGCTCGAAACACTCTGCTTTTCGAAGTGCCGCTACCTCTCCTCGATCAATCCGAAGAGAGGGATCGCATATCGGAAGAGGTGCTGCGCGCGGAAAGTCAATTCCGAAATGGCGACTACCGCGCCTGCGTCGCCTCATGCCGAACGATTGCCCATGAGTTGGGATACCGGAAGTCCGGGAACGGCAATTGGGCTAACGAGTCGCTCGACCGGTTTCGAACTGGACGCGCCGAAATGTCGAAAGACGAGCGCGACCTGGCAAGTCTGGCCGCACTGCGTCACTGTGCGCACCCGGCGCATCATGGGACAAGCGAGGGGGGAGAGATCAATTACAGCCGGGCCGACGCCGAGCATATGTTGTCGCTGGCGGCTGCTTTCGTTTCCCGTTGGCTATCAGAGTAATGTTCGTGCATTGCCATGACGCACTGACGCGGATGGTCTTTTCACGCCTCGGCGAAAAGCGCCGCAATCCTGACGAATGAACATCAAGCATGGACTTGCCAGCCGGACCGGGCCGGTCCCGGCGGCGGATGAGGATTTGGTCGCCCGCCGTGGCCTTGCCGCCAGCCCCGACGTCATGCGGCAAGACCTCACTGAAAGGCCGGGCGCGGACTGGAGTTTGAGCGCAACCGCTTCCGGCAACGTGACGGCCGGCCGGTCCGTTTCGACGGTTGGGGTGAAGAATCCGGGAATTCCACCGGGTTGCGCGTCCCGTCGCTGGATCGGACCGCGATCCGGACGGAAGCGGCATTTTCATGAATCCCCGGGCGACCCGCCTGAATCGCCACTGCGCGGCGCGCCGCGGGCGCGGGCTGGCGACCTAGAAATGCGATGTCACGCGCAAACCAACAAGGTGCTCTTGCGGAACGTCCCGGTCGCCGTTGGTCTCGCGCCGCCGCACGTCGACGGCGACTTCAAGGAAGCTTCCGTCCGGCGCGGCGCCGGCCCGCACCAGTCGCCAGCCCAGGCTGTAGTCACGCCCGGCGCTTGACAGGCCGACGCCGATCCCCGGCGTCGAGGAGAAGCGGTCGCCGAAGGCCGGGAAACCATAGCCGTACCGCATCGTGAGCCGCTGCCGATGCGCCATGTAGCCACTCGGCCAGGACGGCAATCCGGCGTCGTTCGCAGCGAGCGGCTCCGGCATCGTGCGCCCGGGCGCACTGTCGGTGCGGGCCTGCGCCGGGACACTCAGCGTCTGTATCACGCTGAACCGCGGTCCCCGGCCGCCCCCCGCGGGATCCCAGGAGAACGAGCCGGAGACGGCGCGCCGGCGGAAGGCGGCCCGGTGGGTCAACAACATGCGCCCATGCAGCTCGGCTCCCAGGCCGCGCTTGGGATCGGCCCAAGCGATTCCGGCGTCGATATCAGCGCCGAAGCCGGTTTCGACGTCGCCGCCGTCGCGGCGCACCGCGACCCCGGCGCGCGGCGTGAGTACCGAACCGTCGGCAAGCCGGAACGGCCGGGAGCCCTCGAAGCCGAGCCGCAGACGTGTCACGTCCGCCGTGGCGGCCGCCAGATTGCCGCCGCGGCCGGAAACCGCCTCGGATGAGGTCTGCACGATCGTCGCATCCGTCGTCGCCAGCAGCGTGAGGCCGTCCTCGCCGCCGTCTGCAACGAGACCGCGCAGCCCGGCCGCGGCCATCCGGAGGTCCATGCCGGTGCGGATCGCCGGGGCCCTCTCCGGCTCAATCGTCAGGCTGCCTGCACCGTAGCCGGCGACGCCCCACACCGATAGCCGCTCGCTCAGCGTCTGCCGGACCCAGGGCCAGGCCGCGGTCAGTGTCGAGGCGGTCTTGCCGGCGCCGGCGCCCCGGTATCCGCCATTGCCCCGGCTGTGCGAAACCACCAGCCCCATCGTCCAGATGCCCGCCCCGGAACTTGGATCGTGTCCGGGGCGGGCTCCCGATCGGGTATCCTGCGTCCAGTCCACGCCCAGCATGACGCTTGTCACTTCGCCGTCCGTGGAGAGGTCGCCGTCCCGCCCCGAGAAGCGCGTCGCCGCGCCTCCGCCCCAGACGGAGACGAAGCCCATGCCGTCCGTCCGGGCGGTCATCGAGAAGGACGCGCGCGGCAGCAGCTCGCGGGCCGTCATCGGACGAGACGCCCGGAGCCCCGCCTGCCAGGGAGCGTCGTCGTCCGTCAGCCAGGCGGTCGAACGGCCGGGTTCGCGCCGCACAACGGCGCCATGGGTCGATGCGCTGCCTGCCTCTGCTTCTACCTCTTCGGTGGCGCCGTGTCCGGGGTCCGCGCCCGATCCGGACAAGGGCCCGAGCGCGATCCGTTCGCCGGCGAGCGAGACCTCGGTGCCGGGTGCAAGGTCCATTCGAATCCGGGCAGCCATCGCATCCAGCGCGTGGTCCGCGACGGTGCGCCCGAAGCGGCCGAGCCAAGCGCCCGGAATTCCGTCGGTGTTGGCGATGGCGCCTGTCGCTTCGGCATCGGCGAGCCGCACATGCGACGGCGCCGGGGCGGACAGCACGAACGTCAGCGTCTCCGGGCCTTCGTCGTGGTCGTCGTCAAGCACCGGCACCCGGATCGTCTTCGACGTCTCGTTGGCAGCGAAGGTCAGGATTCCCGAGGTCCGGATATAGTCCGAACCTGCCGTCGCCGTGCCGTCCGACGTCGCATAGCGGACCATCACCGGTTCCGGGTGCGGCCGGCTCAGTGTCACCGTGAAGTCGAGGGAAGCGTCTCGGCCCTCCCCTGCGTGCGCATCGCCGACCGACAGGGCAGGCGCAGCGGACCGGGAACGGCTGCAGGATCCGACTTTCAACACGCCGCCGCAATTGTGGACATCGTCGAGGTCGGGCCAGGGAACGGTGATGGAGGCGTTCGCATAGACGGGACGCCCGAAGCGGAAAGTGCCGGTCTTGCATCTTGCCCTGACGGTGCAGTTGTAGTCGTTGCCGGAGATGGCCGCGGCGGCGGTCTCGTTCATGCAGCTCCAGGCCGCCGAGCTCGTGCGCCGGAATCGCGCCAGGCAGCCGGTGTCGGTGACGAGGTCGGACCGGTTGCAGAGCGCGCCCGTGTCCGAGCAGCAGGAGATGCCCCGGATCCTGTGCCGGGTGTCGCCTTCCCTCGGGAGGCCGTCGGCGAGGTGGAGCGTGCGGTCCCCGGCCGATTTCAGGTCCACCTTGGCCACGACCTTGCCGTATTCGGGGCACATGTTGCGGACATAGTACGGGCTCTTCCTGAACAGGCCCCGGTTCTTCCACCAGGCGCTCAGGCATTCGGCGTTCCTGTAATCTACGCGGTTCCTGGCGCTGCATGAGGCGTCCGCGGTGCCCGCGGAAAGAAGGATGAGCGCGGCGGCGAGAACCGCGAGCGCCGGGCGCCTGTTTCGGGCGGTGTTCGCTTGCACCATTTCCGTGCTCGCTTGCGACCCGGGGCGCGCGTCCGGGGGGGATGCGCTGCCCATTCAGGTGGGAAGTAACTTCGGCGCGGCCAGTTGGATTTTCCGATGGCGGTGATAGGAAAATGCAATCGGAGGCCGCGGCCGGGCCCAAGGAACGGTCCTCGGCCAGCACGGCGCGGCGCGCGTTGTTGGCGGTCCGTCCGCAGGCATGGCGGCGCCTATTGCTAATCCGTATTCGATCCGGCGGCCGGGCCGTGCCAAGCGCGGCGCCATGTTCGCGAGCTGCAAGGATTCGGAGACCTTCCCGGCAACCGCCGCCGGGATGCACGCCGGGCATGCCTCTCCCGCAATCGGCATTTTCGCTCCGGGCGCCGGACGGCGAGGGTGAGGCGGACGGGCGGGGACGCAACGCGCAGGCGCGCTGCGGTCCGCAGCGCAGCCTCGGGGATTGCGGGGGGCGGGACGATGACGGAGCGACGGGCCGGGCGCCGCCGGCGCGGCCAGCAGCCCGACCGTGTTGGCCGACCGGGACGGTGTCGCGGCTGCGGGCCGCGGGGCGCTCCGGTCCGGGTTAGCGCCCGATAACTCCAATTATCAGCTGCTATCGGGCGCTAACCTGCCCGCCCCGGCGGCGTCCGGGCAGCTTGCCGGACACCGCGTTCGGGCACGGAAGCGGTTCCATTTGCCCGCTTTCAAGGCATTTACAACCTTTCCTGTCCCGACCGCAGCGTCCCCGCAACCCTGGAGCGTTTGCGCCCGATAGTTGTTTTTGGGCCGCCTCCCGGCCCCCCGCCGGATGGCGCCGGCGCCGTTGCCTGACGCCCGCAGGTTCCCCGGCATCATAACCCGCAGGCCCGCCGCGGCGCCCAGAAGCGGCCCGCTCAGCATCGAGGTCGTCAAGGCCAACACGGCTGCGACGGGCAAGCCGACGATCACGGGCATGGCGCAGGTCGGTCAAACGACAATGCCGGACCCGGACACGAAATCGGCATGCGACTCACCGCGCGGTGGTGAACGGCCGCAGCCGCGCCTCCGGGCGCCCCCGGGCCGGCACGGCCGTGGTGCAGGACCGGGACCCCGCTCTTGTGCCAGCCGCTCAGCAGCAGGCGGACCGCCATCGCCGCCATGCATGGCGGGGCCGCCCCTCTCCTCCGCCCCGTCCGGAGCCCGGCCCGGACGGCGGCACTCCCCGTCGGTGAAGGCCGGACAGGTCCTCCGGCACATGCACCGGACACATCTCGTGCTGCCAGCACCCCGGGCGAAGCCCACCTTGACGATCGGCATTTAATACCTCTACCGTCCGAACCGCGCTATGGCGACGGGGTGGACGATGTCCAATGTCACTCCGAGGGGGCGGTAACGTGGAGCATTCGGACTGTCAGGAGCCCTGCGTTCGTGCGATCGGCCAGGATATGTTGTTCAGCGTGCAGTTTGGGCGCTGATCGGCGCGATAAGGAGTTGATACACTTCGATTCAGAGGGGTCAAACGGCGGAGCCGAACAACAGCTAAAGCGGGGCTATCAGGGAACCTTGCACAAATTCTCCAAAAAGCACCTCGACCGCTATGTTCGGGAGTTCGCCGGACGCCACAACATCCGGCCCCGCGACACGCTGGACATGATGCAGTCCGTCGCTATCGGCATGGAAGGCAAGCGGCTGCGCTACCGCGATCTCACCGCCGACAACGGCTTGCCTTCGGGAGCACGATCATGACGCCGTTCGATCGCCGCTTCTCCATCATCATGAAATGGTGCATCGCGATCCTCGTCATCCTGCTGGGCGCTGGCTTGCTGCTGATCGGTTGATTTGCAGCGCGCGGTCAGGCTGGAAAGGCGAACGTCCCACCGCTTTGGCGAGCCGCGCGGGGCGTTCAAGTTCAATCGACTGGGACAGCTCAGCCGGAGTGCCAGTTCATGGCAACCATCAATGATCCTTCCGCCCTACGCGACGGAGAGCCTCGGGAATCGCGTCAAGAAGGCTCCGACCAAGGGCTTCAGCTTCTTCGGCGGGAACATATAGGCTCAATCGTCGGCGCTCGCCGGCTGGTTTGCGGTTTTGCCCACCCCACGCACCGGCACTGTTGTTCCGATCAGCAAGCATTGGCGGGCAAATTCGGGAAACCGTCGCCTTCGGAGCGACGGATGCGTCCCTGGCCCATGATTTTGTCGATGGCCTGCCCGACCCTCTCCGCGGCCGCCTCAATCTCGCGGTCTCCGACGTGGGCATAGCGCATGGTCATCCTCACGTCGCTGTGTCCGAGCAGGCGGGCGACAACGGGCAAGGGAACGCCGTTCATCGCTGCCTGGCTGGCGACCGTGTGGCGAAGGTCGTGCAGGCGAACGTCCCCGATCCCGGCCTCGTCCCGAACCCGGTACCAGAGGGAGACCCCGCGGCACCGGGGTCGTGAAAGGTTAAGGACAGACGGGAACACCCAGGGACTGTTTCCCTGCGCCATGCGGCGCTTGACGATCTGTCTGGCCGGCGCATTCAGCAGGACGATTCTCGGACCGGTCTTGGCGTCGCGGAGTTCGAGCCGGTCGTCCCTCACCTCTTTCCGGCGCAGATGCACGATTTCGTTCATGCGGCATCCGGTCAGCAGCAGCAGGCGTATGATATCAACCTGCTGCGCCTGCGAGGCTGTCCCTTGCGCATACCGGTCGAGGGTCTGGTGAAGGCGGGCGATCTCCTCGCGGGAGAGGAAGCGCGTGAGTTTCCTGACGGGATTGCGGCGGATGCCCCGCGCTGGATTGGTCCCGACGTGCTCGCAGGTGACGGCATGGCCGAATATCTGTCCAAGCAGGTTCAATGCCTTGTTGGCGTATGCAGGCGTGGACTTGCTGTATTTTTCGAACCAGCGCAGCACCGCGATGCGGGTAATCTGGTCCAGGCGCCGGGGGCCGAACGCCGGAAGCAACTGGTGTTTCAGCAAGCTGCGATAGGTCCTCTGCGTGGAAGGCTTGCAACGTTCGTAACAGGCTGCCTTCCAAGGGCCGGCGACGAAATCACGGAACAGCGGCATCTTCCCGCGGGCACGCCGCGTATCCCCGTCCGCATTGTCCATCATGGCTGCCGCCGTCAAGCATTCGCGGCGCACTTCGTCGACCCCTCGCAGCGCCGCCGGACCGAAGGACAGCTTCCGCACGCCACCATCCGTCTTGCAGTGACAGACCCAGGTTTTGCTGCCAGAGCAGCGGACCCTGACCCCGAGACCGGCGACCCGCGTGTCCCAAACCGTATATTCGCGCGCTTGCGCCCGGAGTTTCGCAATGCCGGCGTCGGTCAGTCTTGTTCGCTTCGGCATCCGTCAGCTCCCGAGAATGTCGGCGAGGGCATCCGCGGCCTCCCGGACGGAACGGTCGCAGAGATGGGCGTATTTCAGCGTCGTCTGCGTATCGTTGTGCCCGAGCAGCCGCGCCGTGGTCGTGACGCTCTCGCCCGCCATGATGGCGATGCTGGCGTATGTATGTCGGCAGTCGTGAAGCCGGACATCGGTAATGCCCGCCCGTTGCCGCACCCGGTGCCAGAAATCTTCAAGAAACGTCGAAGACACCGGACCGGCTATCCGAGGCGAGGGAAAGACCCATTTGCCCTGCCGGGGAAGGCCGTCCAGGACATGGCGTACGGGCGAGGACAACCATACTGTCCGGGGACCGGTCTTGCTCTCGGGCAGGAATAGGCGTCCGTCCCTGTAGTCGGCCCATTGCAGGGTCCTTATCTCCTTATTGCGGCAGCCGGTCAGGAGTAGCAGGCGGATGAACGCCACCTCGCGCGGATATTGCGCTTCCTGGCTGTTCAGCACACGCGCAAGACGGCGAAGTTCCGGCTCCGACAGGAACCGCTCCCGCCCCTTGCGCCGGTAACGCCGGATGCCGGTGCAGGGATTGCTCCCTTCCGGGCGGTAGCCGTAGAGCTCGGCTTCGCGCAAGATGACGGAGAGGATCGGGGCGGACCGGTCGGCTGCCACCGGCGTTGCGTGCAGCGACGCGAACCAGCGCAGTACGTCCTGCCGATCGATATCGGCAATATTGCACCCGGCGAACCACGGAAGGATCGTGCTGCGCAGATAGTCCCGGTTGACCTTGCGCGTACTGGGCTTCCAGCGCCGCCCGTAGCGGTCGAACACTTCCCCGGCCACGGTTTCGAAGAGCCTCTCTTCCGGCAGGACGGGCGCTTCGTCGCGCCGGATGGCGGCAAGCAGTTCCGTAGCGCGCCGGCGGGCCTCGGAAAGCTCCATGTCGCCAGCGTTGCCCACCATCTTCCAGACCCGGCGGCCCTCGTGCTGGCTGTGAATGAAGAAACGCCTGGCCCCTGAGGGCAGGACGCGAACGCCGAAACCCTTCAGCTCCGTATCGCGGACATCGTATGGTAACCCGCTGGCCTCAAGGGCCTCGATCCGGCTCTTCGTGAGACGGACTTTAGGCATGCATTCTCCTCCTGCATCCGGTTGCAGGCGGGGGAAAATGCGGTTGCAGTTGCCCCCCGACCCGGCGTTGCACGAGGAAAAACAAACGCTATATCAATACCTTAGCATCTCAGATGCGCCAAGGTGGTGTGGCGGGTGTCCATCTCGCCTTCGAAGCCCTGGAAATAGTTGGCGCGCAAATGCCATTTCTTCTGCCAGCGGTGCTCCGGCGCCAGCATCGCCCATTCGAATTCCGGCAGCGGCGGGCGCCTGTCCTCGGGCCCCATATAGACCCAGATCCAGCCGCCCCACTCGGCGGCCGGATAAGCCTTCATCCGCACCTTGCGCCTGTAGTCGGTCTCCGGCGGCTCGTTCGGCATCTCGACGCAATTGCCGTCCACGTCGAATTTCCAGCCGTGATAGACGCAGCGCAGGCCGCATTCCTCGTTGCGGCCGAAATAGAGCGAGGCGCGCCGGTGCGGGCACCTCTCGTCGAGTATGCCGATCCGTCCGTCCGTGTCCCGAAACGCCACCAGGTCCTCGCCCAGCAGCCTGAGACGCACCGGGTCGCAGTCGGGCCCCGGCAGTTCCTCCGGCGCCAGCGCCGGAAGCCAGAACCGGCGGAACAGCGCGCCCATCGGCGTGCCGGGGCCGGTCCGGCACAGCAGTTCGTTGTCTTCCGGTCTCAGCATCGCAGGGCGCCTCGCTCCGGGCCAGCATCCGGCGAAGCATGCCGCCGCCCGGCCGCCCGATCAATCATGCGGGGCGGTCTTTCGTGCGCGCTGGAGCGTCGGGGTCGGCTCGCCCGCAAGGGGCCGGAGCCGGGAAGGGCAGTGCGATGGATTGGCGGATCGGGATCGATATGGGCGGGACGTTCACAGGTGTCGCTGTGCTGGACGGGGGAACGTCATCGGCGACGATAGATCGAACGACGATGGCCGACCTCGATCACAAGCAGGACCGACTCGTCGTCGCGGAGTTCGCACAGGATGCGGTAGTCGCCGACGCGATAGCGCCAGTAATTGCCCAGGTCGGAACCGCGCAGCGGCGAGCCGGTTTGTCGGGGATGGTCGAGCGGCGAAAGCCGATCCCGCAGGTAAGCGCGAATCCGTGCTGCGTCGCGAGGGTTGAGGTTCCTGATTTGCCTGGCCGCGCGTTCCGCGATTTCAATCTTCCAGGCCAAGATAGTTGTCCAGATCATCCAGCGAAAAAGTGCGGCTGCCGGCGTTGCGGTGCTCGGCGGCGGCCTTCTCGGCTGTGCGGAGGTCTTCAATGTCCTCCAGATAGCGCTCGAGGGCTTCGACGATGCAGGATGCCGGAGTGCGGCCGGAACTGTCGGCGAAGGCGCGCAGGCGGTTGTAAGTGGCGTCGGGCAGGCGGACGGCGGTTTGCTTCATGGCGTCAGACCGGCTTCTGTTGCGGCGAGGGGCAGCGGGGCCGCCAACGACGGTCAGCGGAAAGTCTAGGCGCGGCGTGTGTCCCTGTCCAGCCGGGGCGAGGCCGGCGCCCTCTCAGTCCCACGCGGCGAGGGGGGGCAGGGACATGAGGATGGCGTCGATATTGCCGCCGGTCATCAGGCCGAATCGGGTGCCCCGGTCGTGAAGCAGGTTGAACTCCACATAGCGCCCGCGCCGGCGGAGCTGGTGCCTGCGGTCGGCCTCGGTCCAGGGCTCGCCCATCCGCATGCCCACGATCCCGGGATAGGCTTCCAGCACCGCGCGCCCGACATCCTGCACGAAGGCGAAATCCGCCTCCCAGTCGCCGCTCGCCAGATTGTCGAAGAAGATGCCGCCGAGCCCGCGCGGCTCGTCCCGGTGGGGCAGGTGGAAATACTCGTCGCACCAGGCCTTGAAGCGCGGATAGTAGCCTGCGTCGTGGCGGTTGCAGGCGTTTTCAAGCGCCGCGTGGAAGGCGTGCCCCTCCTCCTCCGCGCGCTCCGGGAACATGGGTGTGAGGTCCGCGCCGCCGCCGAACCAGGCCTTCGTCGTTTCGATATAGCGGGTGTTCATGTGCATCGCCGGCACGAAGGGCGAGGCCATGTGCGCGACGAGCGAAATGCCGGAGGCCCAGAAGCGCGGGTCCTCCGCCGCGCCGGGTATCCGGTCGCGGAAGTCTTCGGAAAAGCTCCCGTGCACGGTCGAGACATTGACGCCGACCTTCTCGAAGACTTCGCCCTTCATTACGGACATGACGCCGCCGCCGCCGCCCGGCCGCTGCCAGCTCCGCCGCTCGAACCGCGCGCCGCCCGGCTCCAGCGCCTCGAAGGCGGCGCAGAAGGCGTCGCGCAGCTCCTCGAACCAGAGTTGCGCCCTTGTCCGGCGCGTCCCGGCTGCATCCGTCACGGCAAGCCTCCCGACCGACAGGACCGTCTCCCAATGTGGGGCAAATCCGGTTGCAAATGAACGATTAGGGGCCGGGCGGGCCATTTAAGCGGCATCGGGTCGCATAGCGGCGCGGGGGGCGCAAGACATACTCGAATGGGCTATGCGGCGAGCGCCCGCTGTCCATAGGCGCGGGGAGTTTTTTTGGACATGGCGGCAACGGCGGACGGGGCGGGCGGCGACGGCGTCACGCGCCGCGACTTTCTGGAATATGCGGCGGGCGGCATGGGCGCGGTCGGGGCGGCGGCGACCGCCTGGGCGTTCATCGACAACATGAATCCGGCGGCCGACGTGCTCGCGCTCTCGACCACGGAAGTCGATCTGGAGGCCATCGAGCCGGGCCAGGCGATCACCGTCGTCTGGCAGAAGAAACCCGTATTCGTGCGCCGGCGCACCGAGGCCGAAATCCGGGAGGCCGAAGACACCCCGCTCGACAGCCTGCCCGACCCGATGGCCGATACGGACAGGGTCCAGAAGGCGGAATGGCTGATCCTGGTGGGCGTGTGCACCCATCTCGGCTGCATCCCGCTCGGGCAGAAGGACACGGATGAGAAGGGCGAATATGGCGGCTGGTTCTGCCCCTGCCACGGGTCGCACTACGACACTTCGGGGCGCATCCGGAAGGGGCCGGCGCCGGAGAACCTGCCCGTGCCGCCTTACCAGTTCCTCGACGACACCCGCATCCTGATCGGTTGAGTTCGATGGCTGCGCCCAAGTTTGAAAACCCGATCGTCCGCTGGATCGATTACCGGCTGCCGGTCTTCACCTTCCTGCATCACGAGATGCATGAGTATCCGACTCCGAAAAACCTCAACTACTGGTGGAATTTCGGCTCGCTCGCCGGTTTCATGCTGATCGTGATGATCGTCACCGGCATCATGCTGGCGATGCACTACACGCCGCATGTCGACCATGCCTTCGACAGCGTGGAGCGCATCCGCCGGGACGTGCCGTTCGGATGGCTGATCCAGTTCATCCACATGAACGGCGCGTCGTTCTTCTTCATCCTCGTCTATATCCACATCTTCCGCGGCCTCTATTACGGGTCCTACAAGTCGCCGCGGGAGATTCTCTGGATCCTCGGCGTCGTCATCCTGCTGCTGATGATGGCGACGGCTTTCATGGGCTATGTGCTGCCCTGGGGCCAGATGAGCTTCTGGGGCGCGACGGTCATCACCAACCTGTTCTCGGCGATCCCGCTCGTCGGCGAGCATATCGTGAGCTGGCTCTGGGGCGGCTTCGCGGTGGACAACCCGACGCTCAACCGCTTCTACTCGCTGCACTACCTGCTGCCCTTCGTCATCGTCGGCGTGGTGGTGCTGCATGTGGTGGCGCTGCACACGCACGGCTCCAACAATCCGCTCGGCATCGAGGCCCGCGGCAAGCAGGACAGCATCCCCTTCCACCCCTATTACACGATCAAGGACATGTTCGGGCTGGGCGCGTTCCTGACGATCTTCTGCCTGTTCGTGTTCTTCGCGCCCGACTATCTGGGCCATCCCGACAATTACGTGCCGGCGAACCCGCTGGTGACGCCGCCGCATATCGTGCCGGAATGGTATTTCCTGCCCTTCTACGCGATCCTGCGCGCAATTCCGGACAAGCTGCTGGGCGTCGTCGCCATGTTCGCGGCCATCGCGGTGCTGTTCATCCTGCCCTGGCTGGACCGTTCGCCGGTGCGCAGCGCCCGCTTCCGCCCGATCTACAAACAGGTCTTCTGGCTGCTGGTGCTCGACTGCCTGGTGCTCGGCTATATCGGGTCGCAGCCGGCGGAAGGCTGGTACATCCATATCGGGCGCCTCGCGACGATCTACTATTTCGCCCACTTCTTCGTGATCCTGCCGCTGCTCTCCGTGTTCGAACGGCCGCGGCCCCTGCCGCTCAGTATCGGCGAGCCGGTGCTCGGCGGAGGCTCCCCGCCGCCCCGGGGGGCAGGCGGAACCGGCGCGATGGAGAGAGCGTGATGCGCAACCGGCTTCTCGGCGCCGCGCTCGCCGCCGTTCTCGGTCTCGCCGTCCTGCCCGGCGCCGCTTCGGCCGCCGGGGGCGGCCCGCAGCCGCCGGAGCGGGAGTGGAGCTTCCACGGCGTTTTCGGCACCTTCGACCGCGCCGCCCTCCAGCGCGGCTACCAGGTGTATCGCGAGGTCTGCTCCGCCTGCCACGGCATGCGGCTGATGTTCTACCGCAACCTCACGCAGATCGGGATGTCGGAAGCCGCCGCGAAGGCCGAGGCGGCCAATGCCTTCATCGAGGACGGGCCCGACGAGGAAGGCGAGATGTTCGAGCGGCCCGGCAAGCTCTCGGACCGGTTCGTGTCGCCCTTCCCGAACGACAATGCCGCCAAGGCCGCCAACGGCGGCGCGCTGCCGCCGGACCTCAGCCTGATCGCCAAGAACCAGGCCGCCGGGCCGGACTATATCGCCGCCGTGCTGACCGGCTATGCCGACCCGCCGGAAGGCATGGAGATGGCCGACAACCAGAACTACAACATGTATTTCTCCGGCCACCGGATCGCCATGGCGCCGCCGCTCAGCGACGATCTGGTGGAATATGCGGACGGCACGCCCGCCACGGTCGAGCAGATGGCCGTCGATGTCTCGCATTTCCTCATGTTCGCGGCCGAGCCGCAGCTTGAGGACCGCCACCGGCTGGGCGTCAAGGTCATCATCTTCCTGCTGGTGCTGACCGGCCTGCTCTATGCCCTGAAGCGGAAGGTCTGGAGCGCCGTGCATTGACCGCGCGGCCCGTGATCGGGATCGTCGGGGGCAGCGGCCTCTACGAGATCGACGGGCTGGACGACAGTCGCTGGATCGCGGTCGACAGCCCCTGGGGCCGGCCCTCCGACGAGATTCTCCACGCCCGCCTCGGAGATGCCGAGCTTCGCTTCCTGCCGCGCCACGGGCGGGGGCACCGGCTCGGCCCGACCGACCTCGACAACCGCGCCAATATCGACGCGCTGAAGCGGTCCGGCGCGACGGAGATCGTATCGCTGTCCGCGGTCGGCTCCCTCAAGGAGGAGCACGCGCCGGGCGATTTCGTGCTGGTGGACCAGTTCATCGACCGCACCTTCGCGCGCGCCAAGAGCTTCTTCGGCGAGGGCTGCGCGGCGCATGTGTCGATGGCGGACCCGGTTTGCCCGCGCCTCGGCGACGCTCTGATGGAGGCCGCCGCCCGCGCCGGCGTCTCGCTGCATCGCGGCGGCGCCTACCTGGCGATGGAAGGCCCGCAATTCTCCACCCGCGCCGAAAGCGCCCTCTACCGCCGCTGGGGCTGCGCCGTCATCGGCATGACCGCCATGCCGGAGGCCAAGCTCGCGCGCGAGGCCGAGCTTTGCTACGCCACCGTCGCCATGGTCACCGACTACGATTGCTGGCACGACGAGCATGAGGATGTCTCCGTCGAGGCGGTCATCCGCGTGCTGCTCGACAATGCCGAGCGCGGCCGGGGCCTCGTCCGCCATGTCGCGCCCATGCTCGCGGAGCGGCGCGAACTCTGCTTCGCCGGCTGCCACACGGCGCTGGACCACGCGCTGATTACCGCCCCGGAGAAGCGCGATCCGGCGCTGCTGGCCAGGCTGGACGCCGTTGCGGGGCGGGTGCTACACGGCGGCGCATGAAGGTTGACGGGACCGCCTATCGCAGCATCTGGCCGGAAGCGGACGGCCGCGCCGTACGCATCATCGACCAGACCCGCCTGCCGCACCGCTTCGAGACCGTGCGGCTGGAGTCGCTGGAGGACGCCGCGCATGCGATCCGCGCGATGCTGGTGCGCGGCGCCCCGCTGATCGGCGCGACGGGAGCCTACGGCCTCGCCCTCGGGCTCGCACGCGACGCTTCCGACGCCGCCCTCGACGAAGCCTTCCGCACCCTGCTTGCCACCCGCCCGACCGGGGCCAATCTCGCCTGGGCGCTGGAGGATGTGGCCCGGACGGTGCGCCCGCTGCCGCCGGGGGAGCGCGCCGCCGCCGCCTTCGCGCGCGCGGGCGAAATCTGCGACGAAGATGTGGCGATCAACTACGCCATCGGCGAGCACGGCCTCGGCCTCATCCGCGCCGCAGCCGCGCGCAGACAAGGCCGGCTGAATGTCCTGACCCACTGCAATGCCGGCTGGCTGGCCACGGTGGACTGGGGCACGGCGCTCGCGCCGATCTACCGCGCCCATGACGCCGGCATCGAGGTCCATGTCTGGGTGGACGAGACCCGGCCGCGCAACCAGGGCGCGCATCTGACGGCCTGGGAGCTCGGCAGGCACGGCGTGCCGCACACGGTGATCGTGGACAATGCCGCCGGCCACGCCATGCAGCGCGGACTGGTGGACCTCTGCATCGTCGGCACCGACCGGACGACCGCGACCGGCGATGTCTGCAACAAGATCGGCACCTACACCAAGGCGCTGGCCGCCCATGACAACGGCGTGCCCTTCCATGTCGCGCTGCCGGGCCCGACCATCGACTGGACGGTTTCGGACGGCCTCGCCTCGATCCCGATAGAGGAGCGCGACGCCTCCGAGGTGCAGCAGGTCTGGGGGCGGACGGAAGCGGGCGATGTCGCGGCCGTCGCCGTGACGGCGCCGGGCTCGCCCGCCGCGAATTACGCCTTCGACGTCACGCCCGCGCGGCTCGTCACCGGCTTCATCACCGAACGCGGCCTCGCCGCCCCCGACGGCCTCGGGCGGCTCTTCCCGGAACGTCTCGCCGCCGCCGAATAGCCCGGGAACCGGCCTTTGCGCCCCTTCGTCGTTCCA
Organism: Alphaproteobacteria bacterium; assembly: GCA_022826185.1. Lineage (GTDB taxonomy): Bacteria > Pseudomonadota > Alphaproteobacteria > Bin95 > Bin95 > Bin95. Next base: position 34,923 of record JAJDVH010000207.1, read on the forward strand.
GCCCCCCTTTCGTCACCCCGGCCCCCGAGCCGGGGTCCATCCATGGCTCCCGATGCCGTCTTGGCCGGTGGAGAACAAGCTCAGCCGCTGAAGTTGCCGCCAGAACTGAGGCTGGGCCCCGGCTCGGGGGCCGGGGCGACGGTTGGGGGCATGCGTTCCGAAGCCACCAAAGACAGATGCGTGAATCCGGTAGCCCCGGATCTCCCCCGGATCTCCCCCGGATCAAGTCCGGGGGAGGCCGCTTCACTCCGTCCGGGGCGATGAACCGGGGCGCTGATTGCCGAGAGCCCGTTGCTTCGCCAGAATCGAATCGCATTCGACAAACGGACCCGCTCCCATGCCCACGATCCGCCATGAGAACCTGCGCGCCGTCGCGCGCGCCGTCTGCGCCGCTGCCGGAAGCGCCGGGGAGGAGCCGGCCGATGTCGCCGACAACCTCGTCTATGCCAACCTCACCGGCCATGACAGCCACGGCGTCGGCATGCTGCCGCGCTACATCAGGGCGGTGCAGGAGGGCGAGCTTCGGCCGAACATGAAGATCGACCTGCTGGTGGACATGGGCGCCATGCTGGTGGTGGACGGCAAGGCGGGCTACGGCCAGTCGGTCGGCAGGCAGGCGATGGAATTGGCCATCGAGCGCGCGCACGAGCATGGCGTCTGCGTCATGGCCGTGCGCCGGTCGTTCCACCTCTGCCGCATCGGCGCCTGGGGCGAGCAGTGCGCGGCCGCCGGCCTCGTCTCGATCCACTATGTCAATGTCGTCGGCCATCCGGGCCTCGTGGCGCCCTGGCGCGGCTCGGACGCGCGCTTCGCCACCAACCCCTACTGCATCACCATGCCGGCGACCGGGGCGAACCCCGTGACCCAGCTCGACATGGCGACCAGCACCGTCGCCCACGGCAAGGTCCGCGTCGCGAAGAACAAGGGCGAGCGGATGGCGCCGGGCATCCTGATCGACAACCGGGGCCGGCCGACAACCGACCCGAACGTCATGTTCGAGCGGCCGATGGGCGCGATCCTGCCCATCGGCGAGCACAAGGGCTACGGCATGGCGCTGATGAGCGAGATGATGGCGGGCGTGCTCTCCGGCGGCCAGACCTGCCGGCCGGAAACGGACCATGAGCAGGACACGATCCTGAACAACATGCTCTCCATCGTCTTCGACCCCGCGCGGCTGGTCGAGCCCGGCTTCTACAACAGCGAAATGGACGCCACCATCGCGCACGTAAAAGCCTCGCCCCCCGCCGACCCCGCGCTGCCGGTCCTCGTCCCCGGAGACCCCGAACGCGCCACCCACGCCGAACGCAGCCGGGACGGCATCCCCGTGGACGACGAGACATGGCGGGAGCTGGAGGCGGCGGCGGTGTCGGTGGGCATCGAGGCTGTGGAATTTCGGCGGATGGCGGGGGTGAATTGATACCAACCATCTCCATGTGGGACTCATGTCTTCTTTCCGCCATTCCCGAACGTCCCCCCGTCATGCCCGGACTTGTTCCGGGCATCCATGCGGCCGTCCGGGTTAAGCGGCGAAAGTGGATGCCCGGAACAAGTCCGGGCATGACGAGGAGAGGCGTGACAAGGAGAGGCGGCGACTGGGGCGGCGGGCGCCGATTCGCCATGAGTGTCGGTCAACGACCGCGGATATGAGGGGGACTACCTGCCCGGGGCGAACGGATTGACGATAACGAGACCGTCGATCCGTCGTCCCTCCTGAAGGTCTTCCGTCAATAGGGTTTCGCACCCGGCCTGAAGCGCCGAGGCGACGATCAGCGAGTCGTAGAAGCTGAAGCCGTGCGCCTCGGCCAGTGCAACGGCGGCTTCATGCGTCTCGATATCGAGAGGTCGAATCGAGTCGAACAACTCGCGCGCATCTGCGAGTGCTGCCGCAACGATGTTCCACTCCAGCCGGAACTTCCGCCGCAAGACGTTGGCGAACTCGTTCAGCACCTGCACGCTGATGATGCCGCCATCTGCCAGTACCTGGCGAGCCCGGTCGCCCTTCTCGCCGGATCCCTGTGCGTACACCAGAACATTGGTGTCGAAGAACGCCATCATCGGGCGTTGGCTTCATCCCGGTCGAAGGCGTAGTCGGAGGGAATGGGCAGGGCGCGGGCACGCATCCGTTCTATGGCACGCAATCTGCGTGCGTCTCTGGCGATAGCAAGGCGTCCGGGATCGGCGGACACGATCTCAAGACGGTCGCCCGCCTTCAGGCCGAGATCGTTCACAATTGCTTTGGGCAGCCGCACCGCCAGACTGTTGCCCCATTTCGAAACCCGCATGGATATCCTCCGTAGATATACATCTACTGCAAGTATATCCTAAGCATTTCCCGCCCGGCATCAAGTCGAATTCGTTTCCGGAGCGCGGACAAGTCGCGCGCTCTTCTACCGGTCCGGCCGGCCTGAACCGCTCGCGCATCGCATCTGGAGATTGCGCCCGGCGCGTGGCAGGCTGGGCGGCCATGACGTTCGTTTCCAACGCCCGCATGTATGCCGTCAGCCCCGCGGCCGAGGCGGAGTGGAAGGCGTTGATCGCGCATGTGGCGGAAGACGCGGGCGCCTCGTTCGACTATCTGGCCTACAAGGCGCCGCAGCCGCTTGAGGAGTTGTGGCGCCGTCCCGATCTCGGCTGCGTGCAGATGTGCGGTTATCCGATTGCGCTGGGGATTGCCGAGGTCGCGCCGCTGGCCTCGCCCGTGCCGGCCGCGCCCTGGGCCGGGGGACGGGCGGTTTACCGGAGCGACCTGATCGTGCGGAGGGACGCGCCCTACGCCGCGCTCGCGGACACGTTCGGCGGCGCGGTCGGATGGACCGTCGAGCATTCGCATTCGGGCTTCAACGCGCTGCGCCACCATCTGCTGCCCTGGCTCGGCAAGGGCCGGGCGCGGCTTTACGGGCAGTCGGTCGGCCATCTCGTCACGGCGCGGCGCATCCTCGACAGCGTGCTGGACGGCAGCATCGACATCGGGCCGCTGGACGCCTACTGGCACATGCTGATGCGGAAATACGAGCCCGCGATTACGGAGGGCGTCCGCATCCTCGACTCGACCGGGACCGCGCCGATGCCGGCCTTCGTCGCGGCGCCGGCCCTGCCGGAAGACACCGTCCGCCGCCTGCGGGACGCCTTTGCGGCGGCGCATAGGCGGCCCTGGTTCGGGCGGTTCCGGGAGGCGCTGCTGATCGAGGGATTCGAAGCGGTCACGCGGGAGACCTTCGCGCCGACCCTGGAATGGGACCGGGCCGCCCGGGACGCGGGCTATGCCGTGCCGGCGTGATGGCTGAAACCGGCGAGAGCTACGGTTTCGACCTCGGCCCCTGGACGCGGAAGGTCTCGACCACATCGGAGGCCGCGCAGCGCTGGTTCGACCGCGGACTGAACTGGAACTTCGCTTTCAACCACGACGAGGCCGCCGCCTGCTACCGGCGGGCGGCGGAGGCGGACCCCGCCTGCGCCATGGCCCGGTGGGGGATCGCCCATGCGTCGGGCCCCTTCTACAACCGGGCGTGGATCCGCTACTCCGACGCCGAGATCGCCGAAGTGCTGCCGGTCTGCCATGAGGCGGTGGAAGCCGCGCTGGCGCTCGCCGGCAACGCGGCGCCGGCCGAACGGACGCTCATCCAGGCGCTCGCGAAGCGCTACCGGAACGGCCATGAGAGGGACCGCGCGGTGCTGGACGCCTGGCACCGGGACTATGCCGACGCGATGCGCGACGCCTGCCGGGCGCATCCGGACGACCCCGACATCGCCGCGCTCTATGCCGAGGCGGCGATCACCTGCACGCCGCGCAAGCTCTGGAACCTGAAGACGGGCGAGCCCGACCCGGACGCGCGCACGATGGAGGCGATGCCGGTGCTGGAGCGCTGGATGGACCGGATCGGGCAGGGCGGCCCCGTCCATCCGGGCATTCCGCACATGTATATCCACACGCTGGAAATGTCGCCCTTTCCCGAGCGCGCGCTGAAGGCCGCCGACATGCTGCGCGGCTACGCGCCCGATGCGGGCCACATGGAGCACATGCCGGCGCATATCTACGTGCTTTGCGGCGACTTTGCGCAGTCGGTCTCGCAGAGCGAGCGCGCGGTCCGCGCCGACGACAGATATCTCGCCTATGCCGGGGACGGGAACTTCTACACCACCGCCCGCTGCCACGACCTCCACCTGTTCATGTATGCGGCCATGTTCCTCGGCCAGCACGGCAGGGCCGCCCATGCCGCCGGGCGGATCCGCAAGGTGGCAAAGTCCGAACTGATCGCCCGGAGCGCGCCTTTCATGGCGTCGATCCTGGACGGCTATTCCGCCATGTGCACGCATGTCGCGGTGCGCTTCGGCCGCTGGCGCGAGCTTGCCGCAGCGCGCGGGCCGGACGAGCCGTCACTGCGCCCGATCGGCGCCGCCATGCACGCCTACGGGCAGGGGGTGGCGCATGCCGCGCTCGGTGATATCGATGCGGCGGAGGCGGCAAGGGCGGCGTTCGACGAGGCCGCGGCGGCGATTCCCGAAGACGCGATCTTCCTCAGCAACACGGTGCGCGACATGCTCCGCGTCGGCGAGGCCATGCTGGCGGGCGAGCTGGAATACCGGAAGGGGAACAACGACTGCGCCTTCGCCAGCCTGCGCCTCGCGGTCTCCCGCGACGACTCGCTCAACTACACCGAGCCCTGGGCCTGGATGCACCCGCCGCGCCACGCGCTGGGCGCGCTGCTGGCCGAACAGGGCCTGTTCCGCGAGGCCGAGGCCGTGTTCCGCGAAGACCTCGGCTATAGCGGGGGCCTGCCGCGCTGCTGCCAGCATCCCGACAATGTCTGGGCGCTGCAGGGGCTCGTCGAATGCGTGGCGCAGGCCGGCGACGCCAACGAGCTCCGGCTGTTGCACCAGAGGCTGGAGTTCGCGAAAGCGCGCGCCGACATCCCCATCGACAGCGCCTGCTTCTGCCGCGCCGCCGCAGCGTAGCGCGGATCATACCAGCGGCGCCGACTTCGGACTCATGAAGAGGTCCAAGCCCCATATCGTCGCCCCGGACTTGATCCGGGGCCCATCTCCGGACCGTCCCACATACCGCAAAGGCGGGAGATGGGCCCCGGCTCTCCGCTACGCTCCGGCCGGGGCGACGGTGGGGGTGGGCCCTGCCATCGGTTCCGGTCAACGACCGCTGGTATCAGGCCTCCTGGCCGAAGGTCTCGCGCACTTCCGCCGCCATCGCCTCCACCATCGCCGCGAGCGCGGCCTCGCCCTTTGCGGCCGTGGCGCGGGTGGGGCGGCCGACCGTGCCGGAGCGGCTGTAGGCGGCGAGGCCCCTGACGGCGAGGAGCGGCCGCTCGGCGAGTTCGTCGGCGGCGTCCTCCATGCGGACCAGTTGCGGCCAGCAGTGGAGCAGGACCGAGGTTTCGTATTCGCCGGCATGCATGTCGTCATGCACGCTCGTCTCGATGCCGGCGGCGGCGAAGGCGGCCTCCTGGATATGCCGGCCGGGGCCGAGCCAGACGCGAGGGGCCTCCAGATTGGCTTCGCGCGCGAGATGCGCCAGCACCAGGTTGCCGCCATGCGCGTTGACGATGGCGAGCCGCTCGATGCCGGCATGCGCGAGGCTCGCGCGGATATCGCCGACGACGGAAGCGAGCGTACCCGCCGCCAGCCAGACCGTGCCGGGAAAGCCCGCATGCTCCTGCGAGCAGGAGACCGGCAGCACCGGCAGCAGCAGCGCGTCCGTCTTCTCCGCGAGCCCGGCCGCCAGCGCGCCCGCGATCAGGCTGTCGGTGGCGAGCGGCAGGTGGCTCCCATGCTGCTCGAACGCGCCCACCGGCAGCACGGCAAGCGCGGGCCGGCCGACATCCGCAGCGGTGCGGGCGAAGAAGGCTTCCGGTAGCATGCCCGCCATCCTATCAGGAGGCGCCGCCCGATGCTCCTGCCGACCTCGACGCTCTTCGAAAGCGGCCCGCTCGAACTCGAACGCGGCGGGAGACTGGAGCGGCTCGCCGTCGCCTATGAGAGCTGGGGCCGGCTGGACGCGGACGGCGGCAATGCGATCCTGGTCGCGCACGGCTACACCTCGAACCCGCACGCCGCCGGCCCCGGCGGCTGGTGGGAGCCGCTGATCGGGCCGGGCCGGGCCATCGATACGGACCGCTGGTGCGTCGTCTGCCCGAACATGATCGGCTCCGCCTACGGCAGCAGCGGGCCGGTCCGGGGCCGGCCCTTCCCCGACATCGAGGTGGCCGACATGGTGGCGGCGCAGGGCCGGCTGCTGGAGCATCTGGGTGTGCGCCGGCTGGCGGCGGTTATCGGCTTCTCCTATGGCGGCCACCTCGCCTTCGAATGGGGCAGCCGCCATCCCGACCGGGTGCGCGCGCTCGTGCCGGTCGCAACGGGCATTGCCGGCCGGATGGGAGAGGAGCGCGCGCTGGCGCTGGAGGCGCGCTTCGCCGGCCTCGACGACCCGACGGAGGAGCTGGAGCGGCTCAGGTTCGAGACGCTGGAGCGCTACGGGGACCTCGACTGGTTCTCCGACCGGCTCGGCTCCCGCGAGGCGGGGCGGCGGGAGGTGGAGGCGCTGGCGCGGAAATGGGCGCGGGAGTTCACGCCGGAGTCGCTGGTCGTGCTGGCGCGCGCAGCCGCCCGCTTCGATGGGCGGCCGCGCACCGGCGACATTCGCGCGCCGCTGCTCTATGTGCTCTCCTGCAGCGACGCGCTGTTCCCGCCTGCGCTTGCCGAACCGACGCTCGCGCTGCTGGGCTCCAATGCTTCGTATTTCGAGATCGACAGCCTCTACGGCCACCGCGCCCCGAGCCGCGACTGGGCCAAATGGGCGCCGACGCTGGCGGCATTCCTTCGCGAACATGCGGGTTGAGGGCGCGCGGCGGGCATGAAACCCGACTACGAACGCATTGCCGGGGACTATCGGGAGGCCCGGCCGCGCTATCCGGAGCGGCTGGTTGCGATGATCGCCCGCTGGCTGCCGGACGGGCCGGTCGAGGCGCTGGATGCGGGTGCGGGCACCGGGATCGGCACGCGCGCGCTTGCGGGCGTTCTGGGGCCGCGGGCCTCCATCCTGGCCGTGGAGCCGAGCTCCGCCATGCGCCGGGAAGCGGAAGCTGTGCCCGGAATACGCTGGCGCGACGGCAGGGCGGAGGCGCTGCCTGCGCGGGACCGAAGCATCGACCTCGTCTTCTCGGCGCAGGCGTTGCACTGGTTCGACCGTCCGGCCTTCTGGCGGGAGTGCGGGCGGGTGCTGAAGCCGGGCGGCGCCGTCGCCATCCTCTACAACAACCGGGACTACAGGCGGGACGCCTTCGCCAGCGGCTATGAAGACCTGCTCGAACGCCACAGCCCCGGCTACCGGCGCGATTACCGCGAATTCGATATCCGGGGCGAGCTGGACGCGCTCGGCTGGACGGCGCGCACGCATGAGGAAAGCGAGGCCTGGACGAGGCCGATGCGCGGGCACGCCTTCATGGCGATGTCCCGCTCGTCCTCGCGGGCGCAGGCCGCGCGCGACGCCGCCGGGGCGGAGGTCTTCGACCGCGAGGTCGAGGCGCTGATGAACCGGCACGCGAAGGCCGACGGATCGGTCGAGGTCCTCTACCGCTGCGTGCTGACGCTGGCCCGGAAGGCGGGCTGAGGCCGGGCTACAGCACCGTCACCGCCCAGCCGGCGTCCGAACGGTCAAAGCGGAGCGGCAGGGCGTTGGGCGCGAACTCGTCCCGGAACGCGACGCCGAGCGCGGCTGCGATGACGCGCAGATTGCCGCCATGCGCGACGATGCAGGGAACATCGCCGCCCGAGAGCGCGTCCGCCGCCGCAGCCTTCGTGCGCGCGACGAACGCCTCCAGCGTCTCGCCGCCGGCCGGGCGGGCGCGCCAGTCGAGCTCCAGCGCCGTCTGGCCGACAAGCTCCCCGAACAGCCGTTCGCCCAGCCGGGGCGTGGCGTTCATCGGCACGGCCAGCCCGCGCGCGGCGGCCTGGGCGGTCTCGTAGGCGCGCGGATAGCTGCTGGCCTCGATGCGGGTAATGTCCCCGGCCTCCGCCAGTTTCCCTGCGGCGCGCTCCGCCTGCGCCCGCCCGGCTTCGTTCAGCGGGATGACCGGGCTCTGCACGATGAAACTGGCATTGCCGGCGGTCTCGCCGTGCCTCAGAAAGTAGAACCGCCGCACCCCGGGCCGAAGCGCCGGCGGCGCGGCGGCGAGAGCCCTCAGCTCGTCTCCGCCCCGGATCATCGCGGCCGCGTCAAAGCGCGCCGGTCTGCTTGAGGTCCGCCACCTCCGCGGGCGGCATGTCCAGCAGTTCGCCCAGCACCGCCTCATTGTGCTCGCCGAGCAGCGGCGCCCGCACCACGTCCATCGCCTCGCCGCCGAAGCGCACCGGCCAGGCCGGCACCACCACCGCGCCCCGGTCCGGATGCTCGACGGTCTGCATGATGCCCCTCCGGTGCATGTCCTCGTTGGAGATCAGGTCCTTGATGTCGAACACCGCGCCCGCCGGCACGCCCGCCCCGCCGATGGCCTCCATCACCTCCTGCTTGGTGCGCTCGCGGGTCCAGGCCGACACGTTCTCCTCGATCTCGGCCTTGTACTCGATGCGCTTGTGCCCGTCGCAGAAGCGCGGGTCGGCCAGCATGTCCTCGCGCCCGATGGCCTTGCAGACGCGCTCCCAGTGAGCCGTCAGGTCGCGGGCGACGAAGATGAAGCAATAGTCGTTCGGCCCGCCGCCCTTGCAGGGGAACAGCCCGCCCGGCGCGCCCGAGGCGACCGAATTGCCGAGCCTCGGCGCCGCGTCCTGCATCATCGGCTGGCGCGAGAAGGTGACGCGGCAATAGTTCGTCATCGCGTCCTGCATCGCGACCTGGAGATGCTGGCCGCGCCCGGTGCGCTCGCGCTGGAACAGCGCGGAGAGGATCGAGACGCACATATGCAGGCCGGTGCCGGTGTCGCCGATGGTGGCGCCGGGGCGGATCGGCACCCCGTCCGGCATGCCGGTGATGCTCATCACGCCGCCCGTCGCCTGCGCGATCATGTCGAAGGAGAGGTATTTGGCGTAGGGGCCGTCGGTGGCGAAGCCCTTCACCTGCGCGAACACGAGGCGCGGGTTGAGCTTCTGCAGCTCGTCCCAGCCGAAGCCGAGGCGCTCGATGGCGCCCGGCGCGAAGTTCTCGATCAGCACGTCCGCCTTGGCGATCAGGCGGCGCAGCAGCTGCTTGCCGCTCTCCTCCTTGAGGTTGCAGGTGATCGAGCGCTTGTTGCAGTTGAGCAGGATGAAATAGAGCGAGTCCATGTCCGGGCGCTCGGAAATCGCGAGCCGGCCCTGGTCGCCGCGCCGGGGCTCCTCGACCTTGATGACATTGGCGCCGTGCCAGGCCAGCGCCTCCGTGCAGGACGGGCCCGCTTCGAATTGGGTCAGGTCGAGAACGGTAATGCCCGCCAGCGGCGCATCGCCCATCGGTTTCCTCCTTGCTATGCTTGCCGGATGATACAGCAAGCCATCCGCAATGTTCCACTGACCGGGGCCGACCCGGTCCTGCCCACGCCCTACCGCATCGGCGAGGCGGGCGCCGCCGCCATCGCCGCCTCCGCGCAGGCCGCCGCCGATTTCTGGGAGCTGCGCACGGGCGAGCGCCAGTCCGTGACGGTGGACCGCCGCCATGCGGCCGCCGCCATGCGGTCGGCCACCTATCTGAAGATAGACGGCGCGGCGCCCTCCTCCCTGTGGGACCCGTTCTCGGGGATCTGGCCGACCGGCGACGGGCGCCATGTCTTCCTGCACTGCAACTTCCCCCATCACCGCGAGGGGATGCTGGCGCTGCTCGGCGCAAAGGCCGAAAAGGGCGCGTTTGCGGAAGCGGTTGCGGCGCGCGGCGGACAGGAATTCGAGGACGCGATCGCCGCCGCCGGCCTCTGCGGCGCGATGACGCGCACGCCGGAGGAATGGGCCGCCCACCCGCAGGGCCGGGCGCTGGCGGCGCTGCCGCCGGTCACGATCGAGCGCATCGGCGACGGGCCGAAGACCGCGCTGCGCGGCGGCGACCGGCCGCTGGCGGGCATTCGCGTGCTGGACCTGACGCGCGTGCTCGCCGGGCCGACCTGCGGGCGCACGCTCGCCGAGCATGGCGCGGAGTGCATGCGCATCGCCGGGCCGCACCTGCCTTTCGCGCCGACGCTCGTCATGGACACCGGCCACGGCAAGCTCTCCGCCTTCGTCGATCTGCGCGAGGAGCGCGGCCGGGCGCAGCTTCGCGCGCTCGCTTCGGAAGCCGACGTGTTCGTCCAGAGCTACCGCCCGGGCACGCTCGCCGCGCGCGGCTTCGGCCCCCGCGATATCGGCCCCGGCAAGGTCTATGTCTCGCTTTCGGCCTATGGCCACGAGGGGCCGTTCGCCTCGCGCCGGGGCTTCGACAGCATCGTCCAGAACGCCTCCGGCATGTCCACCGTGCAGGGCAGCGCGCAAGCCCCGCGCAACCTGCCGGTGCAGCCGCTCGACTATTGCGCCGGCTACCTGGCCGCCTGGGGCGTCGCGACGGCCCTGCTGCGCCGGGCGGAGGAAGGCGGGACCTGGCATGTGCAGCTATCGCTCGCCGGCATGGCGGAATGGATCAAGGGCATGGGCCTCGTCGAGGACTGGCGGGATGCGCCCGCGGAACTGCCGCCGGAGGAACTCGCGGCGATCACGATGGAGAGCGACACGCCGCACGGCCGGCTGACGCATCTGGCCCCGATTGCGCAGATGTCCCGCACGCCGCCTTACTGGGCGCGGCCCTCCGTGCCGCTCGGCTCGCACGATCCCGTCTGGCCGGAGGCGCTCGCCGCATGAGCCGCCTTGCCCGCGGCCCCGGCGCCGCGATCCACTACGAGACGCACGGCGAGGGGCCGGCGGTCCTGCTCACCCACGGCTTCGGGCTGACGGCGCGCATGTGGGCCGGCCAGGTGGAGGCGCTGGCGCCGTCCCACCGGCTCATCCTCTGGGACCTGCGCGGGCACGGCCGCAGCGACTCGCCCGAAGACCCCGGCCTCTACGACCCCGAAGCCTGCGTGGCCGACATGGCGGCGTTGCTGGACGCGGAAGGGGTGGAGCGGGCCGTGATCGGCGGCCTCTCGCTCGGCGGCTACCTGTCGCTGGCCTTCCACCTCCGCCACCCGGAGCGGGTGCGCGCGCTGATGCTGTTCGACTGCGGCCCCGGCTTCCGCCGCGACGAGCCGCGCAACGCATGGAACGAGCGGGCGAAGCAGCGGGGCGAGCGGATCGCCGCGCGCGAACCGCGCGTCCTGGAGAGCCTCGAGCCGGACGGCCACCGCGACCTCGCCGGCGTCGCGCGCGCGGCCCGATACATGATGCGCCACCGGGACGGCAGCGTGCTGGAATCGCTGCCGTCGATCCGGGCGCCGGCGCTGGTGCTGGCCGGCGAGCGCGACACCCCCTTCCTGGCCGGCATCGACTACATGGCCCGGAAGATTCCGGACGCCCGGAAAATCGTGCTCCCCGACGCCGGCCACACGGCCAATCTCGACAATCCCGCGGCCTTCAACGCCGCCGTTTCCGGATTCCTCGCCCGACTGCCTGCATGACGGTGCCTGTGGACAGCTTCTCCCGCGATGCGCGGGTCATCGGTCTCGTGGCCGCCGGGCACACGATGAGCCACATGTTCGTGTTCATGCTGCTGCCGCTCTCGGTGCGCATGCATGACGAGCTCGGGTTCAGCTATCTGGATATCGGCATCCTGGCGGGCGCCTTTTCGGTCGGCGCGGCGGTGTGCCAGACCGGCATCGGATTCGTCGTGGACCGCATCGGCGGGCGGGCGCCGCTCATCATGGGAGTCGCCGTGCTGTCCGGGGCCGTGATGGGCTTCGGGCTGGTCGACTCCTTCTGGGCCATGCTCCCGCTCGCGGTCATCGGCGGCATCGCCAACTCCGTCTTCCACCCCGCCGACTACGCCATCCTGTCGGCGTCCGTCGCCGAGCACCGCATGGGACGCGCCTTCTCCATCCACGCCGTCGCCGGCAATACCGGCTGGATCCTGGCATTGCTCGGTCCCGACCTCGCCGACATCGTCGGCCTGAAGAACGTCTTCCTGGTCGCAGGCGGCATCGGCATCGCCGTCTCCTTCGCTCTCCTGCTCCAGTCCCGGCATCTGGAGAGCGCCGACGGCAGGGCGCGGCGGCGTGAACAGGGCGGCTCGACCTCGGACGGGATCGCGCTGCTGCTGACGGTGCCGGTCATCCTGCTGTTCCTGTTCCAGATGTTCCATTCCATGTCGCTCGGCGGCATCCGCACCTTCGGCATCCCGGCGCTGCACGACCTGCGCGGCTTCGAGGACACGGTGCTGGCGAAGGCGCTGATCGCCTACATGGCGGCGGCTTCGGTCGGCAATCTCGCGGGCGGCTGGCTGGTGGACCGCACCGGGCGCCCGCAGCTCGTGTTCTTCGGCGCCATCGGCACGGTCTTCCTCACGGTCAACATCATCGGCGCGGTCCCGCTGCCGCTCTACGCCATTGTGGCCCTGCTCCTGGTCGCCGGGGTCATGCACGGCGCGATCATGCCGACCCGCGACCTGCTGGTGCGCCGCATTTCGCCGCCGGGGCAGATGGGCAAGGTGTTCGGTTTCACCTCCACCGGGCTGTCCATCGGGGGCTTCATGACGCCGGTCCTGTTCGGCTGGGTGATGGACATGGGCGATCCGCGCTGGGTGTTCTTCGGCAGCGCGGCGGTCATGCTGCTCGCCGTGGCCACCTTCGTCGAAACCAGCCGCAATGCGGGCAGGGCAAGGGCAACGGCATGAGACAGCTTCCGGCAGGCGACGAACTCTTTCTCGACCATGTGGGCTATTTCCTCGCCGACCTCGAAGGGGCCGCCGCCCGGTTCGAACGGCTGGGCTTCACCGTGTCGCCGGTCAACATCCACTACAACAGCGCCGACGGCGAACTGGTGCGCTCGGGCACCGCCAACCGGCTCATCACCTTCGAAGCGGGCTATATCGAGGCGCTCGGCCAGGTCGCCGACACGCCGCTCGGCGCGGAACTCGCGGCGGGCGTCGCGCGCTATGAAGGGCTGCACCTGCTGGCGCTCGCGCATGAGCGGGTCGGGGAGCACGATGCCGGCGGCACGGACATGCGGCCGACCGTCTTCCTGCGCCGCCCGCTGGAGGACGGCCGCATCGTTCGCGCGACCGTGCGCCGGGCGACGGCCGAAGCGATGCCGGAAGGCCGGGTGCAGCTGCTCACCCACGAGACGCCGGAGCTGATCTGGCTGCCGGGCATGGACCGCCACGCCAATGCAGCCCGCGCGCTCACCGGCTACCTGCAGATCGTCGCCGACCCGGAGGAAGCCGCCGGGCGCTACGCCCGCTTCGCCAACCGGCCCGCGCGCCGGCTGGGCCCCGTCTTCGAGATTACGCTCGACCGCGGCCGCTTCGCGCTCGCCGGGCCGGACGCGCTCGATGAACTGCTGCCTGCCGGAGAGCGCCCGCCGCCGCCCTTCGCCGCCGCCGTCGGCATCGAAAGCGCCGACCTGGACCGCACGCGCTTCCTTCTTGCGAACGCGGGCATTACCGTCCACGGGCGGCCGGACCGCCTGCTGGTCCCGCCGTCGGACGGGCTCGGCGCCTGGATCGACTTCCACCGCCCCGGCGCTGCGCCGCTGTGGGGCGCATGACAGGCCGGTCCTTCCAGCTTCACGGAGTATGAAAAAAATCGGTCATTTTTACCTTTTGTTCGATATTCGGGCTTGACTTTCGCCCATATGGTGTAGAATGAAAGTAGAGAGAGGCGGCTTCCGGGGCCGCCTTTCGGCGTTTCTGCAGAAAGCGACCGGCTGGGGGCCGCGAAAAAGACCCCGGCGGGAACGGACGGGCGAGGTGCGCCCTGCGTCTCGCGCGCGCA
>JAJDVH010000179.1 GCA_022826185.1 Alphaproteobacteria bacterium
TGCGCGCGCGAGACGCAGGGCGCACCTCGCCCGTCCGTTCCCGCCGGGGTCTTTTTCGCGGCCCCCAGCCGGTCGCTTTCTGCAGAAACGCCGAAAGGCGGCCCCGGAAGCCGCCTCTCTCTACTTTCATTCTACACCATACCGCCAAATGTCAAGCCCCGCCGGGAACAAAAAATGAAAACACCGGAGGCTCTTCATGAAATGCCGGCGGACTCGAGGCCCGGCCCCCCGATCGTCGCGCTCTAGAATTTGCCTTTCTCGATCTGGAAAATATCCGGGTTCCCGGTGTTTTCGATATAGGAAAGCCAGAGCGACACCACCCGGTCCTGCGGTTCGGGCTTCTCCTCCCCTTCCTCCTTTTCGCCGGGAACTTTCCTGCTGATCAACTGCAGCAGCACCATCCGTTCCCGTTCGTCGGTTGCGCGAAAGACGATGAAAGCGCCGTCATCCACGCGCGTGTTCATCACCGTCTTGCCGGGGTCGAAGCCCAATTGGCCGAAATATTTCCGGAGGATGTTGGCGGTCGTCACCAGCGCCTGCGGGTCCGGCTCTTCGGTCACCGGCAATCCCCACAGGATATTGATCTGAATAAGCTTTTTCTGCTTGTAGCCGTGAATGTACGCGACCTGGGCCGGTTCGCTGTCGGGGAAGATGTCCGCAACCGTCGCCACCAGGCTGGACGTCCTGTCTTCACCGTTCGGCTGCTCCCGGATGTCTTCCCGCCGAAGCTGGAAATCCTCCTGCATGGCCTTGAGCGTTTCGGACTTCGACATGCCGAAGCGGGCCGAACGAAACCCCGTGACCTGCGGGCCGGCCATTTCCCTGTCGACATTGCCGCCCTGCGCGGAGCCTTCCACGCCGACGCCTGCGAACGAGGCGCCGATCAGCGCAATGCAGGCGGCGGCAAGCAGGACAGGCCGCTTCCAGGCCGCATATACCGGCCTGTCCGCGGCAGCCGTCTCGACGGTCTTTCGCATTGTCGTCTTTTTCCTTCCCGTCCGTTCCGTCGCCCGGATCCGCTGCAGGGCCGTCATGGTTTTCCAGCGACGCCGGGCCGCTCACCGTCGTAAGAGCCCGCTCCGGGCGGCGGCGTCAGCAGCGGGAAGGGCGTTTCGAACACATTGACCGCATACGGGTTGTCGGTGGCATCGACTGCGGACGCCCGGAATACCCGGATGAGCGGGGAGAAGGCCGCCTCGGCGGAGGTCGCCGGACGCCGCGCCGACCTCAGCGTCCCGGACAGCGGCAGCGCGGACAGCTCGGCATAGGTTCGCATCCCGGGCCCGGCGCCCAGGATGGTGTAGCCATTGAGCCTGTAGGAGCCCGGCCCCCTGTTGTTGACGATCGTCCTGTCGGCGGCGGCCTGTCCTCCCGTGCCGCCGACGGTCCCCTCGATATCGGCATTCTTCGCCTCGATCGTGAGCGAGCCGACATCCACGGCCGCGCCGATGAAGTTGGCGGCTTTCAGCCGCGCGAAGCCGTCCTTCGCGATGATCCTGCCGTATATGTCCCTCGCGCTGACATCCACGAAGGTGTCGGAGCGAAGGGTGTCCGACCCGAAATCGGTCGTTCCGGTCCCCGCAAGCTGTCTGAAGGAGCCGACGCTCATCGAGCCGTTCACCGTGACATCCCCGGCCCTGGCGATCGTCAGCGCGCGTCCTTCGCCGTTCACCGCGCCGTTGAAGGCGATCGAGCCGGCCGCGCCGTCGCCGTCCGCATCGGCGTTCATCGTCACGTCGGTATTCAGGGTCACCGGGCCTCCGACGAGAGCCCGGGCAGATCGTCGATGAGCAGCAGGTAGCGCTCCAGATGCGCGATGGACAGCGGCCGCGAGCCTTTGATCTTTGCGGCATAGGCATCGAGCAGCGCCCGGTCTCCGCGCACCTCGCCCTCGAACCGCACATCGTCGATGTAGCCCTCGACGATCCGGATCTTGACCGCGCCGTCCTCGATCGTTTGCGGCGGCAGGATCGCGCGCGAGAGGATATAGCCGTCATTGCGGTATCTGGCCGTGATCGCGTCCACGATCCCGAACACCTCGGCCAGCGCAATTTTCCGCCCGAGCCGGCCCTCCCACAGGGACGCCAGATCCTCCGCCGGATACACCGTCGAGCCCTCGACGGCCACGCTCTCCAGCACCAGGCTCAACTCCCCCGCCTCGCCCGGCGGCACGCGGATGTCGCCCTTGAAGACCGGGCCGTTGCGAGGGATTTGCGGCGTTGCCGGCGCCTGCAGGTGGCGCTCGATCTGCCCGGACTCCACCCTTGGCAGAATTCGTCCCTCTGGCGAGTCTGCCAGCGTCGTTCCGGCCGGAACGGCTGCCGAAAGCGCACAGGCAAAAAACGTCGCTCGCCGGAGACAGAAGCCGGAATTAGCGATGGAGCGATACATTTATGAGCACATCCCTCTCAGGGCTTTCCCCCCGGAAAATCCGACAGCGCGCGCCCCATTGGCCTCTGCAGGGGGCTGCAGTCCGCCGGCAGCCCGCGCCCGATCAGGGCGGTGGCGGCCGGCCAGCGGGTTGTCGTCATCAGCCATTGCATCGTTCCCCGGTTGTCTTTCCGGCGCCCCGCGGCATCCGTGCGATTGCCGCCATGCCGATACCCCCAATAATCAAGGGGTTTAACATCATAAATGGGGATTGTACTCGCGAAATGATCGAAAACAAATACCGATTTTCTCTATAGAGAATGAGTCAACCATTGGATGAGTCGTTCCGAGCCGTTTGACCCGTTGCGGGTGGCGGAGCCCGCAGATGGCCGTCGAGGGCGGGAACCCCGCTGCTACCGGGAGCTCGTTCCGGAACTAGCCGCCAAACCCGACCGCAGGAATCGTAGGTTGCGGTCGGCGAAGAGGTCGATCGCCAGCCGCGCCGGCGCGCGCTCAAGGGCGTCGAGAAACAGGTCCACAAAAAAGCGCCTCGGTCGCGCCGGCGCCTTGGCCGGCGCGCCGCCGGTCCCGGACCTCCCGGCGGAGTCGTCCGTACCGAAGGCGGGCGGGCGCGCAGTCGGCACCGCCGCGGAAAGCGTTCGGTCACGCGGTGATGAGGGTGATGGATTCAGCGATTGAGCGTCCGCTTCCAGTCCTTGCGGAGCGGTCGCAGCCAGATGTCCTTTTTCGGCTGGGCTCGTTTCGTATGCCTGTCATAGCGTCCTCTTCCC
>JAJDVH010000076.1 GCA_022826185.1 Alphaproteobacteria bacterium
GGCTACGCCATCGGGATCGGCTGCATCCTGACCTTCTGCTGCGACCTCGTCGTGGCGAGCGAGCGGGCGGAATGGCGGCTGCCGCAGACGGCGCTCGGCATCCTGCCCGCCTATGGCGGCTCGGTGCGCCTGGCGCGGCTCGTCGGCAAGGGCCTCGCCATGCGCCTTGCCATGGGCTTCCCGCTCGACGGCGAAGAGGCGCACCGCATCGGCCTCGCACAGTGGCTGGTTCCGCATGAAGAGCTGATGGGCAAGGCGATGGAAGTGGCCGGCCATGTCGCGTCGCTGCCGCCGCTGGCCGTCCGGCTCACCAAGGAATCGCTCAACCGGGGCATGGACATCCCGAACCTCAAGGACGCCGCCCTCGTTGACCTTTACCGGTTCATGACGCTGGAATTGACCGAAGACAAGGAAGAGGCCCACAGCGCCTGGCGGGAGCGGCGCACGCCGACTATCCGCGGCGCCTGACGGGGAGAGGGAGAGAGGCTGTCATGTCCTTCCAGATACGCCCGCTGCCGGGGGTGATCGGCGCCGAGGTGATTGGGTTCGACATCGGGCGCGACGGCGCCGACAAAGCGGCCCGGCAGCGCTTGCAGGACGCCTGGACCGACAGGGTGGTGCTGGTGTTCCGCGAGATGGAGATCGACGAGGCGGGCTTCATGCGGCTGGCCGGCCTGTTCGGCGAGAACGTGCCGCAGCCGGTGCAGCGCCCGGAATACCGCGTCGAGGGCTTCCCGCTGATCCGGCTGCTTTCGAACAGGCACCGGGACAGGCTCGGCGACAACAAGCCGCTCAATGTCGGCGGCACCTGGCACACGGACCATTCCCACCTGCCCTGCCCGCCCCGCGGCACGGTGCTGCGCGCCATCCGCCTGCCGGGAGAAGGCGGCGACACGAGTTTCACCAACCAGCGCGCCGCCTATGAGGCGCTGGACGAGGAGACGCGGCGCGAGGTGGCCCCGCTGGTCGGCCTCCACATCTACAACAGCCGCTACGCGCCGCGCCGCATGGCGACGATGACGCCGGAGGAGGAGCGCGAAGCACCGAGCGCCCGCCATCCGCTTGTGCGGCCCCATCCGGTCAGTGGCCGCAAGGCGCTCTATTTCAACCCGATCCGCATCGAGCGCTTCGACGGCATGGACGCCGCCGCCTCGCAGGCGCTGATGGAGCGGCTGGTGGCCCATTGCGAGCAGGACCGGTTCGTTTACCGCCACCGCTGGCGCGCGGGCGACGTGCTGATCTGGGACAATGCCCAGGCGCTGCACATGGTCAGGCACGACTACGACCCCGCCCGGGAGCGGGTCATGCACCGCACGCTAGTCGGCTGAGTGGTCCTGCAGCACGCCGTCTTCCAGCCGGACGATGCGGTCGAGCTGGCTGGCAAGGCCGGTATTGTGGGTGGCGACCAGGGCGGCGACGCCGGCTTCGCGCGCCAGTTCCAGAAATGTGCGGATAACGAGGCGGCCGTTGGCTTCGTCGAGATTGCCGGTCGGCTCGTCGGCCAGCAGCAGGCGGGGCGCATTCGCCGTGGCCCGTGCTATCGCGACGCGCTGCTGTTCGCCGCCGGAAAGCCGAGCCGGACGATGGGCCGCCCGGTTCGACAGCCCGACCATGGCGAGCAGCGCATCCGCGCGCCTGCGGGCCTCGCGCTTCGACCGGCCGGTAACGAGCTGCGGGATCACGAGATTCTCGCGGGCCGAGAACTCCGGCAGCAATTGGTGGAACTGGAAGACGAAGCCGAGATGCCGCGCCCGCATGGCGCTCAGCCTCCTGTCGCTGAGGCCGGAGGCGCTTTCGCCGCAAATCCGCACCTCGCCGGCGTCCGGGCGGTCCAGCAGGCCCGCGATCTGGAGCAAGGTGGTCTTGCCCGAGCCGGACGGACCGATCAGCGCCACGGTTTCGCCTTCGGTTACGGCAAGGTCGATCTGCCGCAGCACCGGCAGCCTTGTGTCGCCCTGCACGAAGGTGCGCTGGACGCCATCGAGCTCCAGCGCCGCCCTACTCATATCGCAGCGCGTCCGCAGGGTCCTGCCGGGCGGCCCGCCAGCAGGGATAGAGCGGCGCCAGAATGGAAAGGAGCAGACTCATCGCGACCACGGCCGCCACCTCGTTCGAGTCCACCCTGGCCGGCAGCCTGGACAGGAAATAGATTTCCGCCTGGAACAGGTCCGTGCCGGTGAAGCCCTCGATCCACCGGCGCAGGGTTTCGATGTTCGTCGCGCAGGCGAGACCGAGGCCGAATCCCACGGCGGTGCCGATCACGCCGATAGACGATCCGGTGAGGAAGAAAATGCGCATCATCGAGCCGCGCGTCGAGCCGATGGCCCTGAGGATGGCGATGTCGCGGGCCTTGTCCTTCACCAGCATGATCATGCTGGAAAGGACGTTGAACGCCGCCACCATGATGATGAGCGTGAGGATCAGGAACATCACGTTCCGTTCGACTTCCAGAGCGCTCACGAAGCTCGCATTGGACTGGCGCCAGTCGAATACCTGCACGCCCGGATCGGTCGCCAGGATGATACGCGCGCCGACATCGCGGACATTTTCCGGATCGGCGATCTTCACCTCGATATTGGTGATGCCGTCGCCGATCCTGAAGAAGCGCTGCGCCGTTTCGAGCGGCATGTAAACATAAGTGTTGTCATATTCGTACATCCCGACATGGAAGGTCGCGAGCACGCGGAACGCCTTGGTCCGGGGCATGGCGCCGAACGGCCCGGCAGCGCTCTTCGGCGCCACCATGGAGATGCGCCCGCCGGGCCCGACCCCCAGACGGGCGGCCAGCCGGTCGCCGAGCACCACGCCCGACGGGTCGCCGAACGCATCCAGCGCGCCGGAGCGCAGATTGTCGGAAATGATCGCGAGCGAACGCAGGTCTTCGGCCCTGATGCCGCGCGCCAGCGCTCCCGACGCCACGCCCTCGCGCACGATCATCGCTTGCCCTTCCACAGACGGGTGCGCGCTCGTGACCCCTTCGACCGACCGCACCTGCCCGGTCAACTTGTCGAAATCGCCGAGTGGGCCCCGGTCTATCGCCATCACCGCGATATGGCCGTTCAGGCCCAGCACGCGGTCGAACAGCTCGGCCCGGAAGCCGTTCATCACCGCCATCACGACGATCAGCGTCGCCACACCGAGCGCAATGCCGATCAGCGAGATGATTGCGGTGAGCGAGATGAACCCTTCCTGCCGCCTTGCGCGCAGATAACGGAACGCGACGGTGCGCTCGAACGCCGAGAACATCAGGCGAGCCGCGCCAGTGCCGACTCCAGCGAAATCTCCTCGCGCTCGCCGGTGGCGCGGCATTTGAGCTCGACGCTTCCCTTGTCGAGGCCGCGCGGGCCGACGATCACCTGCCAGGGCAGGCCGATCAGGTCCATGTCCGCGAACTTCACCCCGGCCCGCTCCGGACGGTCGTCATAAAGCGGCTCGCGATGGGCAAGCCGGGCGTAGAGGTCGTCGCAGGCGCTGTCGCAGTGCGCATCGCCCTGACGCAGGTTGACGATCCCGACCCCGTAGGGCGCGACCGACTCCGGCCAGACGATGCCCTGCTCGTCGTGGCTCGCCTCGATCACTGCGCCCGCCAGCCGCGAAACGCCGACGCCGTAGGAGCCCATATGCACGGGGACCTCCTCGCCGTTCGCAGTCGTCACCCTGGCGCCCAGCGGCTCCGAATATTTGGCGCCGAAGTAGAAGATGTGGCCGACCTCAATGCCGCGCCCGACATAGCGCCGTTCGGGCGGCACTTCGGCCTCGAAGACGGCCTCGTCATGCTTCTCGTCGGTGCGCGCATAGGGCCGGGTGAACTCCTCGACCACAGCCCGGACCGCGTCCGGGCTCTCGTAATCGACAGCGCGGGCGAGCATGTCGAATTCCACGCAGTCCCGGTCGCACCAGACGCTGCTCTCGCCGGTGTCCGCGAGGATGAGGAACTCATGGCTGAGATTGCCGCCTATGGGGCCCGACTCCGCTTCCATCGGCACGGCCTTCAGGCCGAGCCGGGCGAATGTCCGGAGGTAGGAGACGAACATCTTGTCGTAGGAGAGGCGCGCGGATTCGAAGTCGAGGTCGAAGGAGTAGTTGTCCTTCATCAGGAACTCGCGGCCCCGCATCACGCCGAAACGGGGCCGGACCTCGTCCCGGAACTTCCACTGGATGTGGTAGAGCATCTTGGGCAGGTCGCGATAGCTGCGGATATGGGTCGCGAAGATCTCTGTGATCTGCTCCTCATTGGTCGGCCCGTAAAGCATGTCGCGGTCGTGCCGGTCCCGGATGCGCAGCATTTCCGGGCCGTAATCGTCATAGCGGCCGGAGCGGCG
Source organism: Alphaproteobacteria bacterium (assembly GCA_022826185.1). Lineage (GTDB taxonomy): Bacteria > Pseudomonadota > Alphaproteobacteria > Bin95 > Bin95 > Bin95. Next base: position 4,323 of record JAJDVH010000076.1, read on the forward strand.
CCAGAGGTCCGCCGACTGCACCGTCGGCATCAGCACTTCCTGGGCCCCTGCCCGGTCCTGCTCCTCGCGGACGACCTGCTCGATCTTCTTCAACACGCGGAAGCCGAGCGGCAGCCAGGAATAGATGCCCGCCGAGGCCTGCTGGACCATGCCGGCGCGAAGCATCAGGCGGTGCGAGACGATCTGCGCCTCGGAGGGCACGTCTTTCAGGGTCGGCAGGAAAAGGCGGGTTCGGCGCATGGCAGCAGAGCTCGACTGACGGTCCCGGGAAGCGGCGCCAATCTACCTCGTCCGCTTGGGCATTCAACAGCCCGCCAGCGCAACCGGCTTGCGCATCCAGGGCGGTTCGAGCGCCGCGATGCAGGCATGGACCGGGCAGTCGGGATCGTGCGCGCCCGGCAGATAGCCGGTGCTCATCAGGAATTCGCCGACGATCTCCCCGCCCATGAACTTGAAGGTCTTCCTGAACAGCCTGACCCATTCGTCCTTCGGCAGGGGATGGTGCTCGTCGATCCAGGCGGCGAAGGAACCGTATTCGAACTGGATCGCGACGACACGGCGCGCGTTCTCGATCACGGCGGCGACCTTGAGGCGGTTGCGGATGATTCGCGCATCCCCGAGCAGCCGCGTCCGGTCGGCCTCGTCGAAACCGGCGACCACCTTCGGATCGAAGCCGCGGAACGCCTCGAAGAATGCCGCCCGTTTCTTCAGCACCGTCAGCCAGGAAAGGCCCGCCTGATTGATCTCCAGCGCCAGGCGCTCGAACAGCACGGCGTCATCGCGGGTCGGAAAGCCGTATTCGTTGTCGTGATACGGCCCGTGCCAGGGATGTCCGGGAGCTGTGGTGCAATAGCTCATCGCGAGGTCAGGCCTTCCGAAACGTCAGCCAGCCGCTTTCGATCAGCAGGAAGACCACCAATGTGAGCACAGCGGCGATCACCGTGGTCACTGCCGCCTTCAGGCCGAGCCTGGGCCTGTCCGGCGCTCCCGGATCGTTGCCGCGTTCGACTTCCCTTGCCCGCCGGACGCCGACCGGCAGCGTCATGAAAAAGACGAGCCACCAGAGGATGACATAGACGACAACGCCCGACAGCCAGGACATCAGGCCTGCTCGATCTCGATCAGCGTGCCGCAAAAGTCCTTCGGATGCAGAAACAGGACCGGCTTGCCATGTGCGCCGATCGCCGGCTCTCCGCTGCCGAGAACCCTCGCTCCAGCTTGTGTCAGCATGTCCCGGGCCGCAAGAATGTCGTCAACCTCATAGCAGATATGGTGCATCCCGCCGGCGGGGTTCTTCTTCAGGAATCCGGTAATCGGCGACTCTTCGCCCAACGGCTCCAGCAGTTCGATCTTCGCATTCGGCAGTTCGACGAAAACCACGGTGACGCCGTGGTCCGGCAAGGCTTGCGGGGCCGAGACCTGCGCGCCGAGCGCGCCCCGGTAGGCGCGTGCTCCGGACTCCAGGTCCGGCACCGCGATGGCGACATGATTCAGGCGGCCGATCATCCGATTATCCTCCATCGATGCGCATGACATGGACCTCGACAAGCGGCCGGCGCCCGTAATTCGCCCGAACATGCCGGCGCATGGCTGTCCGCACGGTATCTTCCACGGTGCCGTCGTCGCGCCTCTGCATGCCATTCAGCCTCTCGAGAGCGTGGATGCTGCGGCCCGCCAGCTCCGAGGCAAGATCCTCGACCTCGTCTTCGGCCACGATCCCGCGGCTGGACACGCGAGGCTCGGTGAGGCTCCTGCCCTTGCCGTTCAGCACAAGCGACGCCGTTACGACGCCTTGCTCGGAAAGGCGCCTGCGTGCGCGGACATGCTCGGAGTCGAGCGGCACAAGGCGCCCGCCATCCAGGCCGAGTCGTCCAACCCTGATCTCGCCGAGGCGTTCCACCCTGTCCTTCGTGATTCGCAACAGGACACCGTCCTCGATCTCGGCCACCGTCCCGATCCCGCAGTCGCGCGCCAGTCGGGCATGGGCGCGGAGATGGTGCAGTTCGCCATGAACCGGTACTGCCGCATTCGGTCTGATCCACCCATACATGCGCCGAAGTTCGTCGCGGCCCGGATGCCCCGACACATGCACGAAAGCGTCTTTCGACGTCACGATCTCGACGCCCATCCGCTCGAGCCGGTCCTGGAGTCTGGCCACAGCGCGTTCGTTGCCCGGTATCGTGCGGGAAGAGAAGACCAGCGTGTCACCGCCTTCCAATGCAACATGCGGGTGGGCCCCGGCCGCAATCCGCGCGAGCGCGGCGCGCGGTTCCCCCTGGCTTCCCGTGCAGATCATGGCCGCATTGGACCGTGACAGGTAGCCGGTATGCTGCTCGGATACAAAAGCGGGAATGTCCGCCAGATATCCGCATTGGCGGGCTATCTCGTCCATCCGCCTGAGCGACCGGCCCACCAGCGCTGCAGACCGGCCGTTCGCCGCCGCGGCCCGCGCAACCGTGTCGAGCCGCGCCACGTTACTTGCAAAGCACGCGAATGCGACCCGGTTGGTCCTGGAAGCAACCAGGTCCGTGAGGCTCCCCAGGAGGTCGGCTTCCGAGCCGCTCGCTCCATCGATGGTAGCGTTGGTCGAGTCGCAGATCATCGCCGCGACACCTTCATCTCCCAAGCGGCGGAAGAGTTCCTCGTCCACCGGGTCTCCTACGACCGGGCCGGGGTCGAGTTTCCAGTCTCCGGTGTGGAAGACCGTACCCGCCGGGGTACGCAGCACCAGTGCGTTCGGTTCCGGAATCGAATGCGCCAGCGCCAGATATTCGAGTTCGAATGGCCCGACCGAGAAGCGTTCGCCCGGCCGGTGCTCGACGATGGGCACTTCGCTCTCGGCGCCTTCGTCCTGCAACTTGCGGCGCAGAAACGCGGCCGAAAAGGGCGTGACATGCACCGGCGCTCCCAATTCCGGCCAGAGATGCGGCACCGCCCCTATATGGTCCTCATGCGCGTGGGTGATGACGATGGCGTCGAGTCGGTCCCGAACCGCCTCCACAGCCGCTGTGTCAGGTACGATGACCTCAATGCCTGGCGTCGTCTCGTCGCCGAACATGATACCCAGGTCCACCAGGATCCAGCGTCCGGCATGGCCGTAAAGCGCGCAGTTCATCCCGATGTCGCCGACGCCGCCGAGCGGCACGAACAGGATTTCGTCCCCGGCGGGAACAGGCAGGCTTTTCACGGACCGTTCCCGTTAAGCCGATGAACTTCCAACAGGCCGCGCAGGGTAAGATCGCTGTCGACATTACCGATGACATCGGTCGCGCCTGCAAACAATGGCGCCAGTCCGCCGGTCGCCACGACGGTCATGGGTTTGCCGGTTTCCTGTTCGATCCTCTGCACAACGCCCTCGATCATGCTGACATAGCCCCAGAAAATGCCCGACTGCATGGCCGCTACCGTGTTGCTGCCGACCACCCGTTCCGGCCGGCCAACCGCAATCAGAGGCAGCTTGGCGGCAGCCTGATGGAGGGCTTCGAGAGACAGGTTTACTCCGGGTGCGATCACGCCTCCGCGGTAATCGCCCTGGGCGTCCACGACGTCGAATGTCGTCGCAGTGCCAAAGTCTATGACGATCAACGGTCCCGGATAGGCGCTATGCGCCGCAACGGCATTGACGATCCGGTCAGCGCCGACTTCCGAGGGGTTGTCGACCCTGACCGTCATGCCGAGGTTGATTCCGGGATCGCCAATGATGAGCGGCGAGACGCTGAAATATCGTTGGCAGAGATGGCGCAGGTTGAACAAGGACGCCGGCACGACCGTCGCCACGATGCCCGCCTCGACCGCCTCGGGGTCAACGCCTTCGAGGTCCATCAGCTGCATAAGCCAAACAGCATACTCATCCGCCGTACGGTGCGGGTCGTTCCCGGCGCGCCACAGGCCCTTTCGAACCTCGCCGTCATATACCGCGAAGACGATATTCGTATTGCCAGCGTCAATCGCTAGCAGCATCGGACCTCCAGCGGAAACATCTCTCCGGCGACGAAGCGGCGTTCTACTCCAGCCGCGTTGCACACGACAAGCGAGCCGTCCGCGTCCACGGTCCGCATGATCCCCTCGAAAGCGCCCAGCCCCTCCCCCATCCGCACGGGCCGCCCCAGCCAAGCCGCCCGCTCAAGCCACTCGTCACGGACGACGGCGAAGCCTTCGTGCAACCATTGCCGATAGCGACGCAGCACGGCCCCGACAATGTCTTCCAGAGCCGATTCGACCGGCACATCGGGGCCGATGCAGGCGGTCGGGCGGTCGAGTGCAGGCGCTTCAGCCAGATTCAGGCCGATGCCGACCACCATCCAGTCAAGTTGGCCGTCCCTTGAACCCGCCTCCACCAGGACACCCGCAAGCTTGGCGTCTTCGACCAGCACATCGTTCGGCCACTTGATGAGCGCATCCTTTCCCCAATTCCGGGCGCAGTCCGCAACCGCAAGACCGGCCGCCAGGGCCATGGAGCCGGCCTCGGCAGGCGCTCGGTCGGGATGGAGCAATAAACTCGTCATCAGGTTGCCGCGGGTCCCGGCCCAACTACGCCCCATGCGGCCCCGACCGCCTGGTTGCGTAGCTGTCCACACCGCGAGCGGCCCGCGTTCGCCGAGCTTCGCCAAACGCCGCGCTTCATCGTTCGTGCTGCCGAGAACTGAGTAGGCGAACAGACGGATTCGTGCCGCCTTCGGCATTGAACTCATCCGGAGAACAATGTTCTGGCTGCGCCTCCGGCAAAATCGGTAATCGTCCACGGTACAACGACGAAAAGAACCACCACAACGGCGCTCAATCCCGCCACAACACCAATTTCCGAAGGCAGCGGGCGATCCATATCTTCTCCCGCTTCGTCGAAATACATCACCTTCACGATGCGCAAATAGTAGTAGCATCCGACAACGCTCGCAAGGACACCAAACACCGCCAAAGGCACCAGTCCCGCATTAACTGCAGCCATAAATACATAGAATTTGCCGAAAAATCCGGCCAAGGGCGGGATACCTGCCATTGAGAACATGAGGGCAGCAAATATTCCCGCCACCAACGGTCGGGATTTTGAGAACCCAGCAAGATCGGAAATGTTCTCGACTGCAGAACCTTTCTGGCGCATCGCCAGGATACAAGCGAACACGCCGACATTCATAAAGAGGTAGATGGCAAGATAGATCAGTACCGCACGGACACCCTCTTCGGTCCCCGTTGCAATGCCGACGAGCGCATAGCCTACATGCCCGATGGACGAGTAAGCCATCAGCCGCTTGATGTTTTCCTGGACGATAGCGGTGAAGGCGCCGATAGCCATCGAAAGGATAGCGACCACCACGATAATCTGTTGCCACTTGTCGGTCAGGTCGCCAAACGGCTCCATCAGCACACGAATGAACAGGGCCAAAGCCGCAATTTTCGGCGCCACCGAAAAGAGCGCCGTGACCGGCGTCGGGGCACCTTCATAGACATCTGGAGTCCACATGTGGAAGGGAGCCGCAGAAACCTTGAAACAAAGCCCCGCCAGCAGAAACACAAGACCGACGACGACGCCGAGCGACGGATCGCCGCCACCGACCGCAGCGGCAATCGCATCAAAACCCGTCGCACCCAGGAAGCCATAGATCAACGAACAACCGTAAAGCAGCATGCCTGACGACAGCGCGCCGAGAACGAAATATTTCAGTCCGGCTTCACTCGAACGCAAGGTATCGCGGCGAAAAGCGGCCAGCACGTAGAGCGACAAGCTTTGCAGTTCTAGACCCAGGTACAAGGCAATCAGGTCATTGGCCGACACCATCATGAGCATCCCGAGAGTCGCGAACAGGATCACAATCGGGAATTCAAAACGGTCGAGAGCCTCGCGTTCGTTAAAGGTAAGGGACATGACGATGGCAAGCGCGCTGCCTATCAGCACCAGAACCTTCACGTAGACCGCGAATGCACCCGTTACGAAGAGACCGCCAAGACCGACGACGCGGTCCGTTCCGCCAGTCAGCACAAGAAGAAGCGTGATCGCCAGCGAAACGACACAAAGCCAGGAAACAATCCGGCCTCGCTCAAGCCCGAATACACCGGCCATGAGCAATGCCATGGCCAGACATGCCAGAACGATCTCCGGGACGGCGGGGGCATAAATCATGTCCATCTTTTTACTGCCCCCTTGCCGCGACGGCCGCCGTTTCGCCCATCGCATGCATGGCTGCCTGATGCTGGTCCACGAGGTTCTGCACCGACATCTGGATCGGGTCCAGGAACGAGGACGGATAAATCCCCATCCACAGGACCAGCAACACGAGAGGCGCAAACACAGCTATCTCCCGCGGATTGAGGTCCAGCATCGTCTGGAGTTCGACGCGCTCCAGTTTGCCGAAAATGACACGGCGATAGAGGTACAGCATATAGGCGGCACCGAGGATCACACCCGTCGCTGCAAGGAAGCAAACCCAAGTGTTCACCTCAAACGCTCCCAACAGCACCAAGAACTCCCCGACGAAGCCGCTCGTACCCGGCAGCCCGACAGACGCCAGTGTGAACACCATGAACACCGCTGCATAGGCAGGCATACGATGGACGAGTCCGCCGTACCGCGCGATATCGCGGGTGTGAAGTCTGTCGTAAACGACCCCGACACAAAGGAACAGCGCCGCCGACACTATGCCGTGACTGAGCATCTGGAAGATGGCCCCGGCGATACCCTGGTTGGTCGCCGTAAAGATGCCGATGGTCACAAAGCCCATATGCGCGACGGAGGAATAGGCGATAAGCTTCTTCATGTCCTCCTGTGCCAGCGCCACTAGCGATGTATAGATCACTGCCACACAGCTCAGCACAAAGATCAACGGCGTAAAGAATTCGCTTGCTTCCGGAAACATGGGCAGCGAAAAACGAAGGAAGCCGTAGCCGCCCATCTTCAGCAATACGCCGGCCAGGATAACCGAACCGGCGGTGGGTGCCTCCACATGCGCATCCGGCAGCCAGGTGTGCACAGGCCACATCGGAATTTTGACCGCGAAGCTAGCGAAAAATGCGAGCCAAAGCCAAATCTGAAGATCAGGAGCAAAGGAATAGACAAGTGCTTCAACAATACTTGTGTTACCCACCTCCAGATAGACGGCCAAAAGGGCAAGGAGCATCAATACGGAGCCCAAAAGGGTGAAGAGGAAGAATTTAAACGCGGCATAAATGCGCCGCGCCCCACCCCAAACCCCGATAATGAGGAACATCGGGATCAAAACGCCTTCAAAGAAGACATAAAAGACAACGAAATCCAGTGCGCAAAACATGCCAACCATGAGCGTTTCAAGAGCCAGAAACGCAATCATGTATTCTTTTACGCGAATTTGAATGGCAGTCCAGCTGGAAAGAATACATATAGGAGTCAAAAACGTCGACAGCAACACGAAGAACAGAGAGATACCATCGACACCCATACGGTAAGTTATATTAAATTCCGGTAACCAATCGACCTGCTCAACAAATTGAAAGTCCGCAGTTCCGGAGTCAAACCTAAACCAGATAAACAGCGACACCACGAAGGTTGCCAATGAAGTCCACAATGCCGCCATACGTGCGTTTCTGATCGCGTCTTCGTCCGTACCGCGACAGAGCAACAAGATTGCAAGCACGCCAACGAGTGGCAGGAAGGTGACAATCGAAAGCAGGCCCACTCCGGCACTCATTCTCTAGAACCCCACCGAGAACAGATACCAGGAGACCAAGGCAACCACACCCACCATCATCGCAAAGGCATAATGGTAGATGTAACCCGACTGAAAAATGCTGGCGCGCCGTGCAAGTGCTCGTGTAACTGCCGCCAGTCCGTCGGGACCGAAACCGTCGATGACGAAACCATCTCCGCCTTTCCAGCAAAGCCGGGCCAGAAATTTGGCCGGTCGTACGAACACAACGTCATAGATCTCGTCGAACCACCATTTGTTGAAGGAAATTTGGTACACCGGCTCGAAATGCCGCCTGAGAGCAGCAGGCGAGTCCGGCTTCAGGATATACATGTACCAAGCAACCAGGATACCGACCAACGCAGCCACCAGCGGTAGCTTCTTGATGTATCCGGGGGCATGGTGCCCGTCCATCATCGCCGAGTTCTGCTCCAGAATGAGAATTGATGTCCCCCAGAAATGACCCCAATCTTTCCCGACAAAGGCGTCCACGAAAACAACTCCGGTCACGATTGCGCCTGCCGCCAGCAGATAAAGTGGAATCAACATAACAGGGGGCGCTTCATGGACATGCGCCATGACTTTCTCGCCCGCACGGGGTGACCCCAGGAAAGTCATGAATAGCAGCCTCCAGGAATAGAAGGCTGTCATCACCGCAGCCAGAATTCCAAAGGTAAAGGCGTAGTTGCCGATACTGCTATGTGCCCCCCAGGCACTTTCCAGAATGGAATCCTTCGAGAAATAGCCTGAGAAGTACGGTAGCCCGGCGAGAGCGAGCGACCCGATCCACATCAGGACATGGGTCTGTTTGACGTGCCGCCAGATCCCGCCCATGCGGCGCATGTCCTGTTCCCCGGACATGGCATGGATAACGCTGCCAGCCCCGAGAAACAGTAGCGCCTTGAAGCAGGCATGGGTCATGAGATGGAAGATTGCCGCGGGATAGGCGGAGACCCCGATCGCAAAGAACATATATCCGAGCTGGCTGCAGGTGGAATAGGCGATCACGCGCTTGATGTCCGTTTGGGTCAACGCGCAAGTCGCGGCAAAAAAGGCCGTTGTTGCACCGACAAATGTGATGAAGGCCAAGGTATCCGGCGCGAATTCGAACAACGGCGACAGGCGGGCGCACATGAACACGCCTGCCGTTACCATGGTCGCGGCGTGGATAAGCGCCGAAACCGGTGTTGGACCCTCCATAGCATCAGGCAGCCATGTGTGCAGTCCGATTTGCGCCGATTTGCCCATCGCGCCGATGAACAACAGGAAGCACAGCAGTTCGATGGCCGGCAGTTCCATGCCGAGGAAACTGATGCTTTCTCCGACATAGTCCGGAGCGGCTATGAATATCGACGAAAAATGGACCGTTTCGAACACCAGCCAAATGCCGAAGATTCCCAGTGCAAAGCCGAAGTCTCCGACACGATTCACGATAAAGGCCTTGATGGCAGCGGCGTTGGCCGCCGGCCGGTCGTACCAAAATCCGATCAGGAGATAGGAACAGAGGCCAACACCCTCCCACCCGAAGAAGAGCTGGACCAGATTGTCGGAGGTGACCAGCATCAGCATGGAGAAGGTAAAGAGGCTCAAATAGGCCATGAAGCGCGGTTTGTGCGGGTCATGGCCCATATAGCCGATCGAATACCAGTGGACGCAGGCCGACACGCCGTTGACGACCACCAGCATGACCGCGGAAAGCGTGTCGAACCGAAGCGTCCAGTGCGCCTCAAACCCGCCGGACCTGATCCAGTCGAGAACATGCACCGTTTCAGAGATGCCACCGCCATAAGCAATGTTTATGAAGATCGCAACGGAACAGGCAGCGGCGACGGTCACCGCAAGGCACGTCACCAACTGCGACGGGCGGTCTCCCATAAGGCGCCCGAACAGACCGACGACGACCGCCGCCAGAAGCGGGAGAAATACTGCAGCCAGATACAACATGCGTGAACGCCTGCCTCGCTTCAGCCCTTCATCAGATTGATGTCTTCAACAGCGATCGACCCGCGGTTGCGGAAATAGACCACCAGTATTGCAAGGCCTATGGCGGCCTCGGCTGCTGCGACGGTAAGTACGAACATGGCGAAGACCTGGCCGGTCATGTCTTCGAGAAACCGGGAAAACGCGACCAGATTGATGTTGACCGCAAGGAGCATGAGCTCGATTGACATCAGGATGATGATCACGTTCTTGCGGTTGAGAAAGATGCCGAAGATGCCGAGCGTGAAGAGAATCGCCGCAAGCGTGAGATAGTGGGCAAGGCCGACTTCGAGCATTACCCGCCTCCCCTTGCCGGAAGCTTGACAACTTCGATCGTGTCTTCCTTGCGCCGGTCGATTTGCGTCGCGATCCGCTGCCTGTGCAAGCCGGTTCGCCTTCGGTGCGTAAGCACAATTGCCCCGATCATAGCGACCAGCAATACGAGGCCGGCGGCCTGGAAAAGGTAGATATAGTCCGTGTAAAGAATATGGCCCAATGCGTGCGTGTTAGTCATTTTTTCGTCTGGCACCGGCAAGGACGTCTCACCTGCTCCCTTGGAAAGGGCCCAGCTGCCGCCAACCAGCGCCAGCTCCGCAAGAAGTACGACTCCAACGAGAGCGCCGACCGGGAGGTACTGCAGGAACCCTTCGCGCAGCTCCGCGAAGTTGATGTCGAGCATCATCACCACGAACAGGAACAGGACAGCCACTGCGCCGACATAGACAACCACCAGAAGCATCGCCAGGAACTCGGCGCCCAACAAGACGAACAGGCCTGCCGCATTGAAAAATGCGAGGATCAGGAAAAGGACCGAATGTACCGGATTGCGGGCCGAAATGACCATCACTCCGGCTGCGGTCGCAACTGCCGCGAAGACATAAAACGCCAAAGCCTGGACGACCACGACCTTCCCCCTGGCTCAGCGGTATGGCGCGTCGAGCGCAAGGTTGTCGGCGAGCGACGCTTCCCAGCGGTCGCCGTTCGCGAGGAGCTTTTCCTTGTTGTACATAAGCTCCTCACGGGTCTCGGTCGCAAATTCGAAATTCGGACCTTCGACGATGGCATCCACGGGACAGGCCTCCTGGCAGAAACCGCAATAGATGCACTTCGTCATGTCGATATCGTAACGCGTCGTGCGACGGCTGCCGTCTTCGCGCGGCTCCGCTTCGATGGTAATTGCCTGGGCCGGACAGATGGCTTCGCAAAGCTTGCAGGCGATGCAGCGCTCCTCGCCGTTCGGATAACGGCGCAACGCATGTTCGCCCCGGAAGCGCGGACTGAGAGGTCCTTTCTCGTAAGGATAGTTAAGTGTCACTTTCGGCTTGAACATGTACTTCAATGTAAGCCACATGCCGGACACCAGTTCGGCCAACAGGAAGCTGCGCACGCCACGATCGAGAGCTGCCATTGCTCAATACTCCCTGTCGTTCACGACTGCACCGCAACCGGATCGGGTACCCAGTCGAACGCCACTAACGCACCCGCTGTCACGACGACCCAGAGGAGGGAAAGCGGCAGAAACACCTTCCAGCCAAGTCGCATCAACTGGTCGTAACGGTAGCGCGGGAAGGTTGCCCGTACCCAAAGAAAAGTGAACAACACCAACGCCGTCTTCAGCGCGAACCAGACGATGCCCGGGATCCAGGTGAACGGCTCGTAGGGGATCGGCGAAAGCCAGCCGCCGAGGAAGAGCACCACCGTCATGGCGCTCATCAGGATCATGTTCGCGTATTCACCCAGGAAGAACAGGGCAAATGTCATTGCCGAATACTCGACATTGTACCCGGCCACGAGTTCAGCCTCCGCTTCCGGCAAATCGAAGGGCGCGCGATTCGTCTCGGCTAGCGCCGAAACCACAAAAACGATGAACATGGGCAGCAACGGCAGCCAGAACCAGGAGAACAGCCCGGCCGTGCCCTCCTGCGCCTGCACGATCACTGAAAGATTCAGCGATCCGGCGCAGAGCAACACCGTGACGATCACAAAGCCGATCGACACTTCATAGGAAACCATCTGCGCCGCCGAACGCAACGCGCCGAGAAACGGGTATCGCGAATTGCTCGCCCAGCCCGCCATCAGGATGCCGTAGACGCCGAGAGACGAGATGGCAAAGAGATACAGAACCCCCACATTTATGTCCGCCAGCACCCAGCCCAGATCGAAGGGAATCACGGCCCAGGCGACCAGTGCCAAGGCAAACGTCAGCATAGGCGCCAGCATGAACACCACGCGATTGGCGCCGGCAGGGATGATCGTCTCCTTGGTCAACAGCTTCAGCCCGTCGGCAACCGGCTGCAATAGTCCGAATGGCCCGACAACATTCGGGCCCTTGCGCATCTGCATCGACGCAATGACCTTGCGTTCGGCAAACGTGAGATAAGCGATGCAGCCGAGCAGCGGCACGACGATCAACACTATATACCCGACAATCGCCGCCGCGGGCCAGACATAGCCGGTCCAGAAGCTATCCATTGCGGGTGTCCGAGGTCATAAAGGTTTCCGTGCAAACCGCCATCGTTTCGGAGGCCCGCGAAATCGGGTCCGTCATGTAGTAATTGGCTACCGGATTAGCGAAGGGTGCATCATCGATCCCTCCGGCGGGTACAGAGCGATGCCACTTTGCGGGCAGCACTTCGTCCCATGTTCGAAACACGGGATTCGCATCACCAAGTCTCCGACGCAAGGCCGACAAGGAATTGTACGGCAAGAGGTGCCCAAGCGCATCTGACAAAGCCCGTAACACGGTCCAGTCCTCGCGCGCCTCACCCGGGGGGAATGTTGCCCGCTCACTGCGCTGCACCCGCCCTTCCAGATTGACCCAGGTGCCCGATTTCTCGGTATAGGCCGCGCCCGGCAGGATTACGTCCGCCCGCGCCGCGCCTGTATCGCCATGATGTCCTTGATAGACGACGAAAGCCTCGCCCAAGCCGGTAAGGTCCACCTCATCCGCGCCGAGCAGGAAAAGGGTATCGACCGCACCCGACAGCATTCCTGCGGTGTCCGCCCCGCCGTCGCCCGGCACAAAGTCCAGATCAAGGCCGCCAACCCGCGAAGCCGCCCGGTTCAAGACGTTGAATCCGTTCCAGTCGTCGCGGATCAAGCCGTTCAGTTCCGCCAATCGCTGCGTTGCAGCCAGTACGGCAGCGCCGTCCGGCCGGGCAAGAGCCCCCGTGCCGACAACCAGCATCGGGCGCGTGGCATTCTTCAATACACCGCAGAAGCGATTCCTTCCGGCCGCCGCACTCCGCAATGCTTTTCCGCCAGTCCCAAGATGATCGTAGCGAAACCCGAAATCATGCGGCTCGCCGATAAGGCCGATCTGCAACTGCCCGGTCAGCCATCGCTTGCGGATACGTGCATTGAGTACCGGCGATTCCCAGCGCGGGTTGCTACCGATTAGCAGTAGCGCATCCGCTTCTTCGATCCCCTGGATGGTGGAGTTGAAGAGATAGCTGGCGCGTTGACCGGGAATTGCTGCTGCGCCGTCCTGTCTGCAGTCAAGGTTCGGCGAGCCGAGGCTCACCATAAGGTCCTTAAGCGACTGCATCGACTCCGCTTCGGCCTGATCTCCGACAATCGCACCGATATCCGTTCCGGAACGTCCGTCGAGCCTGGCCCGGATAGCCGCAAATGCCTCGTTCCAGGTTGCCGGATGCAGGCGACCGTCGCGCCGTACGTAGGGCCGGTCGAGCCGCTGCCGCCTCAGACCGTCATGCGCGAAGCGCGACTTGTCGCCCAGCCACTCTTCGTTCACCTCTTCGTTCAGACGCGGCAGGATCCGCAGGACTTCCGGGCCCCGGGAATCGATCCGGATATTGGCCCCGAGCGCATCGAACACATCGATGCCCTCGGTCTTGCGGAGTTCCCAGGGACGCGCATTGAAGGCATACGGCTTCGAGGTGAGCGCGCCCACCGGACAGAGATCGATGACATTGCCTGACAGCTCGCTGGCCACTGCACTCTCAAGCGTCGTGATCTCCATGTGCTCGCTGCGTCCGATGGCACCGATCGTCGGTACACCTGCAACCTCCTCCGCAAAGCGAATGCACCGGGTGCAATGGATGCACCGCGTCATCGTCGTCTTGATGAGCGGTCCCATGTCCTTGTCCGGCACGGCCCGCTTGTTTTCCTCGAAGCGGCTCGTGTCCGCGCCATAAAGGAGCGCCTGGTCCTGAAGGTCGCACTCGCCACCCTGGTCGCAGATAGGGCAATCGAGCGGGTGGTTGATGAGCAGGAATTCCATCACGCCCTTGCGCGCCTTCTGCGTCATCGGGCTGGAGGTCAACACTTCCATATTGTCGCCAGCAGGCATGGCACAGGAGGCGGCTGGCTTCGGTGGGCCGGGACGAATCTCGACCAAACACATGCGGCAATTGCCGGCGATCGACAGGCGCTCGTGATAGCAAAAGCGCGGCACCTCCTTACCAGCAGCCTCAACCGCCTGCAGGACCGTGCTGCCCGGGGGGACCTCGACTTCAATCCCGTCGACGGTGAGCTTCGGCATCGGCTCCGCTCTCCGGAATCAGGCCGCCATGGCCCGGTTTCGATAGCTCAGAATCCGCTCTTCCATCTCGTGCCTGAAATGGCGGATCAGCCCCTGGATCGGCCACGCGGAACCGTCGCCATGCGCGCAAATGGTGTGCCCTTCGATCTCTTTCGATACATCGAGCAGCATATCGATCTCCTCGACACGGGCCCTTCCCGACGCCATTCGCTCCATCACACGCATCATCCAGCCGGTTCCCTCCCGGCAAGGCGTGCACTGTCCACAACTTTCATGGGCGTAGAAGCGCGCCAGCCGCGCAATCGCCCGCACGACATCGGTGGATCGGTCCATCACGATCACCGCTGCCGTGCCGAGGCCGCTCTGCACATCGCGAAGCGCGTCAAAGTCCATCAGCACCTCGTCGCAGATGCTTTTCGGCAGGATCGGCGTCGAGGAACCCCCGGGAATGACCGCTTTGAGATTGTCCCAGCCGCCGCGCACCCCGCCGGCATGTTTCTCGATGAGTTCCTTCATCGGAATGCTCATCGCCTCTTCCACGTTGCAGGGACGATTCACGTGACCGGAAATGCAGAACACCTTGGTGCCGGTGTTATTGCTGCGCCCGAAGCTGGAGAACCATGCTGCGCCCCGGCGCAATATGGATGGCACCACGGCAATGGTTTCGACGTTGTTGACGGTCGTCGGACAACCATAGAGACCCGCCATCGCAGGGAATGGCGGCTTCAGGCGCGGCTGGCCCTTCTTGCCCTCCAGGCTTTCGATCAGGGCCGTCTCCTCGCCGCAGATGTAGGCTCCGGCGCCGCGGTGAAGGAACACATCGCAATCGATTCCGGATCCGCAGGCATCCCTGCCGATCAGACCCGCCTCATAGGCTTCGTCGATGGCGTGCTGCAGGTGGCGCGCCTCATTGTAAAATTCGCCCCGGACATAGATGTAAGCGGCTCCCGCACCCATTGCCGCGCAAGCGAGAAGACAGCCTTCCACCAGCTTGTGGGGGTCCCAGCGCATCATGTCGCGGTCCTTGCAGGTGCCAGGCTCGCCTTCATCCGCGTTGACAACGAGGTAGGCGGGGCGACCGTCGCTTTGCTTCGGCATGAAGGACCATTTGAGGCCGGTAGGGAAGCCTGCCCCGCCACGCCCGCGCAGACCCGACGCTTTGACCTCCTCGACCGACCATTCGCGCCCCTTGGCAATCAACTCGGCCGTTCCGTCCCAGTCACCCCGGGCACGCGCGCCTTTCAGCGTCCAGTCGTGCTCGCCGTATAGGTTCGTGAAAATGCGGTCCCGGTCACTCAGCATGGAAGCTCAGCCTCCAACAGCGTCGTCTTGCCGCCCTCGGGCGCAGAATTGAGCCGCTCCGCCAAAGTACCTGCGGGCGGCGGGCGGCCTTCCGCCAAGATATCGAGCAGCGCCGCCGTCCGGGCCGCGTCGAGGTCTTCATAGTAGTCGTCATTGACCTGGAGGATGGGCGCGTTGACACATGCCCCGAGGCACTCGACTTCAAAAAGGGAGAAGCGCCCCTCCGCATCGGTCTCGCCGAAATCGAGCCCTGTCTTTTCCTTGCAAACCCGCACGACTTCGTCGGACCCGCGCAACCAGCATGGCGTGGTCGTACATACATGCAACCGGTATTCGCCTACAGGCTCGCGGTAGTACATCGTGTAAAAGCTGGCGACTTCCCAAACGCGGATCGCAGGCAGATCCAGGAAATCCGCGACATATTCGATCACCGCAGGAGAAGTCCATCCAAGTTGCCGCTGTGCCAGGTCGAGGAGCGGCATGACAGCGCTTTGCTGCCGGCCTTCCGGATATTTGGCGACCAGGGCCTTCGCAGTCTTCAGATTTTCGGCAGTAAAGGCGAAACTCCCCCCCGCTTCCGCACGACCGCTCATCGATCGATCTCTCCGAACACGATGTCCATGGCGCCCAGAATCGCAACACTATCGGCAAGCATATGGCCGCGCGACAGGAAGTCCATGGCTGCCAGATGTGCGAAACCGGGGGCCCGGATCTTGCAGCGGTACGGCTTGTTGGTGCCGTCGGATACCAGATAAACGCCAAACTCGCCCTTGGGCGCCTCGACTGCCGTATAGGTCTCGCCGGCCGGCACTCGGTAGCCTTCGGTGTAGAGCTTGAAATGATGGATCAGCGCCTCCATCGACTGTTTCATCTCGCCGCGTTTCGGCGGGGCCACCTTGTTGGTCTCGGCAACGACGGGGCCGCCAGGCATATCTCGCACGCACTGGTCGATTATGCGAAGCGACTGGCGCATCTCCTCCACCCGTACCAGATAGCGATCGTAGCAGTCGCCGTTCTTTCCAACAGGAATATCGAAGTCCATGCGGTCGTAAACGTCATAAGGTTGCGCCTTGCGCAAATCCCAAGGGACGCCGGACGCACGCAGCATGGGTCCCGAGAAACCCCAATCAAGCGCGTCTTCCAGCGACACATGTCCGATATCGACGGTCCGTTGCTTGAAGATCCGGTTCTCGTTAAGCAGCGCTTCCATGTCGGCAACGAATTTCGGAAAGGCCGACGCCCATTCAGCGATGTCGTCGAGCATGCCCTCCGGAAGGTCCTGATGGACGCCGCCCGGCCGGAAATAGGCGGCATGGAGGCGGGCTCCGCTCGCGCGTTCATAGAACTCCATCAACAATTCACGCTGCTCGAATCCCCAGAGCATCGGTGTCATCGCGCCGACATCCAGCGCGAAGGCTGTCAGGTTGAGCAGGTGATTGAGGACACGCGAAATCTCGGAAAAGAGCACCCGGATATACTGGCCGCGCTCCGGCACATCGATACCGAGCAGCTTCTCGGTCGCAAGCGCGAAAGCATGCTCCTGGTTCATCGGCGCGACATAATCGAGCCGGTCGAAATAGGGGACCGCCTGAAGATAGGTCTTGTGTTCTATGAGCTTCTCAGTGCCGCGGTGCAACAGGCCTATATGAGGGTCGATGCGGTCCACGACCTCGCCGTCGAGCTCCATGACCATGCGCAGTACCCCGTGCGCCGCGGGATGCTGCGGTCCGAAATTCAGCGTGTAGTTCCTGATCTGCGCTTCGGCCATCAGGCGCTCTCCGCCTTTTCGTCGCCCGGCAGCGGCCCCTCCCACGGGCTGAGATAATCGAAGGTCCGGAATTCCTGCGTCAACGAAACCGGTTCATAGACCACACGTTTCTGTTCGTCGTCGTAACGTACCTCGACGTACCCTGTCAGCGGGAAATCCTTGCGCATCGGAAAACCTTCGAAGCCGTAATCCGTCAGTAGCCGGCGCAGATCCGGATGGTCGGAAAAGAAGATCCCGTACAGATCCCAGGCTTCGCGTTCGAACCAGCCTGCCGAACTGAAAAGCCCCGATACCGAAGGCACCGGTGCATCTTCGTCTGTGGATGTCTTGATCCGGATGCGAAAATTGTGGCGATGACTCAACAGGTTATAGACGATCTCGAACCGCTCGGGATGCTCCGGATAGTCAACGCCGCAAAGGTCGACGAGACACTTGAAGTGGCAGTTCGCATCGTCGCGTAGGAAAGTAAGCACCTCGAGCAGCGCGTCTCTTCCTACGCGCAAAACCAGTTCCTCCCCGCCATCTTCGCGGGCGACCTTTTCACCGACCGCCGCCTCGACATGCTCGGCGAGGTCTATCAGGGCTTCGTCCATCTGCTGGTCCGATTCAGCGCGTTATCGTGCCGGTGCGCTGGATTTTCTTTTGCAGCAGCAGTACGCCGTAGAGCAATGCCTCAGCCGTTGGCGGACATCCCGGTACATACACATCGACCGGCACGACCCGGTCGCAGCCTCGCACCACCGAATAGGAATAGTGATAGTAGCCGCCGCCATTGGCGCAGGACCCCATGGAAATCACCCAGCGCGGCTCGGCCATCTGGTCGTAGACCTTGCGAAGCGCTGGCGCCATCTTGTTCGTCAGCGTTCCCGCCACGATCATTACGTCCGACTGTCGCGGACTAGGCCGGAATACGATGCCGAAACGGTCGAGGTCGTAGCGCGAGCATGCCGTGTGCATCATTTCCACCGCGCAGCAGGCCAACCCGAAAGTCATCGGCCACAAGGAACCCGAACGCGCCCAGTTCACCAGCTTGTCGAGCTGTGCGACCACATAACCGCGATCCTGGAGCTCGTCGTTGACCCCGCGCAGCAACGCGTCCTGCTCCGCTCCCGGCCCCAATGCCGGCTGGCCGATCACTCCCATTCAAGCGCTCCCTTGCGCCACTCGTAAATGAAACCGACCGTCAGCACGCCAAGGAAGATGACCATCGACCAGAAACCCAGCATGCCGATGCCGCCGAGCGAAATCGCCCAGGGAAACAGGAACGCTACCTCAAGGTCGAAGATGATGAAAAGTATGGCGACCAGATAGAAGCGCACGTCGAAGCGGCCGCGAGTGTCGGTGAATGCCTCGAAGCCGCATTCGTAAGCTGAGAGCTTCTCCGGGTCCGGCTTCTGCCGAGCAACGATCAACGAAGCGACAACAGCGCCTGCCGCCAGCGCCCCGGCGACGCCCGTGAAGATCAGTATCGGAACATACTCGGCCAGAAGCGCTTCCATCTTCCGGGACCCGCCTCCTTCTTCTCGACTCCCGCCTCGAGCGCACCATAGTGACCGGAGGCGCGGCTGCAAAGCCCTGCGGGAGCTTTCCGGGCATGCAGCCATCAATGCAAACGAGTGGCGGGAGTGACGGGACTCGAACCCGCGGCCTCTGGCGTGACAGGCCAGCGCTCTAACCGACTGAGCTACACCCCCGCAGGCCCGATAGCCCGTCTAACCGAGACCCGTGGTGAGGTCAAGGATACGGTCGCCACAGACCCTCGGCAATTTCCGGCATCCTCTCGGGTTCAAGCGTAAGCCTCCGAGGCAGGCCGCCTGTGGTTTTTGTCGGGCGCGCGCTGGTATGTTGAATGCGGCGGCTCGGAGAAGCTCTCGAAGATCGGCTAGGACGTCACCGAGACGCTGGAGGCCATTCCGCGCCAGTGGGAGGTGATCCAGACGGTGCGCGAGAAGCTCACCTGTCGGGACTGCGAGAAGATCAGCCAGCCACCGGCGCCGTTCCACCCGACGCCGCGGGGATGGGCGCACCTGCCTCTCGAACGATGCCACTGAAAGGGCGCTCAGAGGTATCGCCCTGGGCCGGAAGTCATGCTTGTTCGCAGGCTCCGAGCACGGTGGAAGGCGCGCGGCGGCGATGTACACCCTCATCGGCACCGCCAAGCTCAACGATGTCGATCCCCACGCATGGCTCGCCGACGTGCTCGACCGCATTGCCGGCACCCCGCAGAACCGGCCCGGCGAACTTCTCCCCTGGAACTGGGTTCCGGACCAGAGGCGCGGTCAGGCCGCATAGGCCAGACCGGACGCGGACCGTTCCGCCCCGCGCCACCCGCTGCCTAAAACAGACCGAATACCCCGCGGCTCCGCCCGACATCGATCATCGCGAGTCTCACCCTGTTTGTCGCGCTCCACCCGATGGCACAACTACAACGGACAAGCCCACCATCATCGGCCTTGGGCCAGCGCCGGTTCGATACCGGCGATGGCGATGACCGCGACGAGCATGGCGATCCACGCGACGGTCTTCAGGTTTCTCTTTGCCTTCATGGTCATCGTCGCCCCCTCCCTTTCGCATGGCAGCAATCCAGCGATGCTCCAGGGATACTTTCCAATATCGTTTTCCTGCGCATTCCATAAGAATTTCCTATGAAAACCGGCCTTTCGGCGGTCCGGGGTGGCGCGCTTCGGTCTTTGCGTCGACCGGATCATTGACCAACCTCACCGGTGCCGGTCCGTTTACCGCGCAGGCGCTTCGCGCACAGAGCAACATACCCTGCAGCCTACGCCGGACGCTCACGTTTAGGGATGAGCTCTGGCAGGGCAGGCATGGCCCGCAAGCTGCATAAGGGCGTCTCGGAACCCTGGTCTTGCTGCTCTATGTCGCAGAGCGTTCCCGGGACCCCGCCTGTTCATAACAGACAACAGCTCAAGCAGGCGCTGCTCGAATACCGGCGGCGACGCCTTGTCTGATTCTCCAGGTGCCTGCCACGGCGAGCGCAACCGGCCGACAATAGACGCCGGTCCGCACATGCCAGAATATTCTGGGTCTCTTGAAATAGAGATGGTGGGCGATGACGGGATCGAACCGCCGACCCCCTCGGTGTAAACGAGGTGCTCTCCCGGCTGAGCTAATCGCCCTTGGGTCCGGGTTCGCCCGACTTGCCGTTAGTTTACGGCTTCTTTCAGACCTTTACCTGCCCTGAACTTGGGCTGGTTCGAGGGCGCAACATCAATCGTTTCGCCGGTCCTGGGGTTCCTCGCCTTGGATGCTGGCCGGTGGGCCACCGAAAAGGTTCCAAAACCGATCAACCGGACATCCTGACCGTCGGCCAGAGCTTTCGAGATCGTCTCAAAAACAGCATCTACAGCCCGTGCGGCTTCGGCACGCTGCAAGTTTGCGGAGGCCGCAACAGCTCCAACCAGATCGTTCTTGTTCATTCTTCTCCCTCCCGTCTTCGCTGAGGACTGTGCCGTTGCTAACCCGATTCAGGGCCAAGGTCCAGTAAAACGATACACAATCGAGCAACTATATTGCTCCAATTGCATATCAGTGCGTAACCATACCTCCAAAGGTTGCGCCTTCGACGGCCGGTGGCGGCGTTTCCACGGCTGCCGGGGGCTGCCAGTCTATCGGCGCCGGGATGTCGGTCAGCGCCCGGCTCAACACTTCATCGACGGTTTCCACAGGAACGATCTCAAGGCTGTTCGTCACATTCTCGGGTATCTCCGCGAGGTCCTTCATGTTTTCTTCGGGGACCAACACCGTGGTGATACCGGCTCGCAGCGCCGCGAGCAGCTTTTCCTTCAGACCTCCGATCGGCAGAACGCGACCCCGCAGTGTGATCTCGCCGGTCATCGCAACGTGGCGACGTACCGGAATGCCGGTCAGCGCCGAAACGATCGATGTGCACATGGCAACGCCGGCCGACGGTCCGTCCTTGGGCGTGGCGCCTTCGGGGACGTGAACATGAATATCCCGCCTGTCGAACTCCGGAGGGGCGATGCCGAACCTCAGCATTCGGGAACGAACGAAGCTGCGCGCTGCCTCGACGGATTCCTGCATCACGTCGCCGAGCTTGCCTGTGTGTTTGACGTTGCCCTTGCCCGGCATGACAATCGCCTCGACCGAGAGGATTTCGCCCCCGACCTCGGTCCAGGCCAGTCCGGTCGTGACGCCAACCAGATCCTCCAGTTCCGTCTGCCCGTAGCGGAACTTGCGCACGCCTGCATACTCTTCGAGATTATCGTCCCCTATCTCAATCGTGCCGGCATCGCTGGTCGCCAGCGTCTTGACGGCCTTGCGCTGCAGATTCGCAATCTCGCGCTCCAGATTTCGGACGCCGGCCTCGCGCGTGTAGTACCGGATAAGGCCGCGCAAGGCGTCATCGGAAATTGACCACTCTTCACTCTTCAACCCGTGGGCCGCCAACTGCTTGTCGATAAGGTGGCGGCGGGCGATCTCGACCTTTTCGTCTTCGGTGTATCCGGGAAGACGGATCACCTCCATGCGGTCCAGCAGGGGCTGAGGCAGCCTGAGCGTATTTGCCGTCGTGATGAACATCACGTCCGACAGGTCGTAGTCCACTTCAAGATAATGGTCATTGAACGTGCTGTTCTGTTCGGGATCGAGCACTTCCAGAAGCGCCGACGACGGATCGCCCCGCCAGTCGGCGCCAAGCTTGTCCACTTCGTCCAGCAGGAACAACGGGTTGGACGACTTGGCCTTTTTCATGCCCTGGACCACCTTGCCGGGCATAGACCCGATATAGGTGCGCCGATGCCCGCGAATTTCGGCTTCGTCCCGCACCCCGCCCAGCGACATGCGCACGAAGTTGCGCCCGGTGGCGCGTGCAATCGACTTGCCAAGCGAGGTCTTGCCAACGCCCGGCGGCCCGACCAAGCAAAGAATCGGACCTTTGATCTTACGTACGCGGTTCTGGACCGCCAGATACTCGACGATCCGCTCCTTGACCTTTTCCAGGCCGTAATGGTCTTCGTCGAGAATGCGCTCGGCGGCAAGCACGTCCCGCTTCACCCTGGTCCGCTTCTTCCAGGGGATCCCGAGTATCCAGTCGAGATAGTTGCGAACGACCGTCGCCTCGGCGGACATCGGACTCATGCTCCGCAGCTTCTTGAGCTCCGCCGTCGCTTTTTCCGCAGCCTCCTTGGAGAGGCGGGTGTTCTTGATCGTCTCTTCGATCTCAGAGAGCTCGTCGCGGCCTTCCCCGCCGTCGCCCAACTCCTTCTGGATCGCCTTCATCTGTTCGTTCAGATAGTACTCGCGCTGCGTGCGTTCCATCTGGCGCTTGACGCGCGAGCGGACACGCTTCTCGACCTCCAGGACATCCATCTCGCCTTCCATGTAGGCATAGACGCGCTCCAAACGCTCGAAGACCGGTATCGTTTCCAGCAATTCCTGCTTTTGAGCGATCTTGAGACTCAGATGCGCCGCCACAGTATCGGCAAGCTTCGATGGATCCTCGATCTGCCCGACGGTAGCGACGACTTCAGGCGGAATCTTTTTGTTGAGCTTTACGTAGCTCTCGAAATGCGAGACCACCGAGCGGACCAACGCAGACATTTCCTGCGGATCGCCACCCTCTGCGCCATCCGGAATGTCGCGGGCAGCCGTCTCGAAGAACTCGGCCCGCTCGGTATAGGCTTGGATCTCGGCCCGGCCTTGCCCTTCGACCAGCACCTTGACCGCGCCGTCAGGCAGTTTCAGCAGCTGGAGCACTGAGCCGATGGTGCCGACCCGAAAGATATCGTCCGGGCCCGGGTCGTCGACAGCCGCATCCTTCTGAGTGACCAGCAGGATATGCTTGTCGTTCTTCATCGTCTCTTCGAGCGCCAGGACAGATTTCTCCCGTCCGACGAAAAGCGGGACGATCATATGGGGAAAGACCACGATATCCCGCAGAGGGAGAACGGGATAGAGGTCGCCGCTGGAACTACTCATGACGCATCCTCGAGAGGCTCCGTGATTGGCATGGCTGCTTCAATGACATCATTCGCAACCGCCCATCCTTATCTGGGACAAGGACAAGAGCTGTTCAAGCACCCGCCTTGGTCTCATTGCCGCGTTCGACATAGATTTGCAAAGGCTGCGCGCGCCCTTCGACCACCTCCCGGCTGATGACGATCTCTTCGACCCCCTCCATGCTCGGCAGTTCGAACATGCTGTCGAGGAGAATGCTCTCCATGATCGCCCGGAGACCGCGCGCGCCGGTCTTGCGCGATATCGCCTTGGCTGCAATGCCCTTCAACGCATCCTCGGCGAACGTCAGCCGCACGTCCTCCATGTCGAACAGCCTCTGGTACTGTTTGACGAGAGCGTTCTTGGGCCGTGTGAGGATTTCGATCAGCGCGCCTTCCTCGAGGTCCTCGAGCGTGGCGATGACCGGTAGCCTGCCGACAAACTCCGGAATGAGGCCGAACCGCAGCAGGTCTTCTGGTTCGATTTCCTTCAACACCTCCCCGGTCTGTCGGTCTTCAGGCGCGCTCACATCGGCGCCGAAGCCGATCGAGGACCCCCTGCCCCGCTGCGAGATTATCTTTTCCAGACCCGAAAACGCGCCGCCGCAGATGAACAGGATGTTCGTGGTGTCGACCTGCAGGAATTCCTGTTGAGGGTGTTTGCGCCCGCCTTGCGGCGGGACCGACGCGACCGTCCCCTCCATAATCTTCAGCAAGGCCTGCTGCACGCCTTCGCCGGATACGTCTCTCGTGATCGAGGGGTTGTCGGACTTGCGAGAGATCTTGTCCACCTCGTCGATATAGACGATCCCGCGCTGGGCCCGTTCCACATTGTAGTCGGCAGCCTGCAACAGTCGCAGAATGATGTTCTCCACGTCCTCGCCGACATAGCCGGCCTCCGTGAGCGTCGTCGCGTCCGCCATCGTGAACGGCACATCGAGAATGCGGGCCAGTGTTTGGGCCAGCAATGTCTTGCCGCAACCGGTGGGGCCGATCAGGAGTATATTGGACTTGGCGATCTCGACATCGCCTGCCTTGGCGTTGCTGCCAAGTCGCTTGTAGTGATTGTGAACGGCCACGGACAGCACTCGCTTGGCGCGGTCCTGGCCGATAACGTAGTCATCGAGGACCTTGCAGATCCGCGCCGGCGTCGGAACGCCGTCCCTGGATTTCACGAGGGAATTGCGATTCTCCTCGCGAATGATATCCATGCAGAGTTCGACGCACTCATCGCAAATGAACACCGTCGGCCCTGCTATCAGCTTCCGGACCTCGTGTTGACTTTTTCCACAGAACGAACAGTAGAGCGTGTTCTTGGAATCACCGCTCGATTTGCTCATCTTCGATCCCAACATTCCCCGAAGCCGCAGCCCGAAAGCCACACAGGCATGTTAGCGGGGTTTGCCTCCGGGGCCAATGTTTCCATTGCAAAATGCGACGTCAGGGCTTCCGC
Organism: Alphaproteobacteria bacterium; assembly: GCA_022826185.1. Classification (GTDB taxonomy): domain Bacteria; phylum Pseudomonadota; class Alphaproteobacteria; order Bin95; family Bin95; genus Bin95. The sequence continues at coordinate 28,957 of JAJDVH010000076.1, forward strand.
GGCCTGTTTATGCCGTTTCGGCTTCCGTCGGCATACGGTGCTCGACCACTTCGTCCACGATCCCGAATTCCCGAGCCTCGTCCGGGCTCATGAAGCGGTCGCGGTCAAGCGCTTCCTCCACCTTTTCCAGCGTTTGGCCGCAATGCTTCACATAAATTTCGTTCAGCCGTCCTCGCAGGGCGAGAATCTCACGCGCATGGATTTCGATGTCGCTGGCCTGACCGTGGAAGCCGCCGGAAGGCTGGTGCACCATCACCCGTGCATTAGGCAACGCGTAGCGCTTGCCCGGTTTGCCGGCAGCAAGCAGCAGCGACCCCATCGAGGCCGCCTGCCCGATACATACCGTGGACACATCGCAGCGGATGTACTGCATCGTGTCGTAGATCGCGAGCCCTGCGGTGACAGCGCCGCCCGGCGAGTTGATGTAGAAGGAAATGTCCTTGCTGGGGTTTTCCGCCTCCAGAAACAGCAACTGAGCGGCAATTAACGCGCCGACCTGATCGAACACCGGGCCCGTCAGGAACACAATCCTCTCCTTCAGCAAGCGGGAATAGATGTCATAGGCGCGTTCCCCGCGGTTGGTGCTCTCCACCACCATGGGCACGAGTGTGTTCATGTAAACTTCGCTCCGGTCGCGCATCGCGGCTGCCTACTCCTCTTCAGCAGCGCCTTCGGACGCTGCGATCAACTCATCAGCGCTGACCTTGCGTGTCGTAATGTCTGCGAGTTCGAGAATGAAATCGACCACCTTGTTCTCAAGGATCGGTCCGTCGAACTGCGACAGGGCCGACGGGTTCTTGCGGTAGAAGTCCAGCACGACATGCTCCTGTCCGGGAAACCGCTGAACCTGGGTAAACACAGCCCGCTGCAGGTCCTCCTCGCTAACCTCGATATTGTTCTGGCGCCCTACCTCGGCAAGCAGAAGGCCGAGCCTGATACGCCGCTCCGCGACCTTCCTGTATTCGTCCTTGAGCTCATCGTCGGTCTTGCCTTCCCGAATCTCATCGTCCTCGTCTTCCGCCCCTTCAAGCCGTTGCTCGATTTCGCCCCAGATCGACTCGAACTCCTGCATGACCATGCTCTCCGGCAGAGGGAAGTCGTGCAGTTCCTCCAGACGGTCGAATAGATTCCTTTTGACAATCATTCGGGAGACGTCCGCATACTGCCCCTTGATCCGGTCGGCGACGCCCTGGCGCAGAGCCTCGAGATTGTCGAACCCGACCCGCTTTGCCATTTCGTCATCCGGGTCGGCCGCCCGGCGTTCCTGAACCTGCTTGACCTCCACGGAAAACACCGCGGCTTTGCCCGCCAGGTGCGCTGCGCCGTAATCCTCAGGGAAGCTGACCTCGACATCCCGGGACTCGCCCGCGCGAACGCCGACCAGCTGGTCCTCGAAACCGGGAATAAACTCGCCTGTGCCGAGCTCGATCTCGTAGTCTTCGGCGGCGCCGCCGGCGAATGCTTCACCGTCGATCTTGCCTTCGAAATCGATCATCAGGGTATCGCCTTCGGCAGCCCCCCGATCCTCCTCGACGGCCACCAGATCGGCGGTGGCACCGGCGATGCGACCGATCTCCTCCTCGACCGTCTCTTCTGCCGGGTCGGCCTCCAGGCGCTCGAGTTCGAGCGTGCCGAAGTCGATCGGCTCGATCTCCGGCAACGCCTCAACACTGATCGTGTATTCGAGGTCCACCCCGGCCGGCAGCCCGTTGTCGAGGTCGGAGACCATATCGATCTGCGGCATGACAGCCGGCTTCAGGCCCCGTTCCTCTATCGCCTGCTGCGTGCCGCGATTGATCGTTGCCTCAAGGATTTCTCCTTCGACCGCCCTGCCGAAGCGCTGGCGCAGGATCTTCATCGGCGCCTTGCCGGGCCGGAATCCCGGAAGCCGCATGCCGGCGCCGTATTCCGCCAGCTTCCTGTCGACCTCGGCGTGCAGGTCCTCGGCAGGCACGACAACGCGAAAGTCGTGCTTCAGCCCGTCGGCGAGTGTCTCGGTAATCTGCATATGAAAGGCTTCAACTGGTTACGGTCGGCGGCCCCGGCCGGGACGATCCCTGGTGCGGGCGGAGGGACTTGAACCCCCACGGCCGCAAGCCACCGGATCCTAAATCCGGCGCGTCTACCAATTCCGCCACGCCCGCCGGGAGGGGCGGAGACTTATATCGAAACTTCATCCGGCTCAAGAGCGCAACGACAAGCGCGCGGATGCTTCCAGAATAGCGTCTGTATCCAGCTTGTGCGCCCGGTAGAGATCGGGAATGTCGCCGGACTGCCCAAAACTGGTTGTACCGAGCGCTTCGACGCGATGCCCCGCAACCGAGCCAAGCCACCCGAGCGCGCTCGGGTGGCCGTCGAGAACCGTCACCAGGCCGCCGCGCCGAGAAATTGGCGCCAGCAGCCGGGCCGCCCGACTGCCCTCGCCGTGCGCCAGCCAGTCGTCGTGCAAACGGTCGACCGAGGTAACCGCCAGCAGGCCCGCTTCCGGCATGTCCTCGCGAATAAGCGTCAGCGCTGCCAGCGCTTCCGGCAGCACTGCGCCCATCGCGACGATCGCCAACTCCGATCCGTCAGCCGGCGGCTCGATCCAGTAGCCTCCGGCTATCGCGGCTGAGACATCCAACTCCCGTCCCGTCTGTTCCAGCGGCCGGGTCGACAGGCGCAGGTAAACCGAGCCGCCGTCCTCGGCCTGCATATGGGCGAAGCTCCAACGCATGATCGCCGCAAGCTCGTCCGCATAGGCCGGCTCGAACGCGGTCAGTCCCGGCTGGGCCAGGCCAATACTCGGAGTAGCGCCCGACTGGTGTGCCCCGCCCTCGGGGGCAAGCGTGACGCCTGAAGGTGTTGCCACGACCATGAAGCGCGCATCCTGGTAAGCAGCGTAGTTCAATGCGTCCAGGCCTCTGGCGATGAACGGGTCGTAAAGCGTTCCCACCGGGAAAAGGCGTTCGCCCGTCAACTCCGCCGAGAGACCGAGAGCGGCCAGGCAAAGGAACAGGTTGTTCTCCGCAATTCCCAGCTCAACATGCTGGCCGGTTGGACCCTGGAGCCAGCGCTGCGCCGATACGACATTTTCTTCCCGAAAAACGTCCTCCACGACCTCGCGCGCAAAGATGCCGCGCCGGTTCACCCAGCCGCCCAGACCTGTGGAAACCGTGACATCGGGCGATGCGGTTACGATACGGTCCGCCAGTGGTCCTCCCTCGCGGGCGATTTCGACCAGAATCCGGCCGAAGGCCTCCTGGGTGGACATGCGCGCGCCGGCAGGCACAGGCAACTCGTCGGGCAAAGCGACGGGCGCCGCTTTCGTGCGGCGTGGCGGGCTGCAATAGAAGGGCGATCCTTCGATGGCGGTCTGCAGCTTCTCCGACGGGATATCCAACCCGGCGCCGGCTTCCCATTCCTCGCCCGGACGGATACCCACCAATGCTCGGAAAGCCTCCATCTGGTCGGGGTTCATGAGGCCGGCATGATTGTCCTTGTGGCCCGCGAAAGGCAGTCCATAACCCTTGATCGTGTAGGCGATGAAGCAGGTCGGTCGATCGTCCTCGACCGCACCGAACCCTTCGAGCAGAGCGGCCATATCCTGGCCGGCGAGGTTGGTCATGAGGCTGTGCAGCTGCTCGTCGTCGTGCCGCTTCAGGAGCGTGCGGATACCGGTCAAATGGCCGAGATCCTCCTGCAGCGCCTCTCTCCACGCCGCCCCGCCTTTGTAAACGAGGGCCGAGTAGCGGGAGTTCGGACAGTCGTCGATCCAGCGTTCCAGGGCCTTGCCGTCCCGCTTCCTGAAGGCGGCCTGCAGGCGCTTGCCGTATTTCAGTATATGAACCTGCCAGCCCATGGCCTGGAAAAGGCCGTCGAGCCGTCGGAAAAGACGGTCCGTAACGACAGAATCGAGACTCTGGCGGTTGTAGTCGATGATCCACCAGAGGTTGCGGACATCGTGCTTCCAGCCTTCGAGCATTGCCTCGAAGACATTGCCTTCATCGATCTCCGCATCGCCCATCACGGCCACCATCCGCGCGGGCGGACTGCCGTTTCCCAGCCCTTTCAGCCGCACATAGTCCTGCATGATGGAAGCGAAGGTGGTGATGCCGACGCCGAGACCGACAGAGCCGGTGGAGAAGTCGACATCGTCGCTGTCCTTGGTGCGCGAGGGATAGCTTTGTGCGCCCCCGAATGCGCGAAAGCGCTCCAGCTTTTCGCGCGACTGCCGACCGAGCAGATACTGAATGGCGTGATAGGCCGGGCTTGCATGGGGCTTGACCGCCACCCGGTCGCCAAGCTTCAGCGTGTTGAAATAGAGCGCGGTGAGGATCGTCGCTGCCGAAGCGCTGGACGCCTGGTGCCCTCCGACTTTCAACCCGTCGCGGCTTTCGCGAAGGTGGTTGGCGTTATGGATCATCCAGGAAGACAGCCAGAGCACTTTGCGCTCAAGCGCTTCCAGGGCTGCCAAGCGTTCCGGGTCCATGCTTCTTTTCAAGCGCCTTCCAGACTGGTTCAATCGTCGCCGGGAGGAAACGCCATGGCCGTCACCTTCAGGCAGCTGACCCCGGCGTTCGGCGCGGAAGTCTCGGGCGTCGATATCGCCGAGGGAGTGAGCAACGCCGACTTTGCCGAAATCGCGCGCCTTTTCAACGATTATTCGGTGCTCGTCTTGCCGGGTCAGTATATCGACGATGCTCAGCAGATCGCATTCTCCAGGCGGTTCGGACCCCTGGAAGGCACGGTGCGATCCAATGTCGGCGCCGGGTCCGAGATTGCGGTGATCTCCAATGTCGATCCGGAAACGGATGAGATACTTCCGGTGGAAGACTGGCGCAATGTCTACAACTCGGGCAACGAGATGTGGCACACGGACAGCTCCTTCAAGCGCGTGCCGGCTACGGCCTCGCTGCTGTCGGGGCGCGAGGTGCCCCCCGAGGAGGGCGAAACCGAATTCGCCACAGGCCGCGCTGCATGGGACGGCCTCGAGGATGCCCTCAAGGAGGAGCTGGAGGGCCTGGTCGCCATCCACGACTTCGCCTATTCGCGCGGGCTGATCCGGAGCGACCTCGTGGACGAAGCGCAGCGCCGGGAAACGCCGCCGGTGCCGCAGGCCGTGGTCCGCCGCAACCCCGCCAACGGCCGCCGCAACCTCTATGCCGGCGCCCATGCGAGCCACATACGCGGCCGCGATGTCGAGGAAAGCCGCGCCTTTCTGCGCAGCCTGACCGACCGCATTGTGCAGGAGCGCTACACCTATACCCACCGCTGGCGGCGGGGCGATCTGGTCATGTGGGACAACCGCTGCTGCCTGCATCGCGGCCGCCCGTGGAACAAGGGCAAGCACCGCCGGATAATGCACCGCACGACCGTTGCCGGAATCGGGCCCACCGCCGCGTGAGAGGCGGCTGGGGCGTCGTCGGGGCGACCTTCATCGTCCTGTTCGTCGGATTCGGTGCCGCCTATACCTTCTCCACCTTCTTTCCCTCGCTCGAGCGCGAGTTCGGCGCGACGCGGGCCGAGACCAGTCTGGTCTTCTCACTGGCCGCGTTCCTCTATTTCGGTTTCGGCGCGGTCTCGGGGCGGATTGCCGATATCATGGGGCCGCGCGAGTTGTGCATTGCCGGCATGGCGGTCGTCGGCGCGGGCCTCCTCTTCGCTGCGCACGCGACCACTCTCTGGGAAGTCTGCCTGGGATACGGCCTCGGCGTGGGCTTCGGAGTCGGGTTGGCCTATGTGCCCGCTGTCGGCGCGGTGCAACGGTGGTTCACCGCCAAGCGGGGCATGGCCTCCGGCTTTGCGGTTGCCGGCATCGGTGTCGGCACGCTTGCCGCACCCCTCATCGCCGTCGTCCTGATCGAAGCGGCGGACTGGCGGTTTGCCTATCTGGCATTGGCGCTCGGCGTGCTGGCGCTGGGAGGCGCCGCCGCGCATTTCGTGACCGCGCCGACCGATGGACCGGCGTCCGGCCCCGCACTGCCGGGCTTTACAGTCCGCGACGCGCTGACCGGTCGTACCTTCTGGATTCTCTACGCGGCAACCCTGGTGCTGGCCTTCGGCATCTTCATTCCGTTCGTGCACGCGGTGCCCCACGCGCTCGACCGGGGTTTTTCCCTGGTCGAAGCGAATGCGCTCATTCCGCTGGTCGGGGTCGGCAGCACGGTGGGGCGTTTCGCCCTGGCTCCGGTGGCGGACCGTATCGGACGCAAGCTCTGCCTGTCCCTGCTGTATGCCGGCATGGGAGGCATGCTGGCGGCCTGGGTGCTGGTAGAGCCGTTCTGGCACCTGGCGGCCGTGGCCGGCGTGTTCGGGCTTTGCTACGGCGGATTCGTCGCCCTCGCGCCGTCGGTGACGGCGGACCTGTTCGGACTGCGGTCCGTCGGCGCCCTGATCGGCCTCCTCTATTCGAGCGTCGGCATCGGCACCCTGTTCGGCCCCCCGCTCGCCGGCCTCGCCTATGACGAACTCGGCAGCTACGAGTGGCCGTTCTTCGCCGTCGCCCTGTGCGCCGTGGCGGCGGCCTGCGCCATCGCCTTCATCCCGTCCGCCGAGCGGCCCCGCCGGGGTTGAGCCGGATCGGCCGCTTGCCGGCTGCGTCCGCGTCGGTATGCTCTGCAGCCTAGGGTCGGGCGCTGTTCGCGCCGACCGGCCATTCGCCTGATGAAGACGGAAGCCCATGGACATGCGGGAAGCCAAGTTCGGGATCGGCCAGGTGGTTCGCCATCGCCGCTACCCGTTCCGGGGCGTGATCTTCGACGTAGACCCGACCTTCTCCAATACCGAGGAATGGTGGGAGTCGATTCCCGCCGATGTGCGCCCGCGACGCGACCAGCCCTTCTACCACCTGCTCGCGGAGAACGCCGAGACCACCTACATCGCCTATGTCTCGGAGCAGAACCTGCTTGAAGACCGGTCCGGGCGCCCCTGCCGGCACCCGCAGGTGGATGAGATGTTCGGCGACTATGAGGACGGCCACTACACGCCCCTGCCTCACTACAAGAACTGAACGCAACCGGAGGAAGCCGCCATGGCGGAGCCCCTTCTCGCGGGCCTCAGGGTCCTCGACGTGGCCAGTTTCATCGCCGCGCCGGTGGCGGGTACCATGCTCGCCGACTTCGGCGCCGACGTTATCAAGGTCGAGCCGCCGACGGGCGATTCCTATCGGGGCCTGTCGGCGTTCCCGGGCTTCCCCTCGTCCCATGTGGACTATTCCTGGATGGTGGACAACCGCTCCAAGAGAGGGCTTGCGCTCGACCTCCGTCACGAGGCCGGCAGGGCAGTGTTGCGCGAACTTGCCGCAACGGCGGATGTCTTCATCACCAACTATCCGCCGCGCGTGCGCGAACAGCTGAAGCTCCGTTACGAGGACATCGCGCCTCTCAACGAGCGGCTGATCTACGCCTCGCTGTCGGCCTACGGCGAAGCGGGACCCGAAGCCCGCAGGACCGGCTTCGACTCGACGGCGCTCTGGGCGCGCACGGGCCTGATGGACCTGGTGAAACCGGACCCGGAAGGCTCGCCGGCGCGTTCGCTCCCCGGCATGGGCGACCATCCGACGGGCGTGGCGCTGTTCGCCGCGATCATGACGGCGCTCTACCGGCGCCAGATCACCGGCAAGGGCGGCAAGGCTCATACCAACCTCATGGCGAACGGTGTCTGGTTCAACGCCTTCTACGCCCAGGCGGCGCTCTGCGGCCTCGACATCCCGACCCGGCCCAAGCGCGAAAACTGGGCGACCGGCGTCGCCAACCACTATCGCTGCGCGGACGGGCGCTGGTTCATCCTGAGCCTGGTGAACGAGGACAAGCAGTGGCCGAACCTGCTGCGCGCGCTCGACCGCCCCGATCTCGGCGCGGACCCGCGCTTCGCCGAGAAGCCGGCCCGCCACCGCCATGCCCGCGAGCTGATCGCCATCCTGGACGAGGTCTTCATCCGCGAGCCCTGGCCCGTATGGCGCGAACGGCTGGAAGCGGAGGGCCTGGCGTTCGGCGTGGTCGGCAGGACGGAGGACATTCCGGACGACCCGCAGATGCGGGCGGCGGAGATCGTCGTCCCCCACGAAGACCCCTCCGGCCTGTCCAGCCACACGGTCGCCGCGCCCGTCTGGGTCGATGGCTCGCAGAAGACGGCGCCCGCCCCCGCGCCCGAAACCGGCCAGCACACGGATGAAATCCTGGCCGAGCTCGGTCGGACGCCGGAGGACATCGCGGCGCTTCGGGCCTGCGGGGCCGTCGCCTGAGGCGGGAACGGTTGACCCGCAGAAGGCGGTGAACCAGTTTCCTGCCGGTTCTCCGCAGGTCCGCCGATGCTCGATCTCCCGACATCCTCCCGCGTGGTCGTCGCCATGTCCGGCGGCGTGGACAGTTCCGTCACCGCGGCGCTGCTGGCGGAGGCGGGCTATGAGGTCGTGGGCGTCACCCTGCAGCTTTACGACCACGGCGCCGCCACCGGGCGCAAGGGCGCCTGCTGCGCCGGCCAGGACATCCACGACGCCCGCGCGGTCGCGGATCGGATCGGCATCCCGCATTACGTGCTGGACTACGAGAGCCGGTTCCGGGCGGCCGTCATGGAGGATTTCGCCGACAGCTACCTCGCCGGGGAAACGCCGCTCCCCTGCGTGCAGTGCAACCGGACGGTGAAGTTCCGCGACCTGCTGGCGACGGCGCGGGAGCTGGAGGCGGATGCGCTCGCCACCGGCCACTATGTGCAGCGCCTGCCGGGCCCGGAGCTGCACCGGGCCGCCGACGGCGGCAAGGACCAGAGCTATTTCCTGTTCGCGACCACCCGCGAGCAGCTCGATTTCCTGCGCTTCCCGCTGGGCGGCATGCCCAAGGACCGGGTGCGGCGGGAAGCGGCGCGGCTCGCCCTGCCGGTGGCGGAAAAGCCGGACAGCCAGGACATCTGCTTCGTGCCCGACGGCCGCTATGCCGACATCGTCGCGCGGCTGCGCCCCGGCGCGCTGGAGCCCGGCGAGATCGTGGACCGGGGCGGCCATGTGCTCGGCCGGCATGAGGGCATCGTCAATTTCACCGTCGGCCAGCGGCGCGGGCTGGACCTCGGCAATGCCGCCGACGGCGAGCGGCTCTATGTGCTGGCGCTCGATCCGGCCCGGCACAGGGTCGTTGTCGGGCCCCGCGAGGCGCTCGGCCGCCGCCGCTTCCGGGTCCGCGAGGTCAACTGGCTCGGCCAGGCGGACGGGCCTGCGGACGGCCAGAGGGCGGAAGTCCGTATCAGGTCGAGCGCCGCCCCCCGGCCGGCGGCCCTTTATCCGCGCGGCGACGGCGTGGAAATCCTTCTGGACGAGCCGGAATACGGCATCGCCGCCGGCCAGGCCGCCGTCTTCTACGAGGGCGACCGGGTGCTCGGCGGCGGCTGGATCGTCCGGGAGCCGGTGGAAGCCGACTGAGAGAAACGCCCACTCAGCGCTTGCGGTTCGCCAGCCGCTCCAGCACCTCGGCGATCATGCGCTTCGGTTCGTCGGTCTCCATGGCGCGGACGAGACTGCGGATGCCGGCCTGGATCGCGTCGTTCACCGGCATCGCCTCCCACTCGCGAATCAGCTCCTTCTGAAGCCGGATCGCGCGCGGGCCGCCCTCCAGAATGTTGCCGACCCACTGTTCCACCGCGTCGTCGAGTTCGCCGGCCGGCACCACCTTCTCCACCAGCCCCCAGGAAAGCGCCTCCGCCGCGTCGATGTTCTCACCGGTGTAGCAGAGCAGCTTCGCCCTCCCCCAACCGATCAATTGCGGGAAGAGCGCCGCCTCAACCACCGACGGCAGGCCGACCCTGACCTCCGGCATGCCCAGCACGGCATTGTCGGAGGCAACCCGCATGTCGCAGGCCGCCGCCACCTCCAGCCCGGCGCCGAGGCAATAGCCGTTGATCCGCCCGATCACCGGCACCGGGCAGTCCCGGAGCGCCTTCGACATGGCGTGGATGCGGGTGATGAAGGCGCGCCCGGACACAGGGTCGAGGCCGCCCAGCTCGCGCAGGTCCGCCCCGCCCATGAAGGCCTTCGGGCCGTTGCCCGTCACCACCACCGCCCGGAGGTCGCTTCGGCCCGAGAACCCGTTCACCGCGTCGGCGAAGGCCTGCGCCGTCGCGCCGCTCAGGCAGTTCAGGCGGCGCTCATTGTCGATGGCGACGCGGGCCACGCCGCGCCTGTCGATACCTGCTTCAACCAATCCTTCGGACATCTTCTGCAACTCTCTCTCAGAACAGCGAATAGGCGCCGTCGATGACGAAGGTGTCGCCGGAGTGGTAGCGGCTGGCGTCGGAGACGAGATAGACCGCGATGCCGCCGAAATCCTCCTTCTCGCCCCAGCGGCCGACCGGCACGCGCGGCAGCACCGCGTCGCGGAAGCGGTCCCAGTTGAAGGCCGGCTCCGTCATCGGGGTCTCGATCCAGCCGGGCAGCACGCTGTTGGCGCGGATGCCGCTGCGCCCGTATTCCACCGCGAGCGCGCGCATCATGGCGATCAGCGCGCCCTTGCCCGCGCCGTAATGCTCGCCCCGCGCCTGCCCCATGATGGCGGCGAGACTCGATGTCGCGGCCAGCGAACCGGCGATGCCCTGCTCGACCATGTGGCCCGCCGCCGCGCGGAGCGTGAAGAACACGCCGTCCAGATTGACATCGAGGACGCGCCGCCACTCCGCCGTCGTCATGGTCGAGAAGCCGCCCTTGAGCGCGCGCCGGTCCGACGACACGCCGGCATTGGCGAAACAGGCCGTGACCTTGCCGAGTTCGGCCACCGTCTCGGCGAATCGTTCGGCGACCTCCTGCTCGTTGGACACGTCGCAGCGCATCGCTACCGATTTCACGTCGTATTGCCGGAGCACCTCGAGCGCGGCGGCGTTCTTCGCCTCGTTCGTGCCCCAGATGCACACGTCCCCGCCCGCCTGGGCGATGGCTTCCGCGAAGCCGAGGCCGATGCCGCTGTTGCCGCCGGTAATCAGCGCCGCCTTGCCGGCAAGGTTGAAGGGCTCATAGGCCATGGATTGCGCTTCCTTTCACGCGCTTGACTCAAATGCCCGGAGGCGTCCCCAGGCGGCGGGAGGCCGGGCCGATAACGCCCTCGACGGCGAGGCCGATGGAGAGCACGCGCTCGTCCATGCCGCGCGGGGCGAGGAGCTGCAGGCCGACCGGCATGCCGGAGCCGTCGAGGCCGGCCGGAATCGTGAGCCCGCAAAGCTCCAGAAGGTTGCCCGGCATGGTGTTGCGGAGCGCGGCCATGTTGTGCGTCCGGTAGCCTTCGCCTTCGGCCGCGTGCTGGAGCAGCGGCGCGGTGATCGGCGTCGTCGGCCCGACGATGGCGTCGATGTCCGCAAGCCGGGCGTTCGCCGCCGCGGCCGCGCGGGCAATGCGCATCTTCCGCCCCATATACTCCGTCGAGGTCAATGTCCCGAAAGCCTCGAAGCGGCTGCGGACATTCGGGTCCAGCGTCGCCTTGAAGTCGGGCAGCTCGTTTTCGATGAAGGCGACGAATTCGGGCACCGCCAGCCCGCCTTCCGCGAAGATCGCCCTGGCGTCGGCCATTTCCGGCAGGTCGAAGGATTCCACCGTTGCGCCGCGATCTTCCAGCTCGGCAAGGGCGGCGCGCACGGTCTCCGCCACGCCCGGACCGCAGTCCTCAAACAGGCTCTCGATCACGCCGAGCCTGAGGCGCGCCGGGTCCGCCGGCTCCGGCGGCGTCCGGCAGACCGGGTCTATCGCCGCAAAGGCGAGGGCCGCATCCGCGACCGAGCGGGTCAGCACGCCGGCCGTGTCGAGCGACGGGCTGAGCGGCACGATGCCCTGGAGCGACCAGCGCCCGTAGCTCGTCTTGAGGCCGACCGTTCCGGTAAAGCTCGCCGGAACGCGCACCGAACCCGCCGTGTCGGAGCCGAGCGCAACGACCGCGGTGCCCTCCAGCAGCGAAACGCCGGCGCCGGCGCTGGAGCCGCCCGGCGCGCGGTGCGCGTTGCCGCCCCAGGGGTTGCGCGGCGTGCCCCAATGCGGGTTGGAGCCGACGCCGCCGAACGCGAATTCCACCGTGTGCGTCTTGCCGGTGACAACGGCGAGCCCGTTCCTGACCGCCGCAACGACAGGCCCCTCGGCCTCCCACGAGGCGGGGAGCGGCCTGGGCGAGCCGGCATGGGTCGGCGTTCCGGAGAGGCCGAACAGGTCCTTGACCGACACCGGCAGGCCCTGCAGCGGCCCGAAATCGAGGCCCTGGGCGAACGCGGCATCGGCAAGGTCCGCCGCGCGGGCGGCATGGTCCGGCATCCAGAGCTTGTAGGCGCCGAGCGCCTCGCTGCGGTTGGCGAGCGCCTGGTCCAACAGGCTGCGGGCCGTCACCCGGCCGGCCCGAAGCGCCTGGCCCAGTTCGGCGATGGTGGCGGAAGAGAGGTCAGTCATCGCGCTCCGACTGTAGCCCGGACATCTCGACGATGTCATGGTCTGTCACGAGGCGCGCTCGGCCTTCCAGCGATGTGTCATGAAATGTCGTAACTGCCCAGGATGGTTCCCGTGGCGTTAGGGATGTCCGGGTTCCGTTCAGGCGTATTTGATGCCGTCGATGAAGCTTTCGGAGGATCCGGTCAGGGTATCGAGGACATCGCGACCCTGCTTTTGGGCCGTGG
>JAJDVH010000270.1 GCA_022826185.1 Alphaproteobacteria bacterium
TTCGCGTGGGCGCGCGGGCGGGCGCGGGCGGGTGTCGGCGCCGGCGCGGTTCGTGCGCCTGATTGCGCGCGCGAGACGGCGCACGCACCTCTCGCGCTTGCTCACGCCGGGGGTTTTTTCGGCCCCCAGCCGGTCGCTTTCCGCAGAAACGCCGAAAGGCGGCCCCGGAAGCCGCCTCTCTCTACTTTCATCATACACCATACCGCCAAATGTCAAGCCCATCGGGAACAAAAAATGAAAATACCGGAGATTTTTCACGGAATGCCGGTGGAACCGGCAAATATCGCGGCCTGACCGGCGCCTGCGCCTGCGGGGTCTCGAATATGTCGCGCGACCGCGGCGTCACGACGGGCAGTTGCGCATGGCGGATCGAAGAGCGGCCCGAAGGTCTGCCGGAGCATGATCCGCTCCAACAGCATCAACCGCCTTTGCCGGGTAGCGTCCGGCCTTGACCTCATACCAGCGGTCGTTGACCGGAACCGATGGCGGAGCCACCCCGGCCGTCGCCCCGGCCCCCGAGCCGGGGCCCATCCCTGACTCGCGGCAGCTTCGGCGGCTGAGCCTGTTCTCCACCGGCTTCGGTGGCGTCGGGAGCCAGGGTCCCGGATCGGGTCCGGGATGACGACATGGGCCCCGGCTCGGGAGCCGGGGGGACGATATGGGCCGCGATCTTCCCATGAGTCCAAAGTCGAGGCCGCTGGTATGACATTTCATCCCGGATCCGGCGGGGCGCGGCGGGATAGTGCGGGCCGGGCAGGACGCCTATAGTCCGGCGGCGATTCTTCCCGACTGGAGCGAGGGGCCCCATGGAACTCGTCTTCCGCGACGACGCCTATGCCGGACACTGCGACGCCGTGGTGACCGCCGTGACCCCGGCCGGCGTCGCGCTCGACCGCACCGTGTTCTACCCGACCGGCGGCGGCCAGCCCGGCGACACGGGCCGCCTGGTGGACGAAAGCGGCGCGGCGTTTCCCGTGCTGCCGGCGGTGAAGGGCGAGGGCGACGCCGTCCTGCACCCCCTCCCGGAGGGCGTGGCGCCGCCGCCCGTCGGGGCGAAGGTGCGGGCCGAGATCGACTGGGAGCGGCGCTACCGCCACATGCGGATGCACACCTGCCTGCACCTGCTCTCGGCGGTCGTGACGGGAGGCGTCACCGGCGGCGCGGTCGGCGAGGCGAAAAGCCGGCTCGATTTCGACCTGCCGGATACGGCCCTCGACAAGGAGGCGCTCGGCGAGGCGTTGAACGCGCTCATCGAGGCCGACCACCCCGTGGTCCCGCGCTGGATCGACGAGGCCGAACTCGACGCCAACCCGGAGCTGGTGCGCACCATGTCCGTGCAGCCGCCGCGCGGGGCCGGGCGGGTGCGCGTGCTGGAGGTCGGCGCCGGCGTGGACCTGCAGCCCTGCGGCGGCACCCATGTCGCGCGGACGGGCGAGATCGGGCGCGTGCGCATCGGCAAGATCGAGAACAAGGGCCGGCGCAACCGGCGCATCAATGTCCATCTGGAGGAGGAGGGCGCATGAGCGCGCTGATCTCCACGGAGGAGCTGGCCAGACGGCTCGGCGAGGTCGTGCTGCTGGACGGCAGCCACCACCTGCCGACCGCCGGGCGCGACGCCGGGGCGGAGTTCCTGGAGGCGCATATTCCGGGCGCGCGCTTTTTCGACATAGACGGCGTGGCCGACGAGACGAGCGACCTGCCGCACATGCTGCCCGGCGAGAAGGAATTCGCGCTCGCCATGGGGGCGATGGGGATCGGGCGCGACGACGAGGTCGTGGTCTATGACACGGTCGGCACGACGGGCGCGGCGCGGGTCTGGTGGACCTTCCGGGCGTTCGGCCATAAGCGGGTGCGCGTGCTGGACGGCGGCCTGCCGAAATGGCTTGCCGAGGGCCGTCCCGTCGAGGCGGGCTACGCGGCCGAGGCGCAGCAGGCGCTGGTGCGCGCGCGGGAAGACATGCTGGCCAACATCGCGAGCCGCGCCGAGCAGGTGCTGGATGCGCGCAGCGCCGGGCGCTTCCACGGCACCGAGCCGGAGCCGAGGGCCGGCATGCGCAGCGGCCATATCCCCGGCAGCCTCAACCTGCCCTACACGGAGATTCTGGACCCGGCGAGCCGCACTTTCCGGGACAGGGCGGCGCTCCGCGCGGCCTTCGAGGCGGCGGGGCTCGACCTCGACAGGCCGGTGGCGGCCACCTGCGGGTCGGGCGTGAGCGCGGCCGTGCTGGCGCTCGGGCTTTACGAACTGGGACGCACCGATGCGGCCGTCTATGACGGCTCGTGGAGCGAATGGGGATCGCGAGAGGACACGCCGGTAGAAACATGACTGAAGGCAAACGCCCGGACACGGTGCTCACGCATGCGGGGCGCCATCCGCACGACTTTTTCGGCGTGGTCAACACGCCGGTCTTCCGCGCTTCGACGATCCTCTCCCGCACGGTCGCAGAGCGGCTCGCGCCGAAGGGCCCGCGCGACCCCGCCTACGGGCGGCGCGGCACGCCCACCATGTTCACCCTGGAAGATACGGTGGCGGAGATCGAAGGCGCGGCGGGCGCGGTCATCTGCCCCTCCGGCATGGCGGCGGTGGCGCTCGGCTATTCCTCCATGCTCTCGGCCGGCGACCATGTGCTGGTGGCGGACTGCGTCTATGCCCCGGCGCGGCGCTACGCCACCGAGGCGCTGCCGCGCCACGGCATCGGGGCCACCTTCTTCGACCCCGGCATCGGCGCCGGCATCGCGGCGCTGATGCGCCCGGAGACGAAGCTGGTCTATCTGGAGGCGCCCGGCTCGCAGACCTTCGAGATGCAGGACGTGCCCGCGATAGCGGAAGCCGCCCATGCCCGCGGGGCGCGCGTCGCGATCGACAACACCTGGGCGACGCCGCTCTATTTCAAGCCGTTCGATCACGGCGCGGACCTCTCCATCCACGCCGCGACCAAATATATCGTCGGCCATTCCGACGCGATGCTGGGGGTCGTGACCTGCCGCGACGCGGAAACGCTGGAGGCGGTGCGCGCCTGGTGGAACATGACCGGGCTCTGCGCCGGCCCCGACGACATCTATCTCGGCACGCGCGGCATCCGCACCATGAGCGTCCGGCTCGCCCGCCACCAGGAGAACGCGATGCGGGTCGCGACCTGGCTGCAGGGCCGCCCGGAAGTCGAGCGGGTGCTCTACCCCGCGCTGCCCGACGATCCCGGCCATGCGATCTGGAAGCGGGACTTCACCGGCGCGTCCGGCCTGTTCGGCCTGCTGCTCAATCCGGCGGGCGCGGAGGCGGTGGCGGCGATGCTGGACGGGCTGGAGCTGTTCGGCATGGGCTCCAGCTGGGGCGGCTTCGAGAGCCTGATCGTGCCGAGCGACCCTTCGGCATGGCGCACGGCCACGGTCTGGAACCCCGCCGGCCCCCTGCTCCGCCTGCATATCGGCCTGGAGGACCCCGAAGACCTGATCGCCGACCTCGACGCCGGCTTCGCAAGGCTGAGGGCGGCGGGGTAGGAGACGGCAGCCGTCGAGGGCGTGGCCGGTTCAGGCTCAGTCGAGCGTGCGCGCCACCCACCTTACCTGTCCGAGTATTTCGGCATCGGGAGGCAGGGGCGCGTCCGGCCAGGCCGGATGGTCGCTGGCCATGAAGCGCAGGCCGTCATCGGAGCGGGCGGCGCGTCTGGCGACCATCCGGCCTTCGGTGCGCAGCACAAGGATGCGCGGCGGCAGCCATTCGGTGCGCCTGCGGTCCACGAGGACCGAGCACCCGTCCGGAAGCGCGGGCTCCATCGCGTCCCCCTGCAGGCCGATTACCGCGCACCGCTCGGGATCGAGACCGTGCTGGTCCAGCCAGTCCTGTCTGAACCAGATCGGTTCTTGGCGAACTTCCTGCGCCTCGCCGAGGCCCGACACGGCCGCAAGTCGGCTCACAGCGACCGGCCGGGCGCCGGCCGGCGCGGCGCCGTCGGCCGCCTGCGGAACCGCGCGCCCGCGCCGTCCGGCCAGAACCGGCCACAAATCGTCCGGAACCGGATCGCCGCCTGCGCCCGCCGCCAGCCGCACCAGCTCCTGCGCCGTCCGCTCCAGCGTTTTCAGCGGAACGGCCGACAGGCCCTCATCGTCATCGTGCCGGGGCCGCCGGGGGCGCCCGACATAGAATTCCAGACCGAGCGTTTCGCAGAGAGAACGCAGCTTGTTGACCGAGGGTATGTGGCCGCGCCGCATGTCCCGGATCATTTCGGGCGAACTGTTGGCCCGGATGGAGGCGGCCCTGGCGGAAATGCCGAGGCGCTCCAGCGCCACGTCGATCTCGCGTAAAATATCCTCCACAGAACAAGGGATAAATCCCTTGGACGCCGAACGCAACCCGTTGCTTGCAGCGCTTTGGACGACAGGGCTTTTGCGCCCCGTGTTTTGGGTAATAATTTCCTTGTAACGAGGGTATATTTACCCCAATTATAGTTGCATGAATGAAACGTCCCTGATCGATCTCGCGCAGCGTTTTGCCAGCGCGCGAAACATCTCCTTGTGGCGGGTCGGATTTCTGGCGGCGGGCGACGGCAAGTTCTTCGCCCGGCTCCAGGCAGGCCGGACCTGCACGCTCCGGGTGGCGCAGGCCGTCGTCCAGTATCTGAGCGACCGCTGGCCGGACGGAACCGAGTGGCCCGCCGGCATTCCGCGCCCGGCGCCGCGCCCCGAGAGCGAGCCGGAAGAGGCGGCCTGATGCCGGCGGCCCGGACTGGCGCGGATGCCGGGTTCTCCCTGCACCCATGACGCTGCCGGTCTTCGTCATCAATCTCGACCGCCGGCCGGACCGGTGGGCCGCAATGTCCGCGCAAATGGACAGGCTCGGAATCGAGGCGGTGCGCATTCCCGCCGTCGATGCCCGCCTGCTTGCCGCGCAGGAGGAATGGGAGCGCGACACCAACGGCAATCCGCCGGGGCGGACTGTCGATTTGGGGGCGGTCGCCTGCGCCTACAGCCACCGGAAAGCTTTGCGGGCTTTCCTCGATACAGGCGAACAGGCGGCGCTCATCCTCGAAGACGACGCCGAACTGGCGCCGGACACGCCTTCCTTGCTGGAGGCGGTCGATTGGTGGCCGGCGGACGCGCGCATGATTACGCTCGAAGCGTCCGGCAGACAGACGTCGTTGCTGTACGCCAGCGTTGCCGAAACGCCGTCAGGGCGCACGGTGCATCGCTTCGAGGGTTTCGCGTCAGGCGCGGCGGCTTATCTGGTGACGCGCGCAGGCGCTGACCTTGTGTCGCCATACCTCGATAGTCCCGAACTGCCGACAGACATAATGTTCTTCGACCACAGGCGGTCCCGGTTGGCGCGGGAGCTGCGCGCTTTCTCGATAGTTCCTGCCATGGCGCGGCAGAGATATGACGCGAATACCGATTCCGATCTGGAAGGGTATAGATGCTATCCATCAGGTGCCCGTTCAAAGCTCTGGCGCAACCTGAAAGCACTGCCGTACAAGGCGCGTTTGAGAGTATTACGTATCGTAGGAAGAGTGTCGAAACGGGGCGTCCAATATAAGGAAACGGTTATAGCTAATTGTGAACAATATCCATGATTGAACCTTACACTGTTGCTCTAACGAGCTGTGAACGCTTCGATCTTCTCGAACGGACGCTTACCAGCCTCCTGCCTCGTCTTGATGGATCTGTCGCAGAAATTATCGTTGCAGAGGATAGTGGAAATGCCGACGTTAAAGATATTGTTTCCAAGTTCGGCTGCGATATTAGGGTCATCGTCAACGATCCGCCAATCGGCCAGACCAAGAGCATTGACAGGCTGTATTCTCAAGTTGCTACCGAATGGGTCTTCCACTGCGAGGATGATTGGGAATTCTTTGGAACAGGCTTCATCGAGAAATCGTTCGCGCTCCTGAAAGAGAACGAATGGTTGTCGATGGTAAACCTGAGAGAAATTTCCAGCTTCGGCGGGACCGAGTTCGGGCCGGAGCGTGTCAGTGCATCGGGCATTCGCCACCGTGTCGCAAACGATCGCCCGCGTTGGCTGTCCCGCTTTTGCGGCATGAGCTTCAACCCCGGGCTGCGGCGGATGGCGCATTACCGCATGATCGGCCCATATGCCGATCTCAAGCATCAGGTCAGGGAAGTCGATGTATCTCTGGCCTATCGCGACATGGGCTACCGGACCGCCCTTCTCGCCGACCCCTCCGTGCGCCACATCGGGGACGGTCGCCATATTGCGGATCCATTTCGCCCGCGCGTGCTTCGCTACCGGTTAAGGCGGTCTGTCCTCAAGCGGTGGATGAGTCTGCAAGACAGATGGGACCGCATATCTCCAAAATCGGGAAATGATCAGTGAAAAAACTCTTGGTTCGCATAATTCTGGCCTTTGTCAAGGTCTTGACAATGAATCTGACTACCGAGAGGCGGAAAAAGGTTTTTGACCGTGTCCGGGATAACCTTGACGTGGAATTGTCTGTTCCGATTCCGAACGGCATCACAATATCATTTTACAACAATACCGAATTCACCTTCCGGATCGTTCGAGATTGTCAGATTTTTGAGCCAGATACCGCAGTCTGGATTGAACGCATGCCACCAGATGGGTTGTTGTGGGATATTGGCAGCAATGTCGGGTTCTTCACTCTCTATGCAGCCTCCTTGCTATCCGGAGACGGCATTCGCGTCGTGGCGTTTGAGCCCGCTGCCGCCAACTATGGCGCTCTCAACAGGAACATCGAGGGCAATGCCATGACAGACCATGTAGTCGCGTTTTGCATCGCTCTGGCGGAGACCACAAGGATCGGCAGGCTGAACATGGATGCAGCAGCAGGAGGAACTCTGGCCGGGAGCTTCGTCAATGGATTCGAGTCTGAAATCGGCCCTTTGGACCAAGCGATAAATACGCAATTTCGCCAAGGATCGGTTGGATTTTCCATCGACGATTTTGTAGAAATGTTCCAACCACCGCTCCCGACGCATATCAAGATGGATGTCGACGGTATCGAGGCGGCGATTCTGCGCGGCGGCAAACGCACATTGTCGGAAAACTTCGTGCGCTCCATGATTATAGAACTGGAAGGCGACTTGAACTCGGATCGCAATCGGGAACTGTTCGGCCTGATGGCTGAATTGGGTTTTGTGCCCAGACCGAGGCTGTCGCCGGAGCTGCGGAACGTCGTCTTCGAGCGCCCCGTCTGATTCGTAACCCCAAAAGTTCGCTTACCCCCGCATCAACCCGGAGCCGGAATAGGGCCGCGCCGTCCCGCGAGGTGGCGGGCGACGCTGCGGGCGTCTTCGCCGACGCCCCAGAGGATGCCGGACTTGCGCCATGTCATCCAGTTGAGGCCGGCGAAATAGAGGCCGGGGCAGGCGCTCACCCCGCCGGGCGCCACGGGATAGCCGGCGTCGTCGAGCACCGGGGCCTCGATCCAGGAGAAGTCGTGGCGGTAGCCCGTGGCCCACACCACGCTGGCAATGTCCGCCGCGGCAAGGTCGAGCTCCCGCCGCATGTCCGGCATGGCCCCGTCCGCCGGCGGGCCGCCGGCAAGCTCGTCCGGGGCCGGCGGCGGCGCGTCGATGCCATGCTCCCGGATATGCCGGTCGAATTCGGACACGATCCGGTCCGCGAATTCGTCCGCGAAGCGCATTTCGGCGTGCAGGCCGCCATCGAACGACGCCCGCTCGCCGCCGCAGCCGGTCAGCCGGCCGAGCAGGCGGATGCCGCGCCGGTGGAAGTCGTGCAGGCTGAGCGTATGGCCGCCATCGCGCCCGGTCAGGTGCGGATCGGCCCGGAAGCGCAGTTCGGGGCTTTCCAGCATGGCCGGGGTGCGGTCGAGATAGCCCATGTCGCGCTGCCAGGCGATGCAGTCCCGCCCCCGCCAGCGCCTCGGCAGGCGGCCGGCGCGGCCGACGCAAAGCCAGACATCGCGGCCCGCCTCGTGCAGTTCCTCGGCGATCTGGCAGCCGGTCTGCCCCGCGCCCACGACCAGCACGCCGCCCGGCGCCAGCATGCCGGGGCGCTTGTAATCGTCGGCCGCAAGCTGCCGGATGCGGCGCGGCAGGCAGGCGGACACGGCCGGGATGTTCGGCGTCTGGTAAGTGCCGGTCGCCACCACGACATTGCGGGCGCGGTAGCGGCCATCGTCCGTCTCCACCTCGAAACCGCCCTCCGCGGGCCGCACGCGCCGCACCTCCACCCCGCAGCGCACGGGCGCGCCGAAGGACTCCGCCCAGCGCTCGAAATGGCGCACCAGCTCGTCGCGGGAAAGGAACCCGTCCGGGTCGCCGCCGGCATACTCCGCGCCGGGAAGCGCGATCGACCAGTTCGGCGTGACGGCGCAGAAGGAATCCCAGCGGCGTTCCCGCCAGCTCGACGCGATGCCCGAACGCTCCAGCACGGCATGCCCGATGCCGAGCCGGGTCAGGAACCAGCTGACGGCAAGGCCGCCCTGTCCGGCCCCGATGACGACCGCGTCGAAGCGCGGCCCGTCCGCCGCCACTGCCGGACTACTCGCCCGCGCTGAACTTCACGAAGTCGAGCGGCGGCGGGTCCTGGCCGGCATGAGAGAGCATGTGGTGGGTCTGCCCGCGATGGTGGATCTGGTGCTGGAACAGGTTGGTGAGGCAGCGCCGGAGCGGCAGGCTGAAATATTCGCCGGTCTCCACCGTGTCGAAGGACAGCGTCCCGTCGAGCTCGGCCGGGTCCAGCCCGTCGGAATAGCCGATATACCAGCGGTCCTGGGCGGCGTGCGCCTTGCGGAGCGGCTCGAACTCCTCATGGAGGATCTCGTCGAGGCGCGTGAAGGTCGTCGGCTTCTTCTCCAGCCGCTCGCGGTAGATCAGGTCGGACAGCAGGATGTGGTTGAGCGTCGCGTGGATCGAGCGGAAGAAGCCCCGCCGGTCGAGAATGCGCTCCTCGTGCGAGAGCTCGGCGCAGGCCGCATAGAGCCGCTCATTGGCCCAGGCGTTGTAGCGGGCGGCGGTGGGTAGATCGAGCAGCATGGGGAAATGCCTTCCAACCTGATTTGGACGATACCGGCCTGCCTGTTAGCATGAAAACGGGACCGCGCCATTATCCTGCGGCAGCAGGCGGCGGAACCCGGGCGGCAGGAGGCATTCATGTTGCGCTCGCTCATCCTGGCGCTGGCGCTGGTCGGCATTGCCGGCGCCGCGCTTGCCGGGCCCGAGGGGACATGGCTCACCGAAGGCGGCAAGTCGCATGTCGAAATCCGCCTGTGCGGCGAGGAGTTCTGCGGCAGGATCGTGTGGCTGCGGGAGCCGCATAACGAGGACGGCTCGGTCAAGCTCGACACGAACAACAAGGACGAGACGCTGCGCTCCAGGGGCATCCTCGGGCTCGAACTGCTTTCCGGGTTCGCGGCAGGCGGCGAGGGGCCGTGGGAAGGCGGCCGGATCTACAATCCCGAAAACGGCAAGACCTACCGCTCGAACCTCCGGCTGAAGAACGCGGACACATTGCGGGTGAGCGGCTGCGTGTTCATTTTCTGCGAAACCCAGGTCTGGACCCGGGTCGAATAGGCCGGGGCGGTCCCGCCGGCGGGCAGGCGGGTGCGGCGCGCGGGCTACTTGCCGAACGCACCGGCGAAGAAGGCGGTGATTCGCCGGAGCGCATCCGTTCCGGCAGCTTCGTCGCGCCCGATATTGACGCCCTGCTTGGCGCAGCCGCTGCGGACCGCCTTCGTCAGGAACTGCCGGTAAGTCAAGCCGTTCGAGACACCGAACGCGCCTGCACGCGCCTCTCCGTCGGTCCCGAGCAGGACGATGCCGCAATCGTTGAAATGCCAGGCTTTCTCGTTGCGGCGGAGCGGCAGCGCTCCGGCGAAGCCGTGATGCGCGCCGGGATAGGTAACGATCTGCACCCGCGCGCCGGCTTTGCGCATCTCCCCGGCGAGTCCCTCGCAGGGTTCGGCCTTCGTGTAGTTGTCGGCCCCGCCCAGGAGGAACAGGAGCGGCGCGCCGGCGGGCCTGTAGCGCTGGAACCTGTAGCCGCAATAGGGGTAGAGCGCCACATGCGCCGCATAGCGCGGGCCGCCGGGCAGGACAGCCGCTGCATAGCGCTCGTGACTTGCCCGGATCGCCGCATTGCCGCCCGAGCCCCAGCCGGCAATGCCGATCCGCGCGGCGTCGATGCGCCTGTCTCGGGCCAGCGCCTGCAGCGCGCGCAGGGTATCGACCGCGCGGCTTGCTGCGGACAATTGCGTCTGGTCCGCCATCGTGTAGACGATGCCGCGCCCGGTATGGCTGTCCGCCACGAAGAGGCCGATGCCGCGTGCCGCGAGCGCGTCCCGCAGGCGGCCCGTCCACTGCACCGCGGAGGCCGAACCGAGCGCGTCGCTGCCATGCTGCCAGACGACGACCGGGAACGGCCCGCGGCCTCCGGGCAGGAAGAGCCGCCCTTCCAGCCGGACCCGGCGTTGCTCGCCCAGCCGGCCGCCGAAGGCGTCGCGGAAAAATTCGATATCCGACGAGTTGTAGCGGAGCGCGCTCTCCGTCGGCGGCGGTGGAGGAGGTGCGGTCGTGCAGGCGGCAAGCGCCAGTGCCGCGCCGGCAAGCATGGACGCCGTGCGCGGCGGCACCCGGGAACGGGAAGCTGCCATTCATCGTCTCCGGAATTCCGGTCTGCAACGCCGCCGCATAGTCCGCGCCTGATCGTCCCTGTCAAATCCCGGTGGGCGCGGCGCGAGACCGCACGGCTACTTCCCGCCCGTTGCGGCTCGCCAGTCCGAAGGCGTACGGCCGGTGATACGCCGGAATTCGCGGTTGAAATTGCTCTTGGTGCTGAAACCTGAGGCAAGCATGGCGCCGGTCACGTTTGCTCCGCCTTCGAGCGCGCGGCAGGCCTCGCGAATCCGGTAGCCGTTGACATGCCGCGAGACATTGCCGCCGGTGCTGCGGTTGATCGCAGCCGACAGCTGCTTGACCGGCACATGGAGCGCGCGCGCCAGCCGCGTCAGCGTGAGTTCCGGATCGAGATATAGCCGCCGGCTTTCCAGCAGCGCGTCGAGCCGCGCCATGAGCGCCTTGTCCTCTTCCGGGTCGTGCAGGACCGGGGCAAGCGTCGGCGCCGAGTCGCGCTCGCCCCGGCCGAGGCTCCCCAACAGGACGAGACTTCCGACCGCGAGCAGGGAGACCGAGGACCATATGGCGACGACCCAAGGCAGCCAGCCCGTCCGGCCGCCGGTCAGAACCGCCGCGAACAGGATGTCCCCGAGGGCCGATATCATGAGCGACAGCGCGATGATTTTCCAGACCAGCCCGGGCGTCTCGCCCGCTTCGAACGGCATGCGCGGCAGGGCGTCGGCGCCGCGCCATGCGGCGAGGAGAATACACCCGCCATAGCCCAGGAAGAGTGCCGGGATGAGCAGGTCGAGCAGCACCGGCAGGACCGCAACGGCCGCCAGCGCCAGCAGGGGGCCGGCAAGATGCGCCAGGTCGCGCGGCAGGCCGGGCCGCCTGACGGCGCTGAACTGGAAGGCCGCCCAGGCGAGCGGCGGGATCGCGGCGGCCGTGACGGGCTGGAGCGACCTGAAGGCTGCGATCCCGTAATGTTGTGCAAGCGCAATCACCGCCGCTTGCACGGCGCAAAGGCCCACAAACGCGGCGAAGAAACCGGGCCGGTCGCGGCGAAGCAGGAGAACCGCCAGCAGGAAACCCAGGACCAGGGCGGACACGAGAGGCAGAGGCAGGCTCGGCATCATGGCGCCCTTTGTGACCGAAAACCGGATCGCGGACGACCTGAAACCGGTTCGAGGACGCACTCGCCCGTTCCGGCAGCCAAAGTCCGCCGCGATTTCAACACGCGCAAGAGACAGGCGAATGAGACATCCTTTGGCAGCGGCAATCCTTCTCCTGGCCGCCCATGCCGCAACGGCTGAGCCTGCGGGCTTCCGGAGCGTGACCGTTCCTGCGGAGCATCACGGGCGGGAGATGACCGGCGCCGTCTGGTATCCGTCCGCCGGGGGCGGCGAAGCGGTTTCATTCGGCGGGAACGCCGTCTTTCACGGCACGCGGGTGCGCGACGGCGCGCGGATGGCGGAGGGGTCGTTTCCCGTGGTACTGGCGAGCCACGGCCTCGGCGGCCATGTCGGCGCGCTGGGCTGGCTGACGGCCGGCCTGGCCGAGGCGGGCGCGCTCGTCATCTCCGTCAACCACCCGAACAGCACATGGCGGGACTTCGACCTCCAGGAGGGCCTGAAGCACTGGACGCGCGTTCGGGACATGCAGGCCGCGCTCGACTGGCTCGCCGCCCAACCCGACCTCGCCGCCCGCGCAGACTTCTCACGGATTTATGCGGTCGGCTTCTCCGCCGGCGGCTGGACGGCGCTCTCCCTGGGCGGGCTGCGCGCCGACCTCGAAGGCTATGCCGCCCATTGCGAGACGGCGCCGCCCTCGCCCTGGCAATGCGCCGATCTGGAGCGGCGGGGAGCTGACCTTGCGGCCTTTTCCGCCGAGGAATGGAATGCCGGCCGCAAGGACGCGCGCATCCGCGCCGTCGCCGCCATCGAACCGGCGCTGACCTGGGGCCTCGGGCGTTCCCATGCGCGCGACCTCGTGGACCGGGTGCTGCTGATCGCCCTCGGCACGGCGGAGACCCGGCTGCCGGCGACCGACTTCACCGGAACGGGCAGCGGTCTCGCCGCGCTTATCCCCGGCGCCGAGGTCGAGATCATGGCCCCGGCCGCGCACTTCTCGGCGCTCCCGCCCTGCAAGCCCCGGGGCCCGGCGATCCTGGCCGCGGAAGGCGACGACCCCGTCTGCGACGACCCGCCGGGCGCGGATCGCAGGGCGCTGCACAAGCGCATCGTGGCCCGGATCGCGGCGTTCCTCCGCCTGTAAGCGGAAATACGGAGTCCCTTAGCACTGCGGTAATGTGTCACTATATCCATGGTGGGAGGCCGCCGCGCCGCGGGGCCCCTTCGCTCCGGTCCGCGACCGGGACTCCGGGAGACGGCCCGCAGCAGCGTCCGACAGCGCGGCATGACGGCCCGGATGACGCGAAAGGAAGTCTCCCATGGCGGCACAGCCCGATACGCAACAGGCCGGATTGTTCGAGGACATCGCCGCGGTCGCGCGCGAAAGGATGGGCGGGGCGGGCCTCGAGGCCGCGCTTTCGTTCATCGCCCTCTATTACGCGGGGGCCTCGCCGGAAGACCTGATCGAACGCCGGCCGGACGACCTCTACGGCGCGGCGGTGGCGCATCTCAATCTCGCCCGCCGGCGCGCGCCGGGCCGGCCGAAGGTCCGCGCCTACAACCCCCAGGTCGAGCAGCATGGCTGGCAGTCCACCCACACCATCGTCGAGATCGTCACCGACGACATGCCGTTCCTGGTCGATTCCGTGCGCATGGCGCTGAACGGCCGCGGCTACACGAGCCACCTCGTCATCCATCCGGTGATGCGCGTCCGCCGGAGCGGGAATGGCGACATCGACGCCGTCCTCGCCGTGGAGGGTCCGGACGGCGAGGGGGCCGCCGTCGAAGCGCTCATCCATATCGAGACCGACCGCCAGACGGAACCGGCGGTGCTCGATTCGATCGCGGAGGACATGCTCTCCGTGCTCGGCGACGTGAGGGCCGCGGTGGAGGACTGGGGCGGCATGCGCGAGCGGATGCGCCGGAGCATCGAGGAGCTCGACGCGCTGCCGCCGCCCGCCGGGCGCGGGGACGCGGGGGAGGTGAAGGCCTTCCTGGAATGGATCGAGGACAACCATTTCACCTTCCTCGGCTACTGCTCCAGCCGCGTGGAGCGCGCCTGCGGCGCCGCAAGGCTCGTGCCGGAGCCGGAGACCGGCCTCGGCCTGCTGCGGGCCGAAGGCGCGGCGATGGCGCAGCCGGTACCGGACCCGGTCGGTTCCCGGCCGGTCGAGCTGCTGGCGATCACCCGCGCCGATGCGCGCTCGCGGGTGCATCGACCGAGCCATCTGGATTGCATCGCAATCAGGCGCTTCGACGCCGACGGCAACCTTGCCGGGGAGCACCGGTTCGTCGGGCTCTATACCTCCGAGGCGTTCAACCGTGTGCCGCTCGACATTCCCCTGCTCAGGCGGAAGGCGGAGGACCTGCAGCGCCGCGCCGGCTACCCCCCGAACAGCCACGCCGCCAAGGCGCTGCAGAATATCGTCGATACCTTTCCGCGCGAGTTGCTGTTCCAGATTCCCGCCGAGGAGCTGTTCGAGACGGCGACCGGCATCCTGCATCTGCAGGAACGGCAGCGCATCCGCCTGTTCGTGCATCCGGACCGGTTCGGGCGCTTCTATTCCTGCATCGTCTTCGTGCCGAGGGACCGCTTCACCACCCGCAGCCGGCTGGTCATCCAGGACATTCTGGAGGAGGCCTTCGGCGCGACGGACACCGAGTTCACGGTGCGCCTGTCGGAGTCCGTGCTGGCCCGGCTCTTCTTCGTCATGCGCGTCGATGGCGGACCGGCGCCGCAATACGACCTGGCGGAGCTGGAAAGCCGGCTCAGGGTCGTAAGCCGGACCTGGACGGACGATTTGCGCGACGCCCTGCTCGACCGTTTCGGCGAGGAGCAGGGCACGAGCCTCTTCCGGCGCTATGGCGAGGCGTTCCGCGCGGATTACCGCGAAACCTACTCCGCGCGGGTCGCCGTGCTCGATGTCGAGAAGATGGAGCGCATCCGCGAGAACGGCATCGAGATGAGCCTCTACCGACCGCTCGAAGCCGGGGAAGGGCGGCTGCGCTTCAAGCTCTTCCAGCTCGGCCAGCGGCCGGTCGCGCTGTCCGACGTGCTCCCGATGCTGGAGAATATGGGCCTCAGGGTCGAGGACGAGCATCCCAGCAAGATCAAGCGGACCGGCGCGCCCCGGGTGTGGCTGCACGATTTCGGGATGCTGCACGGGGAAGGCCCGGAATTCGACCCGGACCGCATCGAGGGGCTATTCCGCGACGCCTTCGCCCGCGTCTGGTCGGGGGAGGTCGAGAATGACGGTTTCAACCGGCTCGTGCTGAGGGCGGGCATCGGATGGCGCGAGATCGTCGTGCTGCGCGCCTACTGCAAATATCTGCGTCAGGCAGGCACCGCCTTCAGCGAGGCCTATATCCAGGACGCGCTGGCCGCCAATCCCGCGATCGTGGGCATGCTGCTGGAGCTGTTCGAGGTCCGGCTCGACCCCGCCCGGCAGGACGGGCCGCCGGAGGCGCAGGAAGGAACGGTGGAGCGGCTCGACTCCTCCCTCTCGGTCATGGCCCGCATCGAGGCCGCGCTCGAGGAGGTGGCGAACCTCGACGAGGACCGCATCCTGCGCAGCTATCTCGGCGTCATCGGCGCCACGCTGCGCACGAACCACTTCCAGACGGCCGCCGATGGCGGGCCGAAGCCCTATCTTTCGTTCAAGCTCGACCCGCGCCGGATACCCGAACTGCCGGAGCCGCGGCCCCAATTCGAGATCTTCGTCTATTCGCCGCGCGTCGAGGCCGTGCATCTGCGCGGCGGCGCCGTGGCGCGCGGCGGCATCCGCTGGTCGGACCGGCGCGAGGATTTCCGCACCGAGGTGCTGGGGCTGGCCAAGGCGCAGACGGTCAAGAACGCGGTGATCGTGCCGGTCGGCTCGAAGGGCGGTTTCGTGCCAAAGAAGCTGCCGCTCGCGGCAGGCCGCGACGCGGTCCAGGAGGAAGGCGTCGCCTGCTACCGCACCTTCATCCGGGGGATGCTGGACATCACCGACAATCTGGCCGGCGGGCAGGTGGTTCCGCCGCCGCAGGTGGTGCGCCATGACGGCGACGACCCCTATCTGGTGGTTGCGGCCGACAAGGGCACGGCGACCTTTTCCGACATCGCCAACGAACTGGCCGGGGAATACGGCTTCTGGCTCGGCGACGCCTTCGCGTCGGGCGGCTCCCAGGGCTACGACCACAAGGGCATGGGCATTACCGCGCGCGGCGGGTGGGAATCGGTCAAGCGCCATTTCCGGGAACTGGGCGTGGACTGCCAGACTGCGGATTTCACCGCGGTCGGCATCGGGGACATGGGCGGAGACGTGTTCGGGAACGCGATGCTGCTCTCCCGGCGCATCCGGCTCGTGGCGGCGTTCAACCACATGCATGTCTTCATCGACCCGAACCCGGACGCCGAAGCCTCCTTCGAGGAGCGCCGGCGCCTCTTCGCGCTGCCGCGCTCGACATGGGACGATTTCGACCGCTCCGTCCTGTCCGAAGGCGGCGGCATCTACCCCAGAAGCGCCAAGTCGATACCGCTCAGCGCCGAAGCGCGGGAGGCCCTGGGAACCGACGCCGAGGCCCCGACGCCCGGCGAGCTGGTCGCCCTCATCCTCAAGGCGCCGGTGGACCTGCTCTGGAACGGCGGCATCGGCACCTATGTCAAGTCGGGGCGCGAAACCCATGCCGATGTCGGCGACCGGGCCAACGACGCCGTGCGCATCGACGGCGGGGACCTGCGCTGCCGGATCGTCGGCGAGGGCGGCAATCTCGGCTTCACCCAGCTCGGACGCATCGAATATGCGGCGCGCGGCGGACGGGTGAACACGGACGCCATCGACAATTCCGGCGGGGTGGACTGCTCGGACCACGAGGTGAACATCAAGGTGCTGCTGAACGAAGCGGTGGCCGCCGGCGACATGACCGCAAAGCAGCGCAACCGCCTGCTGGAGGAGATGACCGGCGAGGTGGCGGAGCTGGTGCTGCGCAACAACTATCTCCAGACCCAGGCGTTGAGCGTGGCGGCGAGCCAGGCGCCGTCCATGCTGGAGGTCCACGGCCGGCTCATTCGCCGGCTCGAACGGGACGGCGAGCTCGACCGCGAGATCGAGTTCCTTCCCGGTGCGGACGAGATGGCCGAGCGCCTGGAAGCGAAGGGGCGGCTCTTCACCCCGGAGCTCGCCGTGCTGAACGCCTATGTGAAGATCGGCCTGTTCCAGCGCCTGCTCGCCTCCACCCTGCCGGACGAACCGTTCGCGGCAAACGAGCTCCGGGCTTATTTCCCGCCGGCGCTCGGCGAGCGCTTCGGCGGGCCGATGTCCTCCCACCGGCTCGCGCGCGAAATCGTCGCCACCCAGGTCGCGAACGAGATGGTGAACCGCTGCGGGATGACCTTCGCGTTCCGGCTGGGCGAGGAAACCGGGGCGGACGATGCGGATATCGCCCGGGCCTATCTCGTCGCGCGCGAGGTTTACGGCATGCGCGAGACCTGGCGGGCGATCGAGGCGCTGGACGGCCGGGCGGGCGCGGATGTCCAGATATCCATGCTGCGGGAAACGCGCAAACTGGTGGAGCGGGCGGCGCGGTGGCTGCTGCGGAACCGGCAGCGCCCGCTCGATGTCGTCCGCGACATCGGGCATTTCGCCCCCGGTGCGACGGCGCTCCGGCAGGGACTGAGGGAGGTCGTCGCCGCATCGAGCCGAAGCGCGATAGACGAAGCGGCCGCCCGGCTCGCCGCCGAGGGGGTCCCCGAGGAGCTGGCCCTGGAGGTGGCGAGCTGCAACGACCTTCTCTCCGCGCTGGCCGTGGTGGAGGTCGCGGCGGGCGCGGCCATTCCGGTCGGGACGGCGGCCTCGGTCTATTTCGATCTCGGCGAGAGGCTCGACCTCCACTGGCTCCGGGACCGGATCGCGGCGCTGCCGCGCGGCAACCGCTGGCAGGCGCTGTCCCGCGCCGCGCTGCGCGACGACCTGTACGCGCAGTTGAGCGCGCTCGCGCTGGACGCGCTCAGGCTCGACGCCGGCGAGGCGGAGCCGGCCCGGCGCGTGGACCTCTGGCTTCGGCGGAACCGTATCCCCGTGGCCCGGTGCCGGCAGATCGTCGGCGACCTGATGAACGCCGGCGAGACGGACTTCACCATGCTCTCGGTAGCGATGGGCGAGGTCCGCACCCTGCGCCAGTCGGAGTGACGCCGCCTCTCCCTGTGGGCGTGTCGAGGGCGGCGAAGCCGTCATGGGTTCCGGGCAACGACCGCGGGTATCAGTCGCCGTTTCGGCGGAACAGGCCCTTCAGGCCGCGGCCGATGTCCTTCACCGCGCCCTTGAGATTGTCCCTGAGTTGCCGGACGGCCTTTTCCGGCGCTGCAGCGGCCGGCTCCGACGCTGCGCCGGGCTTAGGCCGGGCCGCCGCGTTCTTCAGGCACCCGTTGTCATCGCCGCCGAGTTCGCCCAGGCCAACGATGGCGGCGGGCGGGAACAGCGCGATGGCGGCGAGGCCGCCGAGTTTCTTCAGCGCCGCGCCCGTATCGGGCCGGAATTCCGGGTCGGCGAAAGAGCCCCGCACATGGACCGGAACGGCGACATTCAGGGTCGCGGACTTCGCCCGCGGCTCGACGGTGAGGTCGAGCGTTTCCGAGGCGAGGTCTGCCGTGCCCGTCGCGGCGACGGTCGAATATTCGGTGTCGATCAATGCCGCCCGGCTCGTTGCGCGCCCCTTCCCGATGCCGATGGAGGCAACCGCGCAATTGACGACCGTCCACTCTTTCCGGCCCTCGAACAGCGTGCCGAGCAGGGCGCTGGCGCCGCCGACCGCCGCATCGAACGCCTGCGTCTTCAGGCGCCCGCCTCCGCCGACGATCCGGATATCGCCGTCGAGGCCGGCCATCAGTGCGGCAACGGACCCGCCGGAACCCGAGAGATCGACATGCGCCCTTGCCTTGCCCTCGAAGAGGTCGGTTACGCCCGCCTCCGCCAGCAGCCGGCCGAGATCGAGCGCAGCCGCCCTGGCAGCAAGGCGGAGCCCCGGCGCGTTGCGGCGGGTATCGATGTGCAGTTCGCCTTCCACCGGGCTTCCCGCGACGGTCGCGCGCAAGGGCTTTACCGCAAGCGCTCCATTGTCGAGGCTCACGCGCGCCTCGACGGCCTCGACCGAAACCGGGGCGCCGGCCAGGCTTGCGACTTTCAGGGTCAGGTCCAGATCGACGGCTCCGAGCCCGTCCAGCGGCAGCGGGTCGTCGGGGAAAACCCACTCCCGCACCGCTTTCTCCGGCTTCGCGCCGCCGGCTGCTGCTGCCGCGGACGGTTTGCCCCCGGCGGGCTGCGGCTCCGGCCCGGCAAGTTCGATCCAGCTTGACGCCAGACTTCCGGCAAGGCGCGGACGCGGCCCCGCCAGCGCGACCTCGAGCCGTCCCCGGACATCGCTGTCGGCGACCATGGCCTGGATGCGCTCGATCCTGAGAGTTTCCGCGCCGCCTTCGACGCGGGCATCAAAAGCAACCGGCCCCAGCTTCGGCAGGTCCGGCCCCGCAAGCGGCGCCAGCGAGGACAGGTCGGCGCCCCGGACCGCAAGCCGGAGGTCGAGGCCGTCCGGCGTTCCGGGTTCGGCAACCTCGCCGGACAGTCGGGCGTCGAACCCGAGCGCCTCCGCTTCGAATTCGAGCCGGACCGGTTGTCCGGACGCCAGTTCCGCCAGGGAATCGACGCTGCCGGAGACGGAAAAGGAAGCGCCGTTCCAGGCGCCTCCGGCGTCGATCTCCAGCGGCGCGTCGAACGCCTCCGCCCGGGCCGATACCCGGTCGAGGTCGAGGCGCATCTCCTCGCCGGTCCGGGCGTCCCTGTATGCCAGGCGGCCCCGGCGGATTTCCGCATGGTTGAACATCGGGACCGGCGGCGGGCCGGCCTCTGCCTTCTTCTCCCCTTCGGGCTCCGGCGTGGAGCGGGCCGGCCGAGGGGCAGGACGGTCCGAAGGCGGTCCGGCGCGCCAATTGGCGAGGCCGTCCGCGTTCACCTCAAGCAGGATGTCCGGCTCCACGAGGACGAGCCGGGTCACGCGGATATCGCCAGCGAGCAGCGGCAGCAGCTCGACCTCGGCCTCGACGCGCTCCAGCGCGACCATGGACGGGCGCGAGCCCCAGCCGGCATTGGCGACAGAGACCCGCTCCACGACGATGGCCGGAGTGAGGGAGATCGACAGGTCGATATCGCCGCCGATGGCGAGATCGCGGCCCGTCGCCTTCCGGAATTCCGCTGCGATTTCATCCCGGTAGCTGCCGACGTCGATGGAAAGGAGCACCGCGACCGCAACCGCGACAATGACGACAAGCGCCAACCCGGCCCATTTCAACAGAGAGGCGAGGCGCATTGCAGGCTGCCGGGGGAGCTACGTCCCGCCGCCTCCGTTTTCCGGCGCGTCGGGCGCGAAGGCGAGCGCGCCCTGCCAGCTGTCGACATAGCCCGCCCATTCGACGTCCTCCGGCAGCTCCGCCACATCCAGCGCGTCGCGCGCGTCCAGCATCACGGCATATTCGTCGAGAAAGGCCTTGCCGCCGCCGAGCATCCGGCCGAGCGCCTTGGGGTGGGGGCCGTGGGCGAAGCCGCAGGGGTGCAGGGTCGCCATGCCGGCGTCGATGCCGTCGCGGCTGAAGAAGTCGCCGGAATGGTAGAAGATCACCTCGTCATAGTCGTCATTATTGTGGAAGAACGGCACCTTGAGCGCCTCGGGGTCGGTCTCCGCCGGGCGCGGCGCGAAGGTGCAGACGACGAAGCGGTCGGCGACGAAGGTGGTGTGGGCCGAGGGCGGCAGGTGGTAGCGGTGGCTCATCAGCGGGCGGATCTCGCGCATATTGAGCTTGGCCACCGAGAGGTCGCCGTGCCAGCCGACGGCGTCGAGCGGGTTGAAGGGGAAGGTGGCGCAGCTGACCGCGCCGCGCCGCTTGATCCGCACCTGCCAGTCGCCCGGCCCCTGCTGGGCGCGGAAGGCGTCGTCGATGCGCGGCAGGATGAGCGCGGCCGGGTCGAACACCGCGTGGCGGCCGACCATGCCCTTTTCCGGCAGCCGGTAGAAGCCGCCCGTCGCCTCGATCAGCAGCGCCTCGACCGGCCCCTCGGCGTCGAGCCGCCACATCGTGCCGCGCGGGATGACGACATAGTCGCCCTGCTCGACCGGGAGCCGCCCGTAGTCGCAGAAGAAGTCGCCGTGGCCCCGATGCAGGAAGAGCAGGTCGTCGCCGTCGCCGTTGCGGACGAGGTGGTCCATGCGCCCCTCCGCCCGCCAGAAACGGTAATCGACATGGGCGTTGTGCAGCACCCGCCGGGCCTCCCACGGAGAGGCGGCGGCGGGGAGCCTGTTGAGGTCGAAGGCGCGGGGGCGGAGCGGGCCTTCCCAGCCGGTCCAGGCCGTCGGCGGATTGCGGTGGTACATATGCGCCGCCGGGCCGAAGAAGCCCTCGCGGCCGAGCTCGCGCTCGAACCGCCCGTCGGGCAGCCGGACATGCGCGCGCCGGTTGGTGTCGCCCTCGCTGTGGGGAAAGGAAATCCAGGTGCCGCCCGCCATAGCCCGGCCCTCCGCCGCTATCCTCGCCGGCGGCCAGCATAGCGCGCCGGGACGGCGGCGCGGAAGGCGCCCATGACTGCAACCGGAACCGCGAGGTCATACATTTGCAACGAACAAGCCTGGCTGGCGTCCGGCCGTCTGCACCGGCCCGTCCTCGGCGAACGGATCGTCGATCGTCCTGTCCAAGCGCGACTTCCGGCGAAGCTCGGCTACGGTGGCGGACGGAACATAGAACCGGCCCCGTTTTTCACCTTCCGGGACGACGAGATCGGCGTCCACAAGGGCCTTCAGGTCGCGGGTGGCGAGATTCTTGGATATGTCGGCGCTGACCCGGTAGGAAGAGTTCCTTACCCTGCCGCCGAATGCGGCTTGCAGCAGCGCCATGGACGCGCGCTCGGGAAGCCTGTTGGCCGCAACCAGGTCTTCGAGTTCCGCATAGACCCTCTCCAGCTCTCTCGTGCGGCGAAGAAGCGTCTGCGCCTGCCGGTAATGGCCGGTCAGGCAAAACCGGACCCAGGGTTTGGCATTGCGCTCCGGGTTCCATCCGCCGCCGCCGACCTCCGCCAGCACGTCGTAATAGTCCTGCTGATTGCGCCCGATATGTTCTTCGATGGAAGAAAATGCCGGCGCCACAATCCCGTCGCTCGCAAGTACCGCCGTCTGAATGCATCTGGCGGTCCTCCCGTTGCCGTCCGAAAACGGATGCAGCATCGCCAGATTGAGGTGCGTCATGGCCGCGCGCAGGAAAATCGACTCGACCTCGCCGTCATTCACATAATCCAGGAGTTCGCGGACAAGCGGCTCGAGCCGGTCGCGGTCCACGCCCTCATGCACCAGATCGCCGGTCCGCGCGTTCCTGACGCCCACCCAGCCCGGCCGGTACTGGCCGGGACGTGCGTCAAAGTCCGACTGGCAGATCATGAAATGGACAGCCAGCAGAACATCCTCGGTGATCCTGAACGAAGGGCTCTGCCGACGCTGGAGGATGTAGTCCATTGCCTCGCGGTAGCCGGTAACGGCCCGCCAGGTGTCGCGGTCCGTGTCCGCCGGGTCTTCGTGGTCGATGGCGGCGATGGCGTCCTCGTCCGACACATTGATGCCTTCGATGCTGTTGGACGCGGCGAGGGCGCGGGCGCGGGTCATGCGGGCCAGAAGACCCGTCCAGCGGCGCGGTTCCGTGACCACGTACTGGCGCAGGTCGGCCCGTATCCTGGCGGTTGCGGCCTCGACCCGCCGTTCCGCATCGTCCAGAGCGCGATATGCGAACAACATGCGCCAACCCATCCGCAATCGGTTTGTGGTCGATTAGTAATCGACATGATGTCAGTTATCAACGGCATTTGGCGCATGGGGCGGCGGTTGCCGTCCGGGCGTTTCCGTTCCCGCCGGAAAGGCCCTAGACTGGCGGGCGGTCGGGGAGGCCTCTGTCCATGTCGCTCACCATGCCGGCGCCCGAGGCGGCGATCCTGGAGAACCGCGACCGGCTGATCCGCCGGCTGCGCGCCATCCTGCCGGAGGAAAGCGTGATCGCCGAAGAGGCGGGAATGCGCGCCTATGAGTGCGATGCGCTCACCATGTACCGCCAGCTGCCGCTCGTCGTCGCCCTGCCGGAGACGGTGCCCCAGGTGCAGGAGATCATGGCGCTGGCGGCGGAGATGAATGTGAAGGTCGTGCCGCGCGGGGCCGGCACCTCGCTTTCCGGCGGCTCCATGCCGCTCGGCGACGGCATCCTGCTCGCCATGGGCAAGTTCAACCGCATCCTGGAGATCGACTACGAAAACCGCGCTGCCCGCGTGCAGCCGGGCGTGGCCAATCTCGCGATCAGCGATGCCGTGGCCGGGCGCGGCTTCTACTACGCGCCCGACCCCTCCTCGCAGATCGCATGCTCCATCGGCGGCAATGTCGGCGAGAACTCCGGCGGCGTGCACTGCCTGAAATACGGCCTGACCACCAACAACATACTCGGCCTCGAAATCGTGCTGATGGGCGGCGAAATCGTCCATCTCGGCGGCAAGCACCTCGATTCCGAGGGCTACGACCTGATGGGGCTGATGACCGGCTCGGAAGGCCTGCTGGGCGTCATCACCGAGGTGACGGTGCGCCTGCTGCCGAAGCCGGAGACGGCGCGCGGGCTGCTGCTCGCCTTCCCGACGGTCGAGGCGGGCGCGGGCTGCGTGGCCGACATCATCGCGGCCGGCATCATCCCCGGCGGGCTGGAAATGATGGACGGGCCGGCGATCCGCGCGACGGAGGACTTCCAGCCCTGCGGCTACCCGACGGACGCCGCCTCGCTGCTGATCTGCGAACTCGACGGCGAGGCCTCCGAGGTGGACCATCTGGTCGAGCGCGTGTCCGCAATCGCGCGGACGGTCGGCGCAACGGTGATTCGCGCCTCCGAGAGCGAGGAGGAGCGGCTCGGCTTCTGGGCCGGGCGCAAGAACTCCTTCCCGGCCGTCGGCGCCATCGGGCCGGACTATCTCTGCATGGACGGCACCATCCCGCGCGGCCGGCTGGCGGAAGTGCTGGCCGGCATGTCGGAGCTTGCCGACAGGCACGGGCTCCGGGTCGCCAATGTGTTCCATGCCGGCGACGGGAACCTGCACCCGCTGATCCTCTACGACGCCAACCGGCCGGGCGACATCGAGAAGGCGGAGGCCTTCGGCGCCGACATCCTGAAGCTCTGCGTCGCCGTCGGCGGCGTGCTGACCGGCGAGCACGGCGTCGGCGTCGAGAAGCGCGACCTGATGGGCGAGATGTTCACCGAGGCCGACCTCGACCAGCAGCAGCGGGTCAAATGCGCCTTCGACCCGGAGCACCGGCTCAATCCCGGCAAGGTCTTCCCGACCTTGCGGCGCTGCGCCGAGCTCGGGCGGATGCATGTCCGGGGCGGCGCGCTGCCCTTCCCGGACCTGCCGCGCTTCTGAGGCCGGCAGCCGGGCCCGGCGGCATGGAGGAGCTGGCGCCACGGGACGAGGCCGACCTCGAGGAGGCGATAGCCGGGGCGGTCGCCGGCGGGGCCGCGCTCGCGGTGGAGGGCGAGGGCAGCAAGCGCGGTTTCGGCCACGCCGTCGAGGCCCGCCGCCGGCTCTCCACGGCGGCGCTGCGCGGCGTCTCGCTCTACGAGCCGGCCGAATTGGTGCTGACCGCGGGCGCCGGCACGCCGCTCCGCGAAATCCAGGGCCTGCTCGACCAGCAGGGCCAGCAGCTCGCCTTCGAGCCGGCGGATTACGGCCTCATCCTGGGCGGCCCGGCCGGGCGGGGCACGCTCGGCGGCGCGGTTGCGGTCAACGCCTCCGGCCCGCGCCGCATCCGGGCGGGGGCGGCGCGTGACCACTTGCTCGGCTTCCGCGCCGTCAGCGGGCGGGGCGAGCCCTTCAAGTCCGGCGGGCGGGTGATGAAGAACGTGACCGGCTACGACCTCTGCAAGCTGATGGCCGGCTCGCACGGCACGCTCGGCGTGATGAGCGAGATCACCGTCAAGGTGCTCCCGAAGCCCGAGACCGAGGAGACGGTGGTGTTCGCCGGCCTCGACGATGCGGCGGCCATCGCGCTGATGACCGCAGCCTCGGGCCTGCCGGCGGAGGTCTCCGGCTTCGCCCACCTCGCGGAGGAGGGCGGGCGCACCGGGCTCCGGCTGGAGGGCCCGGCGGTCTCCGTCGCCTCCCGGCGCGAGGTCCTGCTCAGCCGTTTCGGCGGCGAGGCGGAGGTGCTGGCCGAGGCCGCCTCGCGCGCCTTCTGGGAGGCGGTGCGCGATGTCCGCCCGCTGGCGGGGCGGGGCGAGCAGCTCTGGCGGCTTTCCGTGGCCCCGGCGGACGGGGCGGCGACGGTGGCGCGGCTTGCCGAACACGGCCTGCCGCTCGCCGGACGCCTGTATGACTGGGCGGGCGGCCTTGTCTGGCTGGCGCTGGAGGCGGGCCGCCACGGTGCGGCGATCCGCGAGGGCCTCGCCGGCCATGCGACCTGCGTGCGCGCGCCGGACGCGGTGCGCGCGGCGGAAGCCGTCTTCCATCCCCAGCCGCCATCGCTGGCGGCGCTTTCGCGGCGGGTGAAGGAGAGCTTCGACCCGAAGCGCATCCTCAATCCGGGCCGCATGGGCGAGGGCCTCTGATGCAGACCGATTTCAGCCTGGCGCAGCTTGCCGACCCCGATGTCGCGGCGTCCGAACAGATCCTCAGGCGCTGCGTGCATTGCGGCTTCTGCACCGCCACCTGCCCGACCTTCAAGCTCCTGGGCGACGAGCTCGACAGCCCGCGCGGGCGCATCTACCTCATCAAGGACATGCTGGAGAACGACCGGGCGGCCGACGCGCTGACGGTGCGCCATGTGGACCGCTGCCTCTCCTGCCTCTCCTGCATGACCACCTGCCCCTCGGGCGTGAACTACATGCACCTGGTGGACCATGCGCGCGCCCATATCGAGCGGACCTTCGCCCGCCCGCCGGCGGACCGATGGCTGCGCCGGCTGCTGGCCTTCCTGCTGCCGCGCCCGGCGCTGTTCCGCGCGGCGCTGCTCGGCGCGATGGCGGCGAGGCTGCTTGCCCGCTTCCTGCCGGGCAGGCTCGGCGCGATGGCCGGCATGGCGCCCCGCCGCCTGTCCCCGCCCTCGCCCGTGGACCGGCCGCAGACCTTCCCGGCCGAGGGCGGGCGGAAGATGCGGGTGGCGCTGCTCACCGGTTGCGCGCAGACCGTGCTCGACCCCGCCATCAACGAGGCGACGGTCCGCCTGCTGACCCGCATGGGCGCGGAGGTGGTCGTGGCGGAGGGCGCCGGCTGCTGCGGGGCGCTCGTCCACCATATGGGCCGGGCCGGCGCGGGGAAGCGGGCGGCGGCGGCCAATGTGCGCGCCTGGATGCGCGCGGCGCCCGACCGCATCGTCGTCAATGCGTCCGGCTGCGGCACGCAGGTGAAGGACTATGGCTACATGCTGCGCAACGACCGGGCGCTTGCCGAAAACGCGGCCTGGGTTTCCGCCCGCACCCGCGACCTGACCGAACTGCTGGACGAGCTCGGTTTCGCGGAGCGGGCGGCGAACGGCCCGGTTCCGAGGCTGCGCGTCGCCTACCACTCGGCCTGCTCGATGCAGCACGGGCAGAAGATAACGACCCTGCCCATGCGCCTGCTGGAGGCGGCCGGCTTCGAGCCGCTCGCCGTGCCGGAGGGCCATATCTGCTGCGGCTCCGCCGGCACCTACAACCTGCTGCAGCCGGAACTGGCCGCGCGCCTCGGCGCGCGCAAGGCCGCGCGTATCGAGAGCACGGAGCCGGACGCCGTGGCGGCGGGCAATATCGGCTGCATGGTCCAGATCGCCGGCGCCACGAGCCTCCCCGTCCTCCACACCGCCCAACTCCTCGACTGGGCCACGGGCGGGCCGCGGCCCGAAGGGGTGTAGGGGCGATCGCTCACGGACCGGATGCGCCCTGCTGCGGCAGCCGGAATTGTCATGGAATGTCATGAGCCGGGCTGCCGGCGCCGCATCCGGTCGGCCGACCCGGTTTGCAGTCCGGGACCGGCGCGCCGGCCGAGACCCCGGCGCCATGTGTCATGGAATGTCGTAACTGCCCAGGATGGTTCCCGTGGCGTTAGGGATGTCCGGGTTCCGTTCAGGCGTATTTGATGCCGTCGATGAAGCTTTCGGAGGATCCGGTCAGGGTATCGAGGACATCGCGACCCTGCTTTTGGGCCGTGG
>JAJDVH010000277.1 GCA_022826185.1 Alphaproteobacteria bacterium
CTATTGTGGTGGCGCATGGCATTGAGCCTCCTTCGTGTCCAAAACGTTCGCAAACGCTTGGACGCCAGTAGAATCAATGCCATGCAACCCGTCCACAAAAATAAACCGGACAGCCGTGGAACAAGTCCGGGCATGACGGAAAGGGACAAGCGCAAGAGGTGCGGGGACCTCCGGTCGCGGGAGGGCGGTCACGACAAAAACATGACATTTCGTAACAGCCCAGGAGGGGGTTGACGGTGGAATCGAAAAATGAGGCAACCTGTGGATGCGTCGTCCCGAGCCGTTTGACCCGTTGCGGGCGGCGGGGTCCGAGGCCTCCGGGCAGAAGATTGCGCGTCTTGAGTTGGAGAACGGATTGCTTCGTGAGGAGACCGCGTGGCTTCGGGAGCAGAACGCGCGGCCTGGTGATCGGATCGGGGAACTGGAGCGCCGCACGCGGAGCTTGCGGGGCCGGACACGCCGTTCACCAACAAGGAGGCCGAGCGCGACCTGCGCATGATGAAACTGCGCCAGAAAATCTCCGGCGGCTTCCGCTCCCGGCGCGACGCAGACGACTTCGCCATATTGCGCACCGTCATCGCCACGGCTCAAAAGCAGGGGCGGGACGTCCTCGACACCCTGAGCGGATCCTCCGAAAGCTTCATCGGCGAACTTCGATACGCCTGAACGGAACCCGGACATCCCTACTGCCACGAGAACCCTCCCGGGCAGTTACGAAATATTTCTCTAAATCCGGAACAAAATGCTAGCCTGGCTCAATTCACCCGATAGCGCAGCCGAAGCCGCCGTCCACGGAGATCGTCTGCCCGGTGACGAAGCCGGCGAGGTCGGAGGCGAGGAAGAGCGCCACCTTCGCCATGTCGTCCGGCAGGCCCCAGCGGCCGAGCGGCGTGCGCGCAACGATCCCCCGGTCGGCCTCCTCGTTCCGCTTGAAGCGGTCGGTCATCTGCGTGTGGACATAGCCGGGCGCGACGGCGTTGACGCGGATGCCGTCGCCGCCCCACGCCACGGCCAGCGTCCTGGTCATCTGCACGATGCCGGCCTTGCTGGCGCCGTAGGCCGGGTTGCCCTGGCTGCCGAAGAAGGCGGTCATCGAGGAGAGGTTGATGACCGAGCCGGGGCGCGCGGCGAGCCGGTCATGCAGCAGGCTCGCCAGATGCAGGCCCGCGCCGAGATTGACCTCCAGCACCCGGCGGAAGGTCTCCGGTTCGTATTCCGCCCGCCGGTAGGCGACCATGCCGGCATTGTTGACCAGCACGTCCAGCCGGTCGAACCGCGCCGCCAGCGCGCGCCGCTGCTCCTCGTCGCCGACATCGACGGTGTGGAACTCGATCCCGTCGAGGTCGCTCTCATAGGCGTCGCGCGGCCTCGTGCCTGTCGCCGCCACTTCCGCGCCGGCGTCGCGGAAGGCGGTCGCCATGGCGTTGCCTATGCCGCTCGACCCGCCGGTCACCAATATCCTGTAGCCGTCGAAGCGCAGCATCGGTCAGTCCGCCTCCGGCAGGTTCCGCATCAGCCCGGCAAGCAGGGCGGTTTCCATGCCAAGGCCGCTGGCCTCCATGTGGCCGGCCGCCGCCAGCCGCGCCTCGTCGGGCCGGTTCTGGTTCAGCTTCCAGGTGCCGTCCACCCTTTCCACTTCGAGCTCGACCGGCAGGATCGCCCGCATCAGCGCTTCCAGCTGGCGGTCCGGGACCTTGGAAATCCGCCAGGGCGGCTTGGGGTGCAGCCGTTCCTCGAATTGCGCCGCCAGCGCGTCCAGATGGTCCCGAAGCGTCTCCTCCGGGCGGAGCCTCAGCCGACCGCGCAGATGCACCGCCACATAGTTCCAGGTCGGCACCAGGCCGGGGTCGGACTCATACCAGTCCGGCGAGATGTAGCCGTCCGGCCCGCCCACGGCGAGCACCGCCGGCCGCTCCCCTTCTGCCAGGCATTGCAGGATCGGGTTCGGCCGGGCGAGATGGGCGTGGACCGCGCCGCCGTCCTCCACCAGCAGGAACGGGATGTGGCTGAGCAAGGGCCCGCCGGCGTCGCCCGCGCCGACGGCGAGAACGCCGAAACCGCGCTCTCCCACAAAGGCCAGATTGGCGGCCCGCGAAGCCTGCCGGAACAGCGGGGATGGATGCATGAGCCTGTCAGCCTTCCGTTTCAGAGAGCGGCGAACTGCGCGCCGGGGGCCGCTCCCCGGAGGCGAACGCTATTCGCCCGCAGCCAAAGGCGGCCTCGTCGCGAGCGCGAGATCGACCTTGGTCTCGACGGCGGAAAGCCGTTCCCGTGCGCTTGCGATATCCCGCCGAAGCTCGCCGATGTCCGATTTCAGCCATGCGAACACAGCAATATTGACGGCGATAACCGCCCCGCCAACAGCAAAAATCCCGATCAATTCCGGCGTCATTCCCACGTGTCCTCATTCCGGCGGCGCACCAGGAACAGAACTGGACCATAAAGGCATCTGGCATCTTGCGCAATTCGATAAACAGACCCCATGCATGGAAATCCACGGTTCGATCGGACATGCCCTCAAGGAAACCGGCCGTCCGGCGCCCAGACCGTGTCGCCCTCCTCATGGGGGGCGCCGCTGCTGCGCAGGATTTGCGAATACATGCGCCAGTGGGATATCGCCGCCACGAGTTCCAGGAGTTCGGGCAGGGTCCCGAACGCCGTCTCGCAGGCCGCCCAGGCGTCGTCCCCGACGGCGCCCGTCTCCAGCGTGTCGTCGGTCGCCATGAGCGCCGCGCGCTCGGCTGCGTTGAAATCCGTGTCCTCCAGAGGCTTCCGGACCGCGAGCAGGTCCGCGTCGCTGACGCCGATCCGCCGGCAGAACGGCACATGGCGCGCCCATTCCACCGCCGAGCCGGTGCGCCAGGCGGTCCGCATGATGACCAGCTCGCGCACGCGGGCATCCAGCACGCCGTTGTAGAGAAGGCGCGAGAGCAGGCCGTTCAACGCCCTCGCAAGCGGCGGATGCTGCAGCAGCAACCGGTAGGGCGCGCGCCGCGCCTGCCCGTCGTCGAGGCCGAGTTCCCTCCCGCGGCCGGCGGATTCGTCGGGCGGGAGCAGCGGCAGGACGGGGTCGCCGGCCACCCCTTCTTGGCCCGCCAGGCCGCCCGAAACGCCGATCCGGGGCTCGGGCGGAACGGCGCCGTCCGGCGGCCAGGCGGCCACGCCTTCCTCCAGCGGGATGCGCAGGGTGCGCAGCAATTGCGAGAACATGCGCCAATTGCCGATGGCCGCCAGCAGCTCGATCCCCTGCGCGGGGCCGCCGAGAAGGTCGAGGCATTCCGCCATCGTTGCGGGCGATACGGCGCCGGTGTCGAGCGTCTCGTCCACGGCGGCGAGCACGGCGCGCTCGGGCCGGCCGTAGCCGGCGAAGCCGCGCCAGTCGCGCACGCCCAGAATGTCGGCTTCCTCCATGCCGAGGCCGCGGGCGACGCGCCAGTGCTGCGTCCATTCATAGAGAGACGCCGTCCGCCAGGCGATGCGCATGATGAGGAGTTCGCGCAGCCGCTCGTCCAGGATCCGGCCCTTGTAGAGCAGCATGATGAGCAGCGTCTGGATCGCCTTGGCGAGCGGCGGGTGGTGCAGCAGCGCCCGCATCACCTCGAGGCGCGCAAGGTCGGGATGAATGCGCACTTCGCCGCCACGCGCGACGGCCTCCTCGACGGAAAGCGGCGCTATGCGGCGCCCGGTCATGGACGGTCCCCGGTGGCAACGGATGGCTTCGGCGCGATGCCGCCCCCGGCGCGGTCGTGCCGGGCGTGCATGGTCATGGTTTCCGGACGCGGCGGCCAGTCCGGCATCATCAGCCAGAGGCGCAGCATATGGCGCTTGCGGTCCGGCTCCGGCGCATCGCGGTAGTCGGCCCGGCCGTGAAGAATGAGCCTGTTGTTGAGGAACTGCATGTCGCCCGGTTCGAGGTCCATTTCGCAGGCGTGCTCGGGCCCGGCGGCGATCCGGGCGACCGCCTCCAGCGCCTCCCGCTCCGCCGGCGAAAGCGGCGCCCCCGCCTTCTCGGCATTGCGGATCGCGATCGGCAGCAGGAAGGCGGCGAACCGGCCGTCGATGTCCCCGAAGACCGGCACCCGGTGCGGCGTGACCGGGGGCGCGCCGGCGGCCTTGTCCTCCTCCCGGCTGGTGTAATGGAAGCCCCTGCGGAGAAACCGCATGAGGTCCGGCCGCTCCGCCAGCACCGCGTTGTGCA
This sequence comes from Alphaproteobacteria bacterium, assembly GCA_022826185.1. Classification (GTDB taxonomy): domain Bacteria; phylum Pseudomonadota; class Alphaproteobacteria; order Bin95; family Bin95; genus Bin95. The sequence goes on from JAJDVH010000277.1 coordinate 4,199, forward strand.
CCGCGGCCGAACTGGCGACACGGCTTTCCCCGCCGCGGACGGCTTTCTTCAGGCAGAGCAGCCCCACGACATCGACCGGGTCCATGTGCATTTCGAGCGCGCCGCCGACCGTGTAGTAACGCCCGGCCTCGCCGATATCGCGGACATGGCCGATCCGGTCGCCCTTGTAGCTCTGCGAAACGGCGACGCCGAGCGCCCCGCCGATGCCGCTGAAGATCGCCGCCGCCGTCTCTTCGCCATAGCGCGCGACGGGCAGGCCGCGGACCAGCGCGAGGCCGCGTCCGCGCTCCAGCCCGATGCGCACCTCGTCGAGGCGCGGCAGATCGAAGCGGCCCGCTTCCAGCGATGCGATCTCCGCCGGCGCGAGGTCGATGCACCAGGACCGGTCGGCGGCGAGGTCTGCGGCCCGCCAGACATGCGGGCCTTCTGCCGGCTTCATTTGGAGGCGCGCTCGGCGACCACGTCCTTGGCCACCAGCGCGGCCGTCATCGCCGCCGGCCAGCCGGCGTAGAGCGCGAGATGGGTAATGAGTTCCGACAGCTCCTCCGGCGTCACGCCGTTGTCGAGCGCCCGCCCGACATGGCCTTTCAACTGCCGCTCGCGGCCGAGCGCCACCAGGGTCGCCACGGTAATCAGGCTGCGGTCGCGCTTCGACAGTTCTTCGCGTTCCCAGACATCGCCGTAAACGACGTTCTCGGTCATCTCGATCATCTTCGGAACGAACTTGCGAACCGCGTCCCGGTCGGGCGGTGTCTCAGTAGCCATCGGGCATCCCCTCTTCATGCGCACATTCGCTATGATTGTATCCGAGCGCCCGCAGCGAGAAAGAGCCGCCGTCCCATGCCCGCACCGACCAGCCAGATTCCCGGCGTTTACCACCGCCGCATCGGCGACATCACCGTCACCGCTCTCAGCGACGGCTATCTCGACGGCGACCTCACCGTCCTCCAGGGAATCGATCCCGCGGTCGGCGAGGCCGAAATGGCCGCCGTGTTCCAGCCGGCGCGGCGCACGGCGGTCAATACCTTCGTCGTTCATTCAGGCGGCCGCACGGCGCTGATCGACACCGGCTCCGGCACCTATCTCGGCCCGACCGCCGGGTGGCTCGGCAGTAACCTCAAAGCGGCGGGAATCGAGCCGTCGGAAATCGACACCATCCTGCTGACGCACATGCATCCCGACCATTCCGCCGGCCTCTCGGACCGGGCGACGGGCGCGCGCCTCTTTCCCAACGCCGAACTCGTCATGCACGAGAACGAGCCGGTGCACTGGGCCGACGACGCCGCCATGAGCCGGGCGACCGAGCGCGAGCAGCTGCTTTATTTCCAGGCCGGCCGGGATCAGATCGCGCCTTACAAGAGCGTCATGCGGCTCTTCGGTTCCGGGGAGGTCTTTCCGGGCGTGACGGCGCTGCCCGCCCACGGGCATACGCCCGGCCACACCGCCTACCTGATCGCATCGGGAGACCGCAGCCTGCTGATCTGGGGCGACACGGTGCATGTCCCCGATATCCAGGTGGCGCATCCGGAGGTCACCATCGCCTTTGACACCGACCCCGAGCGCGCCGCCGCCTCGCGCATGCGGCTTTTCGACATGGCCGCCAGCGACAGGCTGTTGATCGCCGGGATGCACCTCCACTTCCCTGGCTTCTCGCATCTCGTCCGCGAGAATGGCGGCTACCGGCTGCTCCCGGAATCGTGGGACCAGGCGTTCGAGTAAGCCCCCTACCCCCCGATCCGGGCCATGAACGCCAGCCCGGCCTGCAGGCCGGCCGGGTCGATGCCGTGGCCGAGGCCCGGCCGCCCGTGCGTCTCGACCGCGAAACCGGCCTGCTCCAGCGCAGCGGCGGCCTCCGCCATCGAGGAATAGGGCACCAGCTCGTCCATCTCGCCGTGGATCAGCGCCACCGGCGGCCGGCTCAACGCTTCTCCGTCCAGCAGCTCCGGGGCCAGCAAGCGGCCGGAATAGCCGAGAATGCCCGCCAGCGGCTCGGCGCGCCGGGGCCCGGTGTGCAGGGCCAGCATCGTGCCCTGGCTGAAGCCCGCCAGCGTGAGCGCGGCCGGCGGCAGGCCGGTTTCCTCCAGCAGGTCGTCGATGAAGGCGTCCACCATCGCCGAGGCCGCGCGCAGGCCGGCCAGGCGCATCTCGTCGTCGCGCCCGTAGATGCCGAACCACTGGCGGCCGAACGGCGCGCCCTCGCAGGGAAAGGGCGCGTGCGGCGACACGAACAGCGCGTCGGGCATGGCCGGGGCCCAGGCGGGCGCCAGGCCGATCAGGTCGTCGCCGTCCGCCCCGTAGCCGTGCAGCAGCAGCACGATGCGGGCGGGCGCCGCGCCCGTTGCGGGCGGATGCCGGGGGCCGTCGAGTCGCATGGCGTTGACGGCTAGCCCAAAGCCGGGTTCTTGTCACCTCTCCATGCAGACTATTACCCGCTTCGCCCCCAGCCCGACGGGCCGGCTGCATCTCGGCCACGCCTATGCCGCGCTGTTCGCCGCCGACCGGGCCGCGCGGGCGGGCGGGCGCTTCCTCGTCCGGATCGAGGACATCGACCGCAGCCGCTGCCGCCCGGAATTCGAAGCCGGCATCCTGGAGGACCTCGCCTGGCTCGGCCTCGAATGGGAAGAGCCGGCGCGCCGGCAGTCGGACCATATGGACGACTACGCCCGCGCCCTCGCGTCACTCGAAGAACGCGGACTCCTCTACCCCTGCTTCTGCACGCGCCGGGAGATCGAGGCGGCGGCGACCGCGCCCCACGGCCCCGAGGGGCCGCCCTACCCCGGCACCTGCCTGGCGCTGACCGATGCCGGGCGCAAGGCGCGCATGGCGCGGGGCGACGCCTACGCGCTGCGGCTCACCGACGGCGACACGGTGGTCGCGCGCAAGGACATCCGCACGAGCTATCACCTTTCCGTCGTCGTGGACGACGCGCTGCAGGGCGTGACGCTGGTGACGCGCGGCGAGGACCTGGCCTTCGCCGTGCCGGTCCAGAACCGCCTGCAACGGCTGCTCGGCCTCCCGATGCCGGACTACGAACACCACCCGGTATTGACCGACGAGAACGGCCGCCGCCTCGCCAAGCGCGACCGGGCGCTGACCTTGCAAAGCCTGCGCGAGTCGGGCGTGTCCCCCGCCGAGGTGCGGGCGCAGATCGAGCGGATGGGCGGGACCTTCTGAGCCCGCAATCGTCACCCCGGCCGGAGCGAAGCAGCCTGCCCCGGACCCGATCCGGGGGAGAGCCGGGGTCCATCTTCCGGCTTTTCCACCAAGCCGAACCGGTTGAGGCCGGGCCCCGGATCGGGGTCCGGGGCGACGGTATCGGCGAAGCTCCCCTGCACCGGTCCAAACCGGCCGGAGGGCGCGCTACATCTTCGCCGCGAAGGCTTCGAAGGACCTGCCGCCAGTCCGCACGGCGTCGAAGAGCATCGAGAAGTGGTTGGCGCCCGGCACGGTCACGCGCTCGACCGCGCAGCCGGCGGCCTCGGCAATGTCGGCATAGCCCGCGCTCTGCGCCTGCCAGCCGGCCGGCTCCTCGCCGCCGACCGAGACCACCATCGGCACGGGCTTCACCGGCGGGTTGGCGAAGACGTCGTTGCGCGCCGCCATGGCCTCGTCGAGCCGCACCTCCTCGTTCACCGAAATCCGGCGCACGACCGGCGTCTCATAGATGCCGCTCATGCAGTGCGCGCCCGCGATGAGCGGCGCCGAGGCCGGGTCCCCCAACAGCATGGCGGTCAGGTGCGCCCCGGCGGAATGGCCGCCGACGAACAGCCGCGCCGGGTCGCAGCCCCACCCTTCGGCATGGGCATGGACGAAGGCGAGGCAGGCGCGCATCTCGGCCACGATCCCGTCCAGGGTCACATCCGGGCAGAGCGCGTAATCGACATTGGCGACGGTCACGCCGCGCTCGACGAAGCCGCCGACGGCGAAGCTGTGGTCCGCCTTGGAGAACCGCCGCCAGTAGCCGCCGTGTATGAACATGAACAGCGCGCCATTGCCGCCCGACGCCGGCCGGTGGAGGTCCAGCGTCTCGCGCGGCCCGGCGCCGTAGGCGATGTCGTAGCTGCCGGGCCACTTCTCCCGCGCCGCCTCCGCCTCGGCCAGATACTCGCCGAGGTGGATTTCGACCGCCTCATCGCCCACAGCGGCGCGCGGATTGAAATGCGCCTCCAGCACCGCGTCGTCCGCCGAACGCCAGTCGAATGTCACTTTGCCCCTCCCGTTCCGCGCCTGTTGGCTTTACCCGCCGCCATTGTACCATGGCGGCGTCCATATCCAGGGGAGGCCCGCCATGCCGCTCACCTGCGCCCATCTTGTCGGCAGCCTGCCCTACCCCGACGCCGACACGGCCTTCGCGGAAATCGGCAGCCGGCTGGGCGCGCATCTCAGGCGGATTCCGGACGGCGAGACCGGCGAGCGGGCCCGCTGGATCTTCTGGCAACGGGCCAGGGTCGAGGCCCATCCGGCGATGGAGGTGGCGGCCGACGAGGACAAGGCGCGCATCCACCAATGGGACGGCAAGCTGATCCGCGAGTGGGAGCTGTTCCGCTTCCGCGCCGGCGTCGATCCGGCGACGGTCGAGTTCGACCCCGGCTATGCGCCCGAGGCCGCCGTCTCCTACGCCCGCTTCACCGCCATGCGCGACGCCGGGACATTGCCGGCCGGCGTCCGCTTCCAAGTCTGCCTGCCGACGCCGATGGCGGTCGGATACTGGTTCGTTTCGCCGTCGTGCCGCCCGGAGTTCTTCGCAGCCTATGAGCGCGCCTTCAAGGCCGACCTCGCCAGGATCTGCGCCGCGATCCCCAATGACGATCTCGCGATCCAGTGGGACGTCTGCCAGGAGGTGCTCGCCTGGGAGGGATATTTCCCGAACCGGCCGGCGAGCTACAAGCAGGACATCACCGGCATGCTGGCGCGCCTCGGCAACGCCGTGCCGGAACCCGTGGAGCTCGGCTACCACCTCTGCTACGGCACGCCGAACGACGAGCATGTGGTGATGCCGACCGACCTCGCCAACGCGGTCGAGATCGCCCACGGCATCGTCGCCGGGCTGGAGCGCTCCCTCCAGTTCGTCCATGTCCCCGCGCCGAAACACCGGGACGACGCGGCCTATTACGCGCCGCTGTCCGCCCTCAGCCTGCCGGAGGGCTGCGAGCTTTATCTCGGCCTCATCCACCATGACGACCGCGCAGGCGACCGCCGCCGCATCGCCGCTGCGGCGCAGGCGGTCGCCTCCTTCGGCATCGCCACCGAATGCGGCTGGGGCCGCAGCGATCCCGCCCGCGCACCCGGCCTGCTCGACAGCCACCGCATCGCGCTGGAGGGGGAGTGATACCCGCGGTCGTTGACCGGAACCCATGACGGATTCGACGCCCGCCGCCCGATCGCCCTCCTTCGACAGGCTCTTCCGTCATGCCCGGACTGGTTCCGGGCATGACGATATGAGGACGGCATGACGAGAGGAGGGCCGGGGCGACGGTCGGGGAGCGTGCGCGGCGGGCCCCTGCGGACGTGTCATGGAGTGTCATGTTTTGTCATGAGGCGCGCTCGGCCTCCCTCGCGATGTGTCATGTTTTGTCATGTTCCGCATGCGCATGGGGCATATTGCGTGGCCGGTTCGGGCATATGGCGGTTCGCTCCTTGACCGCCTCCCCC
>JAJDVH010000258.1 GCA_022826185.1 Alphaproteobacteria bacterium
CGTGCAAATCGCATCGGGGTCAGGTTACACTCTGTACGCATCGGGGCGCTCCTCTGCAACAGGACAAGTCTTTGAAGCAGAAGTACTTTCTCACATGCAGAGCCCCGATGCACCTACACCCGGTGAGAAATCCGGGTTAGATGCCGGCAGCCGCAGAAGACGAGGAAAGCCCGATGCCGAGCTTTACCGTGGAACTGGAAGCCCCCGATATCGCTCCCTACAGGGCCGGCAATACGGGTATCGACTATGTCCACCGCCTGGACAGCGGCGTTCCGGGCCCGCATGTGCTCGTCAACGCCGTCACCCACGGCAATGAGATCTGCGGCGCCATCGCGCTCGATTTCCTGTTCCGGCAGGGCATCCGGCCGCGCCGGGGCGTGCTGACGCTCTGCTTTGCGAATATCGCCGCCTATGAGCGCTTCGATCCGGGGAATCCCGGCGCCTCGCGCTTCGTGGACGAGGACTTCAACCGGGTGTGGACGCTGGAAACCCTGGACGGTCCGCGCCGGAGCGTCGAGCTGGAGCGCGCCCGCGAGTTGCGGCCGGTTTTCGAGCAGGCGGATTTCCTGCTCGACGTCCATTCGATGAGCACCGCCTCGGTTCCCCTGATGCTCTGCCACGGCCTGGAGAAGGAGCGCGCCTTCGCCCTGAAGGTCGGCTACCCCGGAACGGTCGTCTGCGGGCCGGGCCATGTCGAAGGGCTGAGGATGATCGAGCACAAGCCCTTCAACGACCCGGCGAACCCGCAGGTCGCCCTTCTCGTGGAAGCGGGCGAGCACTGGGCGGCTGCAACGGCCGCACATGCGCTCGACACGGTCCTGCGTTTCATCGCGGCCGCCGGAAGCCTCGACTTCGCCGATGTCGAAGCCCATATCGCCGACAGGGCGCCGGCCCGGCCGCGCCTGCTGGAGGTGACCGATGGTATCGTCGCCCGGACCGACCGGTTCCGCTTCGCCGCGCCCTATATCGGCTGCGAGGTGTTCGAGCGGGCCGGCACGGTCATCGCCCATGACGGCGACCGCGAGATCGCGACGCCCTACGACGGAGCGATCCTGATCATGCCGAACCATTCCGGCCCCGGACCGGGCCGCAAGGGGCGCATCTGCCGCCCGATCGACGAAGGGAGCGCGGATGGCGCGTAAGGCACCGCGGAGACGGGGCAGGAGAACGCGCGTGCGGGCGGCGCGCTTCGGGCGCAGCCTGCCGCTGCGCTTCCGCAACTATGTGATCGCGGGCGTCCTCGTCACGGCTCCCATCGGCATCACCGCCTGGCTGGCCTGGCAGATCATCCAGTTCTTCGATTCCAGGATCCGGGCCATCATCCCGGAAGGCTACAACCCGGAACAGTATCTGCCCTTCTCGATACCGGGCATCGGCCTGGTCATGTTCGTCATCGCGCTCTCGCTGGTCGGCTACCTGGCCGCCGGCCTGATGGGCCGGACGCTGATCCGGGCCGGCGAGCGCCTGTTGAACCGCATGCCCGTCGTGCGCACCGTCTATGGCGCGCTCAAGCAGATTTTCGAAACCGTTCTGGCGCACAGATCGACCGCCTTCCGGCAGGTCGTGCTGGTGGAATATCCCCGGCGCGGCCTCTGGTGCCTGGCCTTCGTCTCTGGCAAGACCGAGGGCGAAGTCCAGAACCTGACGGAAGACGAACTGGTGAACATCTTCCTGCCGACGACACCCAACCCCACCTCCGGCTTCCTGCTGTTCGTGCCGAGGCGGGACCTGACGCCGCTTTCCATGACCGTCGAGGAGGGCATCAAGATGGTGGTCTCCGGCGGCATCGTGACGCCGCCCGACCGGCGCCCGGAGGAAGAGCGCAGCATCCCGAAGATTCCGGCCGAATCGACGTGAAGGTGGACCTCGACAGGGTTGCGTCGGTCATCAGAGAGACCGCCGCAGCCGAGATGGTGCGGCAATTCACCGACCTCGACCCCGGCGATATCGGCGAGAAGTCGCCCAACGATTTCGTCACCGCCGTCGATCTGGCGATGGAGGCGCGTTTCGCCAGGCGGCTGCCGGACCTTCTGCCGGGCTCGGTGCTGTTGGGCGAGGAAGCGGCGGCGGCCGATCCCGGCGTTCTCGACCTGCTGGCGGGAGACCGTCCCGTCTGGGTCGTCGATCCGCTGGACGGGACGGCGAATTTCGCTTCCGGCTACCCGCTGTTCTGCACCATCGTCGCGCTCGTCACCGGCGGCGAGACGGTCGCCGGCTGGATCTACGACCCCTTCTCCGAGCGCATGGCGGCGGCAGAACGGGGCGGCGGCGCCTTCATGGGCGAACGCAGGCTCAGGGTCGTGCGGCCCGCCGACCTCCGCGACATGAACGGCGCGATCTACGGCTACAAGTTCCGCACGAGCGACGCCTACCGCGAAATCTGGGGGCGCGGGCGGGGCCGCCTCGGCCACTGCTTCAACACGCGCTGCGTCGGGCAGGAATATCTGGCGCGCCTCATCGGGCGGGCGCATTTCGGCCTCTACACCCGGCTCAATCCCTGGGACCATGCCGCGGGCTGCCTGCTGCACGAGGAAGCCGGCGGCGCGGCGGCCCTGCACGGCGGCCAGCCCTACCGGCCGCTGGGCCCGCGCCACGGCCTGCTGGTCGCGCCCGACTGGGACATCTGGCGCCGGATCGAGGCTGACCTCATCCGCCGCGTCCCGCTATGATGACGGCGGTTCCCGGAATGCGGATTTCACCACCATGAACACAGCTTCGCTTGCATTTGTCGGCCTGGGCGTCATGGGCTTCCCGATGGCGGGGCATCTCGCCGCCGCCGGCCACAAGGTCACCGTCTATAACCGCACCGGCGAGAAAGCCGAGGCCTGGACCGCCGCCCACGGAGGCGGCACGGCCGCCACGCCCCGGGAGGCGGCGGCGGGCGCGGACATCGTGTTCTCCTGCGTCGGCAATGACGACGATGTGCGCAGCGTCGTTTACGGCGATGACGGCATCTTCGCCGGCATCCGGCCGGGCTCGGTCTATGTGGACCACACCACCGCTTCGGCCGACCTCGCCCGCGAGCTTTACGCGGAAGGCGGGGAGCGCGGCGTCGCCTGCATCGATGCGCCCGTCTCCGGCGGCCAGGCCGGCGCGGAGAACGGCGTGCTCACCGTGATGTGCGGCGGCGACAGCGAGCCCTTCGAGCGCGCCCGGCCGGCCATGACCTGCTACGGGCGCGCGGTCACGCTGCTGGGCGCGCCCGGCAACGGGCAGCTCACCAAGATGGTGAACCAGATCGCGATCGCCGGCCTGCTGCAGGGGCTTTCGGAAGCGCTGAACATGGGCCTCAAGGCCGGGCTCGACATGCCGCTCGTGCTGGAGGTCATTTCCAAGGGCGCGGCGGGGTCCTGGCAGATGGACAATCGCGGCCAGACCATGATCGATGACAAGTTCGATTTCGGCTTCGCCGTGGACTGGATGCGCAAGGACCTCGCCATCTGCCTGGCCGAGGCGGAGCGCAACGGCGCGCGCCTGCCGATGACCGCCGCCATCGACCAGTTCTACAAGCATGTCCAGCAGGAGGGCGGCGGCCGCTGGGACACCTCCGCCCTCATCCACCTGTTGCGGAATACCTAGCCCGTCAGGCGTTCGGCGACAGGCCCATCTGCCAGAAGTCGATCTCCAGCCGGGTGGCGTCGCCGAAGATGCGTTCGAGGCCCGGCAGCCGCGCCGGGCCGCCGCGCCGCTCGAACAGCTCGTCGAGCCGGGCGATCGCCGCCGCCGCGGTCTCCTGATACTCACGGCCCGCATACATCTCGATCCAGGCGCCGTAGGGGTTGCCCCGCGCGGAGCCGGCGAGCGCGCTGCCGATCTCGGCATAGCCGACGATGCAGGGCGCGAGCGCGACATGCAGGTCCAGCAGGTCGCCGGCGAGCCCGCGCTCCAGCACATAGCGCGTATAGGCCATCGTCGCCGGGGCTTCCGGCAGGGCGGCCATGTCGGCCTCCTCCAGCCCCCATCCCTTGCAGAAGGCGACATGCAGGCGCATTTCCGTGTCGGCGATGGCGAGCGCGGTTTCCGCGCCGTGGCGGATGTCGGCGAGCGTATCGCCCTTGAACGCCGCCAGCGCGTAGGCGCGCGCGAAATGGACCAGGAAAAGGTAGTCCTGCTCCAGATAGTGGCGGAAACAGGCCTCGGGCAGGCTGCCGTCGCCGACGGCGCGCACGAAGGGATGGTCGATATAGGCCCGCCAGTCCGCGGCGGCGGCCTCTTTCAGCCGCTCGAACAGGCCCATCAGAGCAGCGACCGGGTTTCTTCGGGGAGCGTGACGCGGATCCCGTCCAGCTCGTCCGTCACCTCGATCTGGCAGCCGAGCCGGGAGGTCGGCGTCAGGCCGAAGGCGAGGTCGAGCATGTCCTCCTCGTCCTCGTCGGGCTCCGCCAGCCTCCCGTACCAGTCCTCATCGACGATCACATGGCAGGTCGAGCAGGCGAGCGAGCCCTCGCAGGCGCCCTCGATGTCGATATCGTATTTGCGCGAGATTTCCAGAATCGTCAGGCCCGCCGGAGGCTCGACGGTCTGCTCGCTTCCGTCCGGGCTGACAAAGGTGATCTTCGGCATCCGACCCAATCCTGTGAGCCGCGCCTTCTACCCCCTTCGCAACCTTGCCGCAAGGCGGTTCCAGGCCTCCGCAAAGGCGTCGATATCGGCTGCCGCCAAGCCCGGTCCGAGGCTGACGCGGATGGCCTCGCCCGCCGCCGTTTCATTCACGCCCATCGCCAGCAGGACATGCGACGCGCCCACCTTCCCGGACGAGCAGGCGGCGCCCGCGCTCACCGCGAATCCTTCGAGGTCGAAGGCCATCACCTGGGTCTCGCCCGAGACGCCGGGCATGCCGATGCAGCTCGTGTTCCCGAGGCGCGGCCCGTCGCGGCCGTAGAACACCGCGCCTTCGAGGCGGGCTTCCATGCGGTCGCGGAGCGCCTTGACGTCGGCCAGCGCGCATGCCGCCGCGCCGAAGCCGGCAATGCCGACGACATTCTCCGTGCCGCCGCGCCGGCGGCGCTCCTGCGCCCCCCGGATCGGGCCGTCGAGCGCGCGTTCACGTCTCAGCACCAGCGCGCCGACGCCCATCGGGCCGCCCAGCTTGTGCGCCGAGAGCGCCAGCGAATCGGCGTCTATCGCGGCAAGGTCGAGGCGTCCGGCCGCCTGGACGGCGTCGCAATGCCAGAGGCCGCCCGTCTCCCGCACCCGGCGCCCGATCTCCGCCAGCGGGTGGACCGCTCCGGTTTCGTTGTTGGCGGCCATGAGCGCGACGGCCGCGCCCGGCGGAATCGCGTCCGGGCAGACGCGCCCGCCGCCGTCCACCGCCAGGCGGGGGCCGTGCGCATGGTCCAGCACGGAGACATGCTCGCTCGCGCCCGCCAGCCATTCGCGCCCCGCCAGCGCGAGCGCGTTCGCTTCCGTGCCGCCGGAGGTGAACACGACCTGCTCCGGGGCCGCGCCGGCAAAGGCGGCAACCCGCGCCCGCGCGTCCTCGACGAGGCGGCGCGCGGCGCGCCCCTCGCCATGCACGGAGGAGGGATTGCCGAGCATGGCCATCGCAGCCGTCATGGCGTCCCGCGCGGCCGGAGCCAGCGGCGCGGTGGCGTTCCAATCCATGTAAATGCGGCGTTTTGCCATGATGCGGCCTCTTGACGGCCCTCGCCGCCCGAACCAGTTAGGTTCCTGCTACCCTCGGAAAATTCGCCTTGCGGCGGCAGGCTCGCCGCCCGGAACGAAGGAGCGGGATTCCAGGCCCATGCCCGACGTTATCGTGAACGGTCCCGAGGGCCGGCTGGAAGCGCGCTACCATCATGTCGACGACCAGGCGGCGCCCATCGCGCTGATGCTGCATCCGCATCCGCAGCATGGCGGCACGATGCACAACAAGGTCGTCTACAACCTGTTTCACTGCTTCGTCCGGCGCGGGTTCTCGGTCATGCGCTTCAACTTCCGCGGCGTCGGGCGCTCGCAGGGCGAATACGGGCGCGGGGAAGGCGAGCTCGCCGATGCGGCGGCCATTCTCGACCACATGCAAAGCCTCAGGAAGGACCCCGTCAAGGTCTGGATCGCGGGCTTTTCCTTCGGCGCCTGGATCGGCATGCAATTGCTGATGCGCCGGCCGGAAATCTCGGGCTTCATCTCCATCGCCCCGCCGGCCAACATGTACGACTTCTCCTTCCTGGCGCCCTGCCCGTCCTCGGGCCTGATCGTCAACGGCACGCGGGACGAGATCGTGACGACGGACTCGGTGGAGAAGCTGGTCGAGAAGCTGCGCACCCAGCGCGGCATCGTCATCGACCACAAGGTCATTCCCGGCGCCAACCACCTGTTCACGCGCCATCTCGAACAGCTGAACAACGCGGTCGAGGCCTATCTGGACCGCCGCCTCGCCACCGGCGGCTAATAGACGGCTAGAGCACGATCCATTCCTACTGAAACGACGGCCTCTGTGGGGCGGCGTTCGGCATTGACCTAATTCGTCGCCCCGGACCCCGATCCGGGGCCCAGCCTCGACCGGTCCAGCCTGGCGCGCAGGCCGGGAGATGGCCCCCGGATCTCCGCTCCGCTCCGTCCGGGGTGACGGTTGAGGCTATAGGGGCGAGGCCGTTTCAACCGGAGCGGATCGTGCACTAATACACGCGGTCGACGCAGAAATCGGCGATATCGGCCAGCACGGCCCGCACCGGGCTGTCCCCGAAGGACCGCAGCGCCCGCTTGGCGTCTTCGGCGTGCGAGCGCGCCCGGTCCAGCGTCTCCGCCAGCGTGTCATGGCGCCGCAACAGGGCGAGCGCCTTGCGGAAATCACCGGCCTCGCGCCCGTCCTGGCCCAGGACCCGCTGCCAGAAGGCGCGCTCCTCCCCGTTGCCCCGTTCGAAGGCCAGGATGACCGGGAGCGTGACCTTGCCCTCGGCGAAATCGTCGCCCACGGTCTTGCCGAGGTCCGCCTGCCGGGCCGAATAGTCGAGAACGTCGTCGGCAAGCTGGAAGGCGATGCCGAGGTTCATGCCGTAGGTCTCCAGCGCGTCGGCCTCGGCGCGCGGCCGGTCCGCAATGACGGCGCCGATGCGGCAGGCGGCGGCGAACAGCGCGGCGGTCTTGCCCTCGACGACCTTCAGATAGTCGGCGATCCCGGTCTCGGGCCGGCTGACGGTCGCAAGCTGGCGCACCTCGCCCTCGGCGATCGTCGCGGAGGCATTGGCGAGGATGCCCAGCACCTCCAGCGACCCGACATCGACCATGAGCTGGAACGAGCGGCTGAAGAGAAAATCCCCGACCAGCACGCTCGCCTGGTTTCCCCACACGGCGTTGGCCGTCTCCGTGCCGCGCCGCAGCATGCTCTCGTCCACGACATCGTCGTGCAGCAGGGTGGCCGTGTGGATGAACTCGACGCAGGCCGCCAGGTCGACATGGCGCCGCCCCTCATAGCCGCAGAGGCGCGCGGACGCGAGCGTGAGCATGGGGCGCAGCCGCTTGCCCCCCGATGCGACGATATGGCCGGCCAGTTGCGGGATCAGCGCGACCTCGTTCTGCATCCGCTCCAGGATCAGGGCGTTGACGCGCGCCATGTCCGCCCCGACAAGCGCCTGCAACGCGGCCAGCGGCTCGGCAGCCGGCGGGGATGTTGCCGCTAGTGTCACGGGAGGTTTGACCTTCAGGCGGGGGAGAGGCGAGCATAGGCTCGGCGGAAAGCCGGTCAAGCGCCGGGGAGGCAGGATGAAGGCCGTATTGAAGACCACCGACCCCGTCGCGATCTCCTGGCTGACCGCCGAGCTCGCGGCGCGCGGCATCGAAGCCGTGGTGCTGGACAGCCATGCCAGCATCGTCGAGGGCAGCATCGGCATTCTGCCCCGGCGCGTGATGGTCGCGGACGAAGACTATGACGAGGCGCGCCGCCTGCTGGAGACCGCGCGGCAGGATCTGGGGGGACTGTGAACGAGGCTGTCAGCGAAGACACGCTGCTCGGCGGCAGGGTCCGGCTGCGCCAGCCCGTGGACGGCTACCGGGTCGCGATCGACCCCGTGCTGCTGGCGGCTTCCGTGCCCGCCGGGCCGGGCGAGCGCGTGTTGGAGATCGGGGCGGGCAGCGGCGCTGCGGCCCTGTGTCTCGCCAGCCGCGTCGAAGGCTGCCTCATCACCGGCCTCGAGAACGACGCGGACCTCGCCGCGCTCTGCCGCCGGAATGTCGAGGCGAACGGCCTCGACCGGACGGTGGACGTCATCGTCGGCGACCTGCGCGCCCCGCCGGCCCGCCTCGGACCCGCCAGCTTCGACCATGCGATGGCCAACCCGCCCTGGAATTCCGACGGGGCCGGCCCTCCGCCCCGCAACGAGCAGCGTGCGAAAGCGCATGTCGAGCAGGGCGCGGACCTCGTGCACTGGGTGCGGTTCGCGGCCACCATGCTGCGCCGCGGCGGCACGCTGACGACGATCCTGACGGCCGAGCGCCTGGACGAGCATCTCGGGGCCTATACCGCTTCCGGGATCGGCGAGACGGTCGTCGTCCCCCTCTGGTCGAAGGATGACGGCCGCCCGGCCCACCGGGTCATCCTGCGCGGCCGCAAGGACATCCGGGCGCCGGTTTCCCTGCTCCCCGGATTCGTCTTGCATGTCAACAACGGCAGCTACGCGCCTGAAATAGAACGCATATTGCGACACGGCGCGGCGCTGGACTTTACATGGCGGCGCCGATAGCCGAAAGCTTCGCCACCCAAACGAAACGCGCACCGCGAAACGGGAGAGAAACCCCATGAGCATCGAACGATTCGACCGCACCAGCCCGCCGGGCCCGATGATGAGCCGCTGTGTCGTCCGGGGCGACATGGTCTATCTGGCGGGCCTCGTGGCGCGCGACACGAGCGGCGGTGTGGAAGCCCAGACCGCGGACATCGTCGAACAGATCGACGGCTATCTGGAGCGCGCCGGCACCTCGAAATCCAACCTGCTGACGGCCAATCTCTGGATCACCGACATGGCGAATTTCGCGGCCATGAACAAGGTCTGGAACGGTTGGGTCGATCCCGAGAATCCCCCGGCCCGCGCCTGCGTGAAGGCGGATCTGGCGCGGCCCGACATTCTGGTCGAGATCATGGTGACCGCGGCGCGGTAACACGCGATTCGACCTGAATGAATCGACCGGCAGTCGTCAGCCGGCCACCGACGTCGCAGTCGGTTTGTTGCCCCGGCACCCCTTTCGTCACCCCGGCCCTCGAGCCGGGGTCCATCCATGGCTCGCGTAGCCGCCGCAGCCGGTGGGGAGCAGGCTCAACCGCTGAAACTGCTGCCAGAACCAAGGCTGGGCCCCGGATCGGGGTCCGGGGCGACGGTTGGGGAGTATGCAACGCCAAGCCAACAGTCGCAGATGTGTGAATCCGACAGGGCTCAGGGCCGGGGTGACGGTTGCGCCCCGGTTCGCAAGGCAACGCCGTCGGTTTCCGCGCCAGCGTCGCATGAGACGGGGGAGCGGCCCGGTGAGTGAAGCGGGGTCGCCCGCCCCCGTCTGGGCGTTGACGACGGGCGAGGCCGGGGCCGCCGGGCAGGCCGAGGGGCTGGCGGCGGCTGTCGGACGGCCCTACGAGGTCAGGACCGTCCGGTTGCGCCGCCCCTGGTCCTGGCTGCCGGCGCACCGGCAGGCGCCGGGCCTGCTGCAATACGGACTGGATGAACGCCTCGGCCCGCCCTGGCCGGAACTGCTGATAACCTGCGGCCGGAAGAGCGCGTCGGTCTCCGTCGCCGTCCGGCGCGCGGCGGGCGGACGGTGCTTCACCGTCCATATCCAGAATCCGCGCGTCCCCCTCCGCCATTTCGACCTGGTCGTCCCGCCGCGCCATGACGGCGTCTCCGGGCCCAATGTCGTGGCGACGCGGGTGGCGCTCCACCGCCTGACGCCGGAGGCGCTCGCCGCCGCCGGCGAGACATGGCGAAGCCGGTTCGCGGATTTGAACGTCGCCGTGCTGCTGGGCGGGCGAAGCCGGTCCCACCGTTTCACGCCGGAAACCCTGGAGGTGCTGGCGGACGGCCTCGCAAGGCTCGAAGGGCCGGTCGCGGTCACCGCCTCACGGCGCACGGAGCCGGCCGTCATTGCCGAACTCAAGGCCCGGTTGCCGGAAGCCTGGTTCTGGGACGGAACCGGCTGCAACCCCTATCCCGGTATGCTGGCGCTCGCCCGGCATATCGTGGTCACGGAAGACTCGGTCTCTATGACCAGCGAGGCGGTATCGACCGGCAAGCCCGTCTATGCAGCGCGCATGGCGGGCGGCAACCCGCGGCTGGCGCGCTTCCAGACCGCTCTGCGGGAGGAAGGAATCCTCCGCCCGTTCGAGGGCCGGCTGGCGGAATGGCAGTACGAACCCGTCAACGAGGTGCCGCGCGTCGCCGCCGAATTGCTCCGGCGCATGGAGGCCAGGAGTTTGCAGGCGGAGCGTTTGCGGGGAGAATAGCGGCGGTTCGTCTCGGGAGGCTTGCGATGAGTGCCGACAACCCCGGTCTGGAAATCCGTCCGAGCGACGCGCCGGTCGGGGCCGAAGTGTTCGGCGCGGACCTCTCGGCTCCGCTGTCCGATGAAGTCTTCGCGGCGTGCGAAGCGGCCTTCGACCGCTACAGCGTGCTGTGTTTCCGGGGCCAGTCGCTGACGCCGGAAGCGCTGCTCGCCTTCTCCCGCAGGCTGGGCGAGATCAAGGTCAACGCCTTCGACCAGCATGCGCTGGAAGGGTTCCCGGAGGTGCTCAAGGTCTCGAACCTGCAGGACGAGGGAGGACGCGCGCTCGGCTATGCCGATGCCGGCAGCCACTGGCACACCGACATGTCCTACACCGCCGAACCGCCGCGCCGGACCTTGCTCTATGCGCTTGAGGTCCCTCATGACGATTCGGGCGAGCCCCTCGGCCCCACCCTGTTCGCCAGCGCCGCGGCGGCCTATGACGCGCTCGACGAGGAAACCCGCGAGCGCATCGAGACCCTGCAGGCGGTCCACCGCTTCGCCGCCAAGGAGCGCGGCGTGAAAAAGCCGGTTGCGGTCACCCGCGAACAGATCGAGAAGAACCCGGACGCCCGCCATCCGGTCGCGCGGCCGCACCCGAAGACCGGCCGCAAGGCGCTCTATGTGCGCAAGGGCGAGTGCATCGGCATAGACGGCATGGACGACGCCGAGGCGCTTCCGCTGATCGACCGGCTCTCCGACCTCATCGTCGAAGACCGCTTCATCTACCGCCACCGCTGGGCCGTCGGCGACCTGCTGATGTGGGACAACCCCGCCGTCCAGCATGTCGCCATCCGCGACTATGAATGGCCCCAGCGCCGCGCCATGTGGCGCACGACGGTCAGGTAATACCAGCGGCATCGACTTGGGACTCATGTCTTCTTCTCGTCATGCCCGGACTTGTTCCGGGCATCTCCCTCAACCGTTTCCGTCCGGCCAAGCGACCGCATGGATGCCCGGAACAAGTCCGGGCATGACGGAAGGGGGAGATCGGGCGGCGGGCGTCGAATCTGTCATGGGTTCCGGTCAACGACCGCGGGTATAACAGGGATCGGATCGGCCCGGCGGCAGTCCGCCAGCCGGATTGTCTTTGCGCCCAGCGTCTCGTAGCGGGCTTCGTGGCAGGTCAGGACCACGATCTGGAGCGAGGCCGCCGCTTTCCTGAGCGCGAGTTCCATACGGCGGAAGCGCTCGTCGTCGCTGTTGACCAGCGGGTCGTCCAGGATCAGCGCGACCGGCCTGCCCTTCTCGCGCAACAGATCGGCCAGCGCCAGGCGGGTCAGCACGGCGACCTGCTCGCGCGCGCCGATGCTGAGCGTGGCGAAGGGTTCCTCGACCCCGTCCCGCCGAAGCGAGACGATTTCCAGGTCGTCCTCGCTCAGCCGCAACTCCGTCTCGGGGAAGAGCATGCGCAGATAAGGCTGCAAGCGCTCCCGCACCGGCCCGAGGAAGGTCTCCTTCGCCTCCCGCTCCGCTTCGCGCAACGTCTCCAGCAACAGCTTCCACGCCTTGGCGTCCGCCTCGATCCGCGCCAGTTCGCCGCGGGCGATGTCGAGTTCGCCTCTCTTTTGCCCGAGTTCCTCCGCGAGGCCCCGCTGGCCGAGGGTGTGCAGTTCGACGGCGAGGTCGCGCTCGGCGCGCGCGCTGTCCCCGATCCGGGCTTGCAGCCGGTCGAGAGCCTCTTCCGCGCGCTGGCGTTCGATCCGCAACGCTTCCGGATTCATGGCGTCCCGCTCCGCGAGCACCGCTTCGTGCTCCGAGCGGCGTTTCGCCGCCTCGTTCGCCGCCGCCGCGGCCTGCTCGGCCAACGCCTCATCCGACGCGGCGCGGCGCGCTTCTTCCAGCGCGGCCCGGCGCCCTTCCGCCGCTTCCGCCCTCTGCCTGTGCTCCGCGTCCGCCTCTATGCGCCCTTCCCGCAGCCGATCATGCAGTTTGCGCGCCTCGTCCCGCCCCGATACCGCCTGCCCGGCCGCGCGTTCCGCCTCGTCCCGCTCCGCTAGCGCCGTCCGCTCGGCGGCCTGCGCGGTTTCGACATCGGGCGGTTCGCCCGCATCCGGCCCCGCCAGCGCGGACAGGCGGGCCCGCCGCTCCCGCACCGAGTCCCGAAGGGTATCGAGTCCTTCCGGCGCAAGGCCACGGAGTTCGCCCTTCAGGGTTTCCATTTCCGCCTGCGAGGCCTGTCTGGCGCGCAGGGCCGCCTCCGCGTCCGCCAGGTCTGTCCGGCCCAGGCGGCGCAGATCCTCGCCCATCCGGTCTTCCAGGTCGGACAGGTCGGCCCGCAGCCGCGCCAGGTCCCGGCCGCCGGGAACGACCTCCAGCGCGCCGAAATCCTGAAGATGGAAAGTGCTGCGTTCGGTGACACGCAGGGCCTCGCCGGTATCGACGGGCTGCCCGTCCCGCGACACGCTCCGTCCGCCTTCCGGGGAAAAGGCGAGTGTAGCCGCGGCCGCCTCAAGCGCAGCTTCCAGCCTTATCTGCTCCTCGCGCAGCTTCTGCAGCCCGGAGACAATGTCCTCGTTCACCGGATTGGCGGCGAGCGCCTGCTCCCCGTGCTCGATCCGCTCCTCCAGCGCTTCGGCCTGCTTCAGCCGCTCGTCGAGCGTCTGCAAGCCTGCCGCGATCTCCGCCCGTTCGAGGGTTCGGCGCGCCGCCTCCCAGTCTGCGTTCGCCTCTCTCCGCCGGCTGTTGCAGGAGGCAAGAGCTTCCTCCGCTTCCGCCAGCCTCCGCCCGGCGTCGAGATAGTCGGGCTCCAGTTCCTTCAGCGCCGCCTCCGCCTCGCCGGTCTGCCGGACAGTCGCCTCGACCTCTTCGACCAGCGCCAGCCGCATCTTCCGGGCGCCCTCGGCCGCCTCTCCGGCGCTTCGGGCCTGCTCCATTCGCGCCTCTGCGGTTTCGAGCCGGCCCTCCACCGCTTCAAGCCTGCGAAGAGCGGCCTCGGCCCCCTCGGCCTCCTCCTGCGCCCTCGCGAGCGCGCCGTCTCGCTCATAGCGCGCAAGGCTTTCCCGCAGCTTCCCGAGCCGCTCCACCTGCTCGTCATAGCCGCGGAGATCGGCTTCCAGCGCCTTGCACGCCTCCTCAAGCGCCTCCGCGTCCCTGCGGGGACCGCTCAACGCATCGCGTTCGCGGCCGGTCCGGGTGTAGTAGTCGCCGGCGCGCGCCTCCACGAGGTCCAGCAGCCGGCGGCCGCGCTCCCCGCCGAGCACCTGCCCGACTTCGCCTTCTATGGCTTGCCTCAGGACCGCCTGGCTGTCCTCGTTCATGCCGAGCGGCTGGAAGGCGCGCCCCTGCTCCACCCAGAGCAGCCCGGCAAGGCCCCTGTGCTCCTCGCCGGCGGCGCCGCGCCCCGGCCGGGAGAAGCCGAGCAACTCCCGCAACCGGTCTTCCGCGGCCTCTCCCTCCCACCGGCCGCCGCCGCCTTCGACCAGCGCCGCCGGACCCCGGCCGAACGCCTTTTCCAGGCGGTAATCGGTCCCTGCGAGTTCGAAACCGACCTCGATCCACGGGCGCACGCCCCGCGCGCCGAACGGCATCATCTGCTCGACGCCCTGCCCGGTCAGGTTGTGCCGGTCGAAGAATGCGCTCTGGAGCGCCCTCAGCAGGGTGGACTTGCCCTCCTCATTGTCGCCGACGATGACGGTGATGCCGGGGTCCAGGCCCTCGACCGCCACGCCCCGGGCGAGCTTGCGGAAGTTGCGAACGGCGAACCGGTCTATCCGCATCGCCCTACTCCCCCGTTCCGACATGGGTTTCGTAGAGCCGCACCAGCGCCATGGCGGCAACGGCCCGGTCGGGGTCGGCCTCGTCGCCCGCCCGGCTGCGCAGGCGCTCCACGGCCGTGCGCACGAACCCGCCCCTGTCTATGCGGTCCAGGTCGTCGTCGCTGGGCTCGTCCAGCAAGCCGTCTTCGCGGACATCCAGGTGGTGGAGCACGGCGTCCCAATGTTCGAGGCGTTCGCGGAGCCTCGCGCGGGTCGCCAGGTCGATGGCTCCGGAGAGCGTCAACCGGAGAAGGCAGGTCCCCGGCTCCGGAGCCAGTCCGGCAATCTCCCGGTCGAGCGCGTCGATGTCGTCGGCATTGCGGACCGCCGCGGCCTTGGACCGCCAGGCAAAGCGGCCCGTCGGGACTTTCTCCACCTCGGGCGGCGCGCCCGGCTCGGAGATCGTCACGACCAGCGCATTTCCGGGGTCGGCAGAAGAGAAGCTGTCGGTTTCCGGCGTGCCGGAATACCAGGTGCGGTCATTGACCCTCAGCGTCCCGTGCCAGTCTCCCAGCGCCAGGTAATCCAGCAGCGCGGCCTCGGCGCGGCCGGCGGCCACGGGGTTCGGAGCGCCGGAGGAGTCGCGAAGAAACTCGGGCACCGACCCGTGCGCCAGACCGATTCGCATGGCGCCCTCCGGCGTCTCCGCGCGGTCGAACCATGCCGTGAGATCTTCGATTTCGTGGCGGCGCCGCAGCACGGCCGGCAACACGGCGGCCCGGCCGTCGGCGAGCAACAGCGGCGTTTCCGGTTCGAGAGCCAGATGCACATTGGCGGGCGGCTCCCGGCGCCGCAGGCGCGTCCAGACCGAATCGGCGAGCGCCGCATCGTGATTGCCCGGGATGAACACCCAGTCGCCGGGAAACTGCTTCAGCGCCTCCAGCATCCGGATCAGCGTGCGCTCGGCCACGGCATTGGCGTCGAAGACATCGCCGGCCACCAGCACCGCGTCCGCGCCCCGCTCCGCCGCCAGCCTGCCCACCGCCTTCACCGTCTCGATGCGGCTGTCCCGCAGCGCCGCGCCGGCATCGCCCGGGATGTTGGCGAAGCGCTTGCCGAGTTGCCAGTCGGCCGTGTGCACGAATCGGAAGGTCATTTCTGAATACCTGTATGCCGTCGCGGATCAAATTAGCCCGGCGGCGCGGACTTCCGGAAGGTAGGTGCGGCTGACGGGGACCTTGTGGCCGCCGGTGAGGCAAAGCGCCGGGCGGCCGTTTTCGCGCGTCGAGCCCGTGACATGCGCGCGGGACACCCAGTAGGAGCGGTGGACGCGCATGCCGTCGGCGGCCTCCAGCTCCGCGATGGCGTCCGCAAAGCGCATCAGCACGAGGTCGGAACCTTCCGTGGTGAAGGCCTCGACATAGTGGTCCGCCATCCGGAGACAGACGAGGTCGCGGCCGATCCCGTGCGGCAGGCGGTCCAGGAAACGGGGCCGCGCGACGGCGGGCACATGCTCCCCCTGCTCTTGCGGGGCGGGCCGGCTGCGAATGACATGCACGACCGAGCTGATGACCAGCCCGATGATCGCAACGCCGAAATAGATCTCCGGCAGCCGGACAAGGCCGACATAGCCCGGCCGGAACAGGGTTTCGGCGGCAAAGACGATCGCGGTTCCGGGCACGGCCACGAGAACCGCCACCGCCGCCACCGCCACCGCCTGCCGGCGGAGCGGCCGCTCCTGCGTCAGGTGCATCGCCAGGAGGTAGGCGCCTGCCCAGAGGCCCCAATTGCCGCTCATCGCCAGCGCCCAGTAGCCGGAGCGGGCCAGAGGCCCCATCGTGTCGTATGTGCCGAAAGGGCCGATGAAGGCGAACAGCACGACGACTCCCGCCAGCGCCGCCGCATGGCCGGCGACCTGCCTGCGTAATCCGCGAAGCGTGAACTGCATATTCTGCAAACCGCGAAACATCCGTTGCCTTTCCCGCATCGAAGCATGACTCCGGCTGCAGCCCCGTCAACATCTCCGGCGCGGCGCACCCGCCGCCCACACTGCAAACCGGAGAACGGAACGATGAATGCACTCCCCGCAAGAAAGCTGGCAACGCTCGCCGCCGCCGCGCTGGCGCTGCTGGCGCCCGCCTTCGCGTCTGCCGCCGACCTGACCGTCCGTATCGAGGGCGTGCGCTCGGCCGACGGCGATATCCGCGTCGCCCTCCACCGCCGCGCCGACGGCGTGGACTTCCCCGATTCGGCCGGAATCGTGAAGGCGGCCATGCGCCCGGCAGCGAAGGCCGGCGACCTGGTGTTCGCCGGCCTGGCGCCCGGCGACTACGCCATCGCCGCCTTCCACGACGAGGACCGCGACGGCGACCTCGACACCAACCTGCTCGGCATCCCGACCGAGGGCTACGGCTTCTCCAACGAAGCGCGCGGCACTTTCGGGCCGCCCGACTTCGATGCCGCCGCCTTCACGATAAGGGCGGGCGAGGAGCGCCCTGCCGTCACGGTCAAGCTCGGCTACCCGGAGTCCTGAAGCCATGAAACCGCAGATTTCCCGCAGAGACGCGCTCCGCGCCGCCGGAAGCCTGCCCTTGCTGCTTGCCGCCGAGGCGGCAGGGGCGGCCGGACCGAAGGAACGGGACTCCACGCCCATGCCCGACGTTTTCGTGAACGGCCCCGAGGGCCGGCTCGAAGCGCGCTACCATCATGTCGACGACGCCGCAGCCCCGATCGCGCTGATACTGCACCCCCATCCGCAGCATGGCGGCACGATGCACAACAAGGTCGTCTACAACCTGTTTCACTGCTTCGTCCGGCGCGGGTTCTCGGTCATGCGCTTCAACTTCCGCGGCGTCGGGCGCTCGCAGGGCGAATACGGGCGCGGAGAAGGCGAGCTCGCCGATGCGGCGGCCATTCTCGACCACATGCAAAGCCTCAGGAAGGACCCCGTCAAGGTCTGGATCGCGGGCTTTTCCTTCGGCGCCTGGATCGGCATGCAATTGCTGATGCGCCCGCCCGGGATTTCCGGCTTCATCTTCGTCGCTCCGCCGGCGAACATGTACGACTTCACTTTCCTCGCGCCCTGCCCGTCGTCCGGCCTGATCGTCAACGGCACGCGGGACGAGATCGTGACGACGGACTCGGTGGAGAAGCTGGTCGAGAAGCTGCGCACCCAGTGCGGCATCGTCATCGACCACAAGGTCATTCCCGGCGCCAACCATTTCTTCACCCGGCATCTCGAACAGCTGAACGGTGCGGTCGAAGCCTATCTGCACAGGCGCCTCGCAGCCGACAAGCGCTGACCCGGGTTTTCCTCCGGCGTCATGAGCCCGGCGGCGGCGCAGGCCGTGACATCGGCCAGACTTCCGCGCTCCCGGCGCGGCGCATCCGCCCCCCCCCCCACACTGCTAACCGGAGTCCTGAAGCCATGAAACCGCAGATTTCCCGCAGAGACGCGCTCCGCGCCGCCGGAAGCCTGCCCCTGCTGCTCGCCGCAGGGGCTGTGAGGGCGTCCGGCGCTGCCGGCGAAGACGAGGCGCTCGCCTTCGCCACCGCACAGGCGGAGCGGTTGTCCGCGCCGTTGCAAACCCTGCGAGGCAGGCTCCCCGCCGGACTCGTCGGCACCCTCTGGCGGAACGGCCCGGCCGAGCATGACCGCTTCGGTCATCGCTACGGACACTGGTTCGACGGCGACGGCATGATCCAGGCCTTCCGGTTCGACGGCGCGGGCGTCACCCACCGGGCGCGTATCCTGGACACGCCCAAACGCCGCCGCGAAGCGCAAGCCGGGCGGCGCATGCTGCCCGCTTTCGGCTCGATGCCGCCCGACCCGGCGGAAACCCGGCGCCCCGACGACATGAACGCCGCCAACACCTCCATGGTCGTCCATGCCGGACGCCATATGGCGCTCTGGGAAGGCGGGTCGGCGCTGGAATTCGATCCCGGGACGCTGGACGCCGGCGGCTTCGTGGAATGGCGCAAGGACATCGCCGGCGCGCCCTTCTCCGCCCATCCGAAGGTCGAGGCCGACGGCACGATGTGGAATATCGGCTACCTGCCGGTGCCGCGCCCGATGCTGATCTTCTACCGCATCGACCCGGCGGGGCGGCTCGCGAAGGTGAATGTGTTGCCGATGGCGCCGCTCGGCCTCACCCACGATTTCGTGGTGACGGAGCGGCGGCTGGTCGTGCTGCTGACCCCCTTCGTGCTGGACCGGGACAGGTTCGCCTCCGGCCACACGCCCATCCTCGACGCCCATGTCTGGCGGCCGGAGCTGGGCGTGCGCGCGCTGGTCGTCGACAAGGACAGCCTGGAGGTCGAGCGCCGCCACGAGCTGCCGCCCGGCTTCCATTTCCATCACGGCAATGGCTGGGAGGAGGCGGACGGCACGATCCGGCTCGATCTCTGCCAGGCACCGGACCCGGCCTTCGTCACCCGCGAGTTCCGCGATGTCATGCGGGGCGACACCCGCTTCCGCTCGCAGCACCCGGTCTATCGGCGGGCCGTCCTCCGCCCGGACGGGAGCGCCGAGTACGAGCATGGCGGGACGGTCGCCGCCGACTTCCCGCGCATCGACCCCCGCCGCCTCGGCCGGCGCCACGACATGACCTTCGCGCTGGCGGGCGTGGACGAGCCCATTGGCTGGCCGCTCCGGCGCGTTTCGCGGTTCGCGCCCGGCGAGGCGGACGGTTGGACCTGGCCCCGGCACCGGATACCGGAGGAGCATGTATTCGTGCCCCGCGGCCCCGGCGAGGGCGAAGGCTGGCTGCTCGGCCCGTTCCTGGACCTCCGGCGGCGCGCCTCGGGCCTCGCCGTCTTCGAGGCAGAGCGCCTCGCCGACGGCCCGGTCTGGGAAGGCATTCTCCCCTACCCCCTGCCGCTCGCCCTGCACGGCACCTTCGCCCCGGCGTGAAGGCAGCCGGGCGTGAGCGCACCGGCGGGCGCGCGTTGACTTCCGGCCCTGCTTGCCGTCATGCTCGCCTCCATGGCGCAGGCATTCGACACACTGGCGGCGGCCAAGCGGCTGCGGGACGCCGGTATGAATCAGGAGCAGGCTGAAGCCGTTGCCGCCGCCGTGCGCGAGGGGCAGGGCGATCTTGTCACGAAGGCCGACCTTCGGGCGGAACTCGCCGGGTTGGAGCGCCGGATGATCCTGTTTGCGCTTGCCCTCGTCGGCGCGTTGTTCGCGGCGATCAAACTCGTTCCGTAATGTCCGGGGCAGGCCGCGACGGGCTGGCGACCAAGGCGGACCTTGCGGCGCTGGAGGCACGCATGACCTGGCGCATTATCGGCATTGTAATCGCCGCGAACGCGCTACTGCTCGCTGCCTTCAAACTGATTCCGTAACACCCGCCATCCGCTGACCGTCCCGCTGAGGCAAGACCCCGGCCCGGCGCTCGTTGACGCCCGGACGGGGTTGCCGTCATGCTTGCCTCCGGGACGCAGGCATTCGACATACTGGCGGCCTGACGGCTGCGTTCGGCTCGGCACTCACACAGGTCGGGTCCGGGCATGTCCGGTCGTTTTCGGAGCCAGGACAATTTCGATGATCCGGACATCGATCAAAGGGATCGCAGGACTCGGCGTCGTCGCCGTCATTGCGTTGATCCTCCTTGGCGAGAAGACATTTCACGTAGAGGCGACCATTCCCGCTCCGCCTTCCGCCGTGTGGGAAGTGTTGATGGACACGGCCAGGTACCCGGAATGGAATCCTGTCTTTGTGAGCGTCAGCGGCCCCTATGAACAAGGCGGTGAAATTCTGAACGAGGTGCGCGATCCGAAGGGCAAAATCCTGGAGATGACGGCAACGGTCGCCGAACTCGTCCCCGAACGGAAGTTGCGTCAGAAGGGCGGCGTGACCGGCGTCATCACATTCGATCATCAATGGCTTCTCGAACCCGTTGACGGTGGAACCAGGGTCATCCAGCACGAGGTGGACCGCGGCCTTTACCTGTGGTTCTGGGATTCGAGCTGGATCGAGCCTGCCTATCGCAGAACGAACGAAGCGCTCCAGGCTCGCGTCATGTCGCTCGGCAGCCGATAAGCCGCCATGTAGTGCTGGAGAGCGTTCAGCAGGGCGACGGCGTGCAGCGGGCGGCGGCCGTCTGCTATGGTGCGGGCGAAACAATGCAGGGAGCTTCGTCCGCCATGCCGACCGCCGCTTCGCTCGCCCACGCAGACACCAACAATCTCGAACCGTTCTTCATGCCGTTCACGGCGAACCGGAGCTTCAAGGCGGACCCGCGCCTGATCGTCGGCGCCGAAGGCGTTCACTACATCGCCCGCGACGGACGGCGCGTGTTCGACGCTTCCGCCGGGCTGTGGTGCGTCAATGCCGGCCATTGCCGCAAGCCCATCGTGGAGGCCGTGCAGCGGCAGGTGGAGACGATGGATTTCGCCCCCACCTTCCAGATGGGGCATCCGGCGGCGTTCGAGCTGGCGTCCCGCATCATGCAGATCGCGCCGCCCGGCATGGACTCCGTTTTCTTCGCCAATTCCGGCTCCGAGGCGGTGGACACGGCCCTCAAGATCGCCATCGCCTGGCACCGGGCGCGCGGCGAGGGGCAGCGCACCCGCCTCATCGGGCGCGAGCGCGGCTATCACGGCGTCGGCTTCGGCGGCACCTCGGTCGGCGGCATCAAGAACAACCGCAAGGCGTTCGGCATGCTGCTGCCCGGCGTGGACCACCTGCCGCACACGCTGGACCTCGCGGACAACGCCTTCAGCCGGGGCGAGCCGGAGCACGGCGTCCACCTGGCCGACCAGCTCGAGCGGATCGTCGATCTGCACGACGCCTCCACCATCGCGGCCGTCATCGTCGAGCCGGTCGCCGGGTCCATCGGCGTCTATCCGCCGCCGAAGGGCTACCTGAAGCGGCTGCGCGAAATCTGCGACCGGCACGGCATCCTGCTGATCTTCGACGAGGTGATTACCGGCTTCGGGCGCGTGGGCGCAGCCTTCGCCTCGGAGCGCTTCGGCGTCACGCCCGACATGATGACGACCGCCAAGGGCCTCACCAACGGCACCGTGCCGGCATCGGCCGTGGTCATGCAGAAGGAGATCTACGACACCTTCATGACCGGCCCCGACTGGATGGTGGAACTCACCCACGGCTACACCTATTCCGCCCATCCGCTCGCGGTCGCGGCCGGCCTCGCGACCCTCGACCTCTACCGGGACGAGGGGCTGTTCGAGCGTTCGGCCGCCCTCTCGCCCGTCTTCGAGGACGCCGTCCACAGCCTGAAAGGGCTGCCGAACGTCATCGACGTGCGCAATATCGGCATGATGGGCGCGGTCGAGTTCGCGCCCCGCGGCGGCGAGCCCGGGCGGCGCGGCTACGACGTCTTCCTCGACTGCTGGCAGTCGGGCGTCTATTGCCGCCAGGCGGGCGACACGCTGGCCTTCTCGCCGCCCTTCATCATCGAGGAAGGCGAGATCGGGCAGATATTCGAAATCGTCGCCGACGCCATCCGGCGGACGGACTGACGGGCTCAACCCCGGGACGCGACGGGAAATTCGCGCCGGACATCGCGGGCGGGCATTGAGGCCGGCGCCGCGCCGTTGCCCCCGGCAGTGAACTGGAGGTCCGCGAGGCGCGCGTAGAGGCCGCCCGCCGCCAGTAATTCCTCGTGCGTGCCGGTGGCGACGGCCCGTCCCCGGTCCAGCACCACGATGCGGTCCGCGTTCATCACCGTCGCAAGGCGGTGCGCGATGACGATGGTGGTGCGACCCCGCGACAGGCGGGCGAGCGCGTCCTGGATCAGCCGCTCGTTTTCCGAATCGAGCGCGCTCGTCGCCTCGTCCAGCAGCAGCACCGCCGGGTCGCGGAGGATGGCGCGAGCGATGGCGAGGCGCTGGCGCTGGCCGGCGGAGAGGCGCACGCCGCGCTCGCCCAGATAGCTGTCATAGCCCTCGGGCAGGGCGCGGAGGAATTCGTCGGCCGCGGCGGCCTTCGCGGCCTCGACGATCTCGGCGCTGCTCGCATCCGGGCGCCCATAGGCGATGTTCTCCCGCGCCGTGGTCGAGAACATGACCGGCTCCTGGGGCACGAGGCCGAAGCGCGCGCGCACCGCCGCCGGCGCCGCACGGCAGATATCGACGCCGTCGAGCGTTATCCGCCCCCCGGTCGGGTCGTAGAAGCGCAGCAGCAGGTTGAAGAGCGTGGACTTGCCCGCTCCCGACGGCCCGACCACGGCGACCCTTTCGCCCGGCGCTATGTCGAGGTCGAATTCGCCGAGCACAGGCCTGTCCGGCGCGGAGGGATAGGCGAAGGTCGCCGCCTCGAACGCCACAGCGCCGCGCGACGGCTCGGGCAGCGCTGCCGGACTGGCGGGCGCGGCGATTTCCGGGCGCGCCGCCAGCAGGTCCAGCAACCGCTCGGTGGCCCCCGCCGCGCGCTGGAGGTCGCCCACCACCTCGCTGAGCGCGCCGAGCGCAGCGGCCGCCACGACCGCGTAGAAAACGAAGGCCGAGAGGTCGCCCGCCGACATCGTGCCGGCCATCACGTCGCGCCCGCCGAGCCAGAGGATGGTGCAGACCGCGCCAAGCGCCAGCACGATCACGATCACGGCGAGCGCGGAGCGCACGCGGGTCCGCCAGATGGCCGTGCGGAACGCCTCCTCCACGCGCATGGAGAAGTCCACGATATCCAGGGCTTCGTGGCCGAACGCCTGCACCGTGCGCACCGCCGAGATCGATTCCTCGACATGCGCGCCGACATCCGCCACCCGGTCCTGCGCCGCGCGGGACAGGCGGCGCACCCGCCGCCCCAGCAACAGGATCGGCAGCAGCACCAGCGGAATGACCAGCACCACCAGCCCGGTAAGGCGCGGGCTCGTGACCAGTAGCAGGGCCGCGGCGCCGGCGAACAGCAGCAGGTTCCTGAGCGCCATCGAGACCGTCGAGCCGACGACGGTCTGGATCAGCGTGGTGTCGGTCGTCAGCCGGGACAGGATTTCGCCCGTCTTCGTGACCTCGAAGAAGCTCGGGCTGAGCTTCAGGATGTGGGCGAACACGTCGCGGCGCAGGTCCGCCACCACCCGCTCGCCGACCCAGGCGACCAGATAGGACCGGCAATAGGTGGCGGCAGCGAGCACGACGATGACGCCGAGCAGGATGACGAGCGCCGCGTCCAGCACGGCGGGATCGTTGCCGGCGATGCCGTTGTCGACGAGGTGGCGCAGCCCCATGCCGATGCCGAGCACCGTGCCCGCCGCGACCATGAGCGCGACGGACGCGCCGGCGGCCTGCCGCCAGTAGGGGGCTAGATAACCCGCCAGCGCGCGCAGGGGGCGCAGGTTGCGCGAGGCCTCTCGGGCTGACATGGCCGGGTTCGGTCGTCGCATCGCCTGTCTTCGTTCGCCGCAGCGCAACGGGTAATAGCCGCCGCGCGGCCCCGCGCATAGTGCTGGCGGCCCGGTTGGCGCGACACAGGCTTCAAAGGCGTTCCGACAGCCGGCGTATCGGCCTATGCCGCGCTTGCACTGATCTTTCCCAGAACGCAGACTGACTCCGCCATCAACAACGAGGCATCCCGCTCCGTCGGGTCGCCCGCTGAATAGAACAGCCTGAACCCGGCACGGGGTAGCTCCCTGCGCCTGGCGAATAGGTGGGGTCTCTCACGATAGCCTCGTGTGTTGATGGCAACGGCCCGACACCAGCGTCGGGCCTTGCGAGGTCTGCCGTGTCGAGCGCAATGCCGCCCATCTTCGTCATCTCCCTCGCTCGGGACGTCGAGCGCCGCGCGGCCATGCGGCAGGAGCTTGCCGGATTCGACTTCGAATTCTTCGACGCCGTGGACGGGAACGCACTGGACGAGAGCGCATACCGGCGCCGCATGCAGACGGACTGGTGGCGCATCATGCGGGGCCGCGAACTGGCTCCGGGCCAGATCGGCTGCCTGCTGTCGAACTGGCTCATCTGGCAGCGCATGGTCGAGGCCGGGACGCCCTGCGCCATCGTGCTGCAGGACGATGCGCGGCTGGAAGACGGGTTCGCCGTCATCATCGAGGAGATCATGAAGGCCGATGTCGAGTGGGACATCGTGAACCTCGCGCCGAAGCGGCAATACCGCATCGACCGGATGCTGGCCGTGCTGGACGGCGTTCGCTGGCTTGTCCGCTACCGCCGCCGCTTCGGCGGCGCCGTCGGCTACCTCATCCGGCTGGAGGCGGCCGAGGCGCTGCTTCACTACTGCTGGCGCATCCGCGCGCCGATAGACTGGCTCTATGCGGAATGGTGGCAGAACGGGCTGACCTTCCTCGCCGTCGATCCCGCAATCGTCCGACATGCGGGCGTGCCGCCCACCATCACGACGCGGCCGAAGGCAAAGCGGACTGTTTTGGAGCACGCGGCCGCGGCCAGCTACCGTCTGGCGGACTGGTTGCGCCGTTGCCAGGCGCGCAAGTCGTCATGACAGGCCCATACCAGCGGCCGTTGACAGGAACCCATGACGGTTTCGACGCCCACTACCCCGATCGCTCCTCGTCCACAGGCTCTTCCGTCATGCCCGGAACAAGTCCACGGCTGTCCGGTTCAGCCATTGGGCGAAGCCGGGCGATACGGGTGGTTAACTCGCCTGTATAGGTGAACACGAAGCATAAATCCGGCCCGGATGTCCGGAAAGTCGAATTGAGGAGTGTTGACGATGAGTCGGATTCTGGCCTGGATAATTTATGTCATTGCCCATGCCATCACCTGTCCTTTTGGCAGTAAACGCAGGCTCAAGGCATTGTATCGCGCTCATTCAATCCTGCTGCAAAGGAGATTCTTTATTTCCGACACATGCCGGGGCGCGCTGCAATTCGGCTCGGAGAGCGGCGTACGGTTCTCGCAGCTTGAGCGTTCCGAGCCCGATACCATCGAGTGGCTCGATAATTTCCCGGGTGAACCTGTAATATTCTGGGACATAGGCGCTAATGTGGGAGTGTATAGTCTTTATGCCGCCTTGCGCCCGAATGTGCAGGTGCTCGCTTTCGAGCCCGGCGCAGCTTCCTACAGGGCGCTCAACAGGAATATAGAGCTGAACGGCATGGACGACCGGATAACGGCGTTGCCTGTCGCCTTTTGCGCCAATACGAAAATCGACATGCTGAACATGGACAACACGGAACCGGGCGGCTCGAAACACGGTTTCGGCGCCGAAGTCGACCAGCTCAACAATGCCATCGACGTCAGGTTCCGCCAGGGCGCCGTCGGGTTTTCCATAGATGATTTCGTCGGGCTGTTTTCGCCGCCGCTTCCGACCCACCTGAAGATAGATGTGGACGGCCTGGAGCCCGATATTCTCCGCGGCGGGCGAAATACGCTTTCGGCCCCGACCGTCAGATCCGTCATTGTCGAGGTCGAGGGTAGCGAGGCGAGGGCGCGCAGGCTTGTCGCGTTGATGGCCGATGCCGGTTTCGTTCCGAGGTCGAGGCCCGGGGATTCGCCGGCTTGCCGCAATGTTGTCTTTGACAGGCTGCGGGAAGGCGCTTGAGCGCCGGGCCGGCCTTCGCTATACAGGCGCGCCTTGCCCTGTTGGGAGTGCCGCCCCGATGAAAGCCGACATCCACCCCGACTATCACGAAATCAATGTCGTGATGACGGACGGGACCGAATTCAAGACGCGCTCCACCTGGGGCAGCGAGGGCGACACGCTCAGGCTCGATATCGACCCGTTGTCCCATCCGGCGTGGATCGGCGGCAATCAGCGACTCGTCGATACAGGCGGCCAGGTCGCGCGCTTCAACAAGCGCTTCAAGAATTTCGGGATCTAGCCGCCGCGCCCGCTTATGGACGGCGAGACGCTCTCGCCTGCCGCGATCCGGCCCGCACCGGCGGCGCCCTGCAACGGCGCAGCGCATGAGGTGCAGCGGCCGGAAGAGCAATTGCTCCCCATCGTCGTCGCAAGCCCGCACAGCGGCGCGGTCTATCCGCGCGCCTTCCTGGACGCCTCCCCGCTCGACCTGGACCTGCTGCGCCGCAACGAGGACTGCCATGTGGACCGGCTGGGAGCCGGCGCGGTCTCGATAGGGGCGCCGCTGCTACGCGCGCATTTCCCCCGCGCCTTCCTGGACGTCAATCGCGAGCCCTGGGAGCTGGACCCGGCGATGTTCGCGGAGCCGCTGCCGGGCTATGTGAAAACCAGGACGCCGCGCATCGCCGCCGGGCTCGGCACGATTCCGCGCTCTGTCGGCATCGGGCTCGAGATCTATCGCGGCAAACTGACCTTCCGGGAAGCCCGGCAGCGGGTCGAGCGGCTGCACACGCCCTACCATGCGGCGTTGACGGGGCTGGTCGAGGAGACGCGCCGGCAATTCGGGAAAGCGCTCCTCATCGACCTGCATTCGATGCCGTCGGCAAGCTGGGGCGGGCGATGGGCGGAAGGCGCGCGAGGCGCGGACATCGTGCTGGGCGACCGCTACGGCACGGCCTGCTCGCGTGACATCATCGCCGCGGCCGACGCGCATCTGAAGGACCGGGGCTACAGCGTCGTGCGCAACGACCCCTATTCCGGCGGATACACGACGCGGCGCTACGGCCGGCCCGACAAGGGCCGCCACGCGCTCCAGGTCGAGATCAACCGGGCGCTCTACATGGACGAGGCGACGCTGGCGCCCGGACCCGGATTCGCCAGTCTGGCCCGCGACCTCACGGCCCTGTTCGAATGCCTCGGGGCCGCCCTGCAACCGCAACCGGCATGAAGCCGCCCCGCGTCACCGCCGGCGACGCCCTGTTCCTCGACCTCGACGGGACGCTGATCGAAATCGCGCCCGCCCCGGACGCCGTGCGGCCCGCGCGCGGCCTGCCGGCGCTGCTCGAAACCCTGTCGCGGCGCAGCGGGTCGGCGCTTGCGATCGTCAGCGGCCGGCGCGTTTCCGAAATTGACCGGATCCTGGCGCCGTTGACCCTGCCCGCCGCCGGCCTGCACGGTCTCGAACGGCGCTCCGCGGGCGGAGCTTTCCACCCGCCCCCTGCCCTGCCCCGCCATGACGAGCTCCGGGCCGCGCTGCGGGACTTCGCGGCCGGCCATCCGGGCCTCCTGCTGGAAGACAAGGGCGCGGCGCTCGCCGTGCATTACCGCGCGCGGCCCGACCTCTGCGCGTCGGTAGCTGCTACCGTAGAGGCGGCGCTGGGCGGCGCCCGGCGGGGAATCGCCGTCCAGCGCGGAAAGGCGGTGATCGAACTCCGTCCCGAGGGGGCGGACAAGGGCACGGCCGTAACGGCGTTCATGTCCGAACCGCCATTCGCCGGCCGCCGCCCGGTGTTTGCCGGCGACGACTTAACCGACGAAGCTGCCTTCCGCGCCGTGCGTGCGAAGGGCGGCGTGACCGTACGCGTCGGCGGCGACGGCGCAACCGACGCCGAGTGGCGCCTCGCGGATGTCGCGGCGGTCCATGCCTGGCTGGCTGCAATGGAGGGATGAGATGCGCTCGCTCGAACTCAGCATGATCGGCAACAGCAGCTACGCCGCACTGATGGACCCGCGCGCGCGCATCGTATGGGCCTGCATGCCGCGCTTCGACGGCAACCCCGTATTCTGCGACCTGCTGGAGCCGGAGACGGAAATCGGGTTCTACGAGATCGAGATCGAAGGTTTCCAGCGCAGCGAGCAGACATACCGGCCCAACTCGGCCATCGTCGAAACCTGCCTGTTCGCGGAAAACGGCGCCGCCATCGAGATCCTGGACTTCGCGCCCCGGTTCAAGCAGTTCGGGCGGCTCTTCCGGCCGTTGAGCCTCGTGCGGCGCATCCGCCGGCTGGGGGGCGCGCCGCGCATCCGCATAAGACTGCGCCCCGCCAGCAATTATGGCGCCGAACCCGCCCAGGTGACGCGCGGCAGCAATCACATCCGCTATATCCTGCCGGACCATGTCCTGCGCCTGACCACGGAAGTGCCGGTCTCCTTCGTGTATGACGAGACGTCGTTCCTCCTGGACAAGCCTGTCGATCTCATCCTGACGCAGGATGAGGCGCTGACGCGGCCGGTGCATGAGGTCGCGCGCGAGTTCGAGGAGCGGACCGACGAGTACTGGCGCGAATGGGCGCGCTACCTGGCCGTGCCGTTCGAGTGGCAGGACGCCGTCATACGCGCGGCGATCACGCTCAAGCTCTGTTCGGTCGAGGACAGCGGCGCCATCGTCGCGGCCGTCACCACCTCGGTGCCGGAGGCCGCGGGCACGGAGCGCAACTGGGACTACCGCTTCTGCTGGTTGCGCGACGCCTATTTCACCATCCGCGCGCTCAATCGCCTCGGCGCGACGCGCACGATGGAAGAGTTCCTCCGCTACATTCTCAATATCGTCGCCTCAAGCCCGGACGGCCGCCTGCAGCCCGTGTTCGGCGTCCAGATGGAGACGACGCTCTCGGAGTCCTCCGTCGAAACGCTGGCCGGCTATCGCGGCCACAGCCCCGTGCGCGTCGGCAACCTCGCCTATGTGCAGACCCAGCACGATGTTTACGGCGCCGTCGTGCTCGCCTGCGCGCAGGCCTTTTTCGACCGGCGCATCGACCTGCATGGCGACGACCGGCTGTTCGAGACCCTGGAGCGCATCGGC
Organism: Alphaproteobacteria bacterium; assembly: GCA_022826185.1. GTDB lineage: Bacteria > Pseudomonadota > Alphaproteobacteria > Bin95 > Bin95 > Bin95. The sequence continues at coordinate 28,697 of JAJDVH010000258.1, forward strand.
GAGACGGCGGCGCGCATGTTCGACCAGCCCGATGCCGGCCTCTGGGAGCTGCGCGGGCGCGAGCGCCCCCACACCTTCTCGGCGCTGATGTGCTGGGCCGCCTGCGATCGCCTGGCCCGGATCGCCATGCAGCTCGACCATCCGGACCGCGCATCCGTGTGGAACGGGCACGCCCGGACGATCCGCGCCCGGATCGAACGCGACGGCTGGAACGAGGAGAAGCAGGCCTATGTCAGCGCGTTCGGCGGCACGGAGGTGGATGCCGCCCTGCTGCTGATGCACGAACTCTCGTTCTGCGAGGCCGACGATCCCCGGTTCCTCGGCACCATCGCCGCCGTGGAACGCGAGCTGCGCCGCGGCGACCATGTGTTCCGCTATGTCGAGGAGGACGATTTCGGGACGCCGCACAACGCATTCAATGTCTGCACTTTCTGGTATATCGATGCGCTGGCGGCGGTCGGCCGCCGGGACGAGGCGCGGCGGCTGTTCGAGAACATGCTCGCCTGCCGGAACCGGGCGGGGCTGCTGTCGGAAGACCTGGACACCAGGACGAACGAATTGTGGGGCAACATTCCCCAGACCTACAGCATGGTCGGCCTGATCGTGTCGGCGCTGCGGCTTTCCAGGTCCTGGGAGGAAGCGTTCTGAGGAGGCTGCACCCGTGAGCCGGCTGGTCGTCGTTTCCAACCGCGTGGCGCCGGTCGACGAAACCAAGCCGACTTCCGGAGGACTGGCGGTCGCCGTCCTGGCTGCGCTGAAACGCTCCGGGGGCATATGGTTCGGATGGAGCGGCGACGTTTCCGACGTGCCCGACGAAGCCGTGAACAAGGTCCGGTCCGGCAGACTGACCTACGCGACCTTCGATCTGTCCACCCGCGACCATGACGAGTACTACAACGGCTTCGCCAACAGCACGCTCTGGCCGCTGTTCCACTACCGGCTGGACCTCGCGAATTTCAGCCGCCGCAACTATACGGGCTACCGGCGCGTCAACGCCTATTTCGCCCGCAAGCTGATCGACCTGATCGAGCCGGACGACATCATCTGGGTTCACGACTACCACCTGATCCCGATGGCGGAGGAGCTCCGCCGCGCCGGCGTTTCCAACCGTATCGGTTTCTTCCTGCACACGCCGCTGCCGCCACTGGAGCTGCTGCTCGCACTGCCGGAACACCAGGAACTGATGCGCTCGTTCTTCGCCTACGACCTGATCGGCTTCCAGACCGCGGCCGACCGGCGCAGCCTGCTCGACTACGCCATCCAGGAGGCCGGCGGCGAGATGGCCGGGGAAACGATCTTCCGGGCGCTCGGCCGCACGGCCTCGGCGGAAGTCCATCCCATCGGGGTGGATACGGACAATATCGAGCGGATGGCGGCCGGCGCCGCCGCGGCCCGCTACGGCGCGCGCCTGCGCACCAGTCTCGGCGGGCGCCGGCTCATCGTCGGCGTGGACCGGCTGGACTATTCGAAGGGCCTGCCGGAGCGTTTCATGTCCTTCGGCCACCTGCTGAACGCATATCCGGCCAACCGGAACCGGGTGAGCCTGATGCAGATTGCAACGCCCACCCGGACAGGGGTTCCCGAATATGTGGAGATTCGCCGGACGCTCGAGACGCTGGCCGGCCACATCAACGGCGAGTTCGCGGACTTCGACTGGGTTCCCATCCGCTACCTCAACAAGAGTTTCGCCCGGCGCACGCTGTTCGGCCTGTTGCGCACCGCGCAGGTCGGGCTCATTACCCCGCTACGCGACGGCATGAACCTCGTCGCCATGGAATATGTGGCATCGCAGCCGCCGTCGGACCCGGGCGTTCTGGTGCTGTCGCGCTTCGCCGGCGCAGCGCATTCGATCCCGGGCGCCATAGCCGTCAATCCCTACGACACGGAAGGCGTGGCGGAGGCCGTCCAACTGGCGCTGGACATGCCGCGGGAAGAACGTGTCGCACGCTGGCAGTCGAATATGGAGGCGCTGCGCCGCAACGACGTCAACAGTTGGCGCGAAACCTTTGTCAGCCGCCTTGCGGAGGCGCCGTTCGCGTGACCCTGGCGCTGCTTTCCGACCTCGGCGGCACGAATATCCGTTTCGCCCTGAGCCGGGACGGCGGACCGCCCGAAGCTCCGGACGCGCTTGCGGCAGACGATCATCCATCGTTCGAGGACGCCGCGCGGCGCTATCTCGGCGAAACCCCGGTCAACCTTGCGGCGGTCGCGGTGGCCGGGCCGGTGGCGGACGGCCGCGCCGTGATGACCAACCGCGACTGGACCATAGACGCGGCCTCCATCGCCGACGCCCTCGGGGTCGAACGGGTCCGCCTCGTGAACGATTTCGAAGCCCAGGCGCTGTCCCTGCCATGTCTCACGGAAAGCGACCTTTCGCCAGTAAGCAACGGCTTTGCGCCCGATGCGCTCGCTCCCAAGGTCGTGCTCGGTCCCGGCACCGGGTTCGGCGCCGCCGCCCTGCTGCCCGAACCGGGCGGCGGCTGGCGGGCCGTCTGCGGCGAAGCCGGACACATGACGCTCGCGGCGGCGAACGAAACCGAGACGATGCTGCTGGCGGAACTTCGCCAGGAGTTCGGCCATGTTTCGGTCGAACGGCTTGTGTCCGGCTCGGGGCTGGCGCTGCTTTACCGCGTCCTTTCCGGAAAGCGCAGTCCCGCGCCCGCGCCCGAAGAGGTTACCGCGCGCGCCGCGGCCGGCGAGCCGCTCGCCATGGCGGCCATCGGCCATTTCAGCCGCTTTCTCGCGACGGCGGCCTCCGACCTCGCGCTCGTCTTCGCCGCGAGCGGAGGCGTGTACCTCTCCGGCGGGATCCTGCCCCGCCTCGGCGCGTGTTTCGACCGCGCAGCCTATATGGCCCGCTTCACGGACAAGGGCCGGTTCCGGGACTTTCTCCGCGCCATACCGAGCGCATTGGTGACACACCCCGCGCCGGCCCTGGTCGGGCTGGCCGCGGCCGCCTTCCAGCGGCCGGGACCAGGCCCGTAAATCCGGTCAGATCGGGTCCCAGTTGAAGACGTCGCCCGAACGCTCGTTGGGCGTGAACGCCGCCGCGAGCGCCGGCATGGCGTGTTCGTGGATATCGGCCGGCGACCAGCCCTCGCTGCGGTGCACGGAGCGAACCGGGCGGTTCTGGTTGAACAGGATCTGCTCGTTCATGCGGCTGCCGAAGATCTGGCCGGTGACGCCGCTTGCAAGGTCGGAGAGCAGATAGACCACCATCGGCGCAATCTGCGCGGGCGTCATCTGCTTGATCTTGGCGAGCCGCGCCTCCTGCTCCGGCGTATTCGACGGGATCGTCCCGATCATGCGCGTCCAGGCGAAAGGCGACATGCAGTTGGAGCGCACATTGAAGCGCTGCATGTCGAGCGCGATCGACTTCGACAGCCCCACGATCCCCATCTTCGCCGCCGCATAGTTCGCCTGGCCGAAATTGCCGATCAGCCCCGAGGTCGAGGTGAAATGCACCATCGCCCCCGATTCCTGCGCCCGGAAATGGTCCGCCGCATTGCGCGCCACATTGAACGAGCCCTTG
>JAJDVH010000252.1 GCA_022826185.1 Alphaproteobacteria bacterium
CGCGCGCCGGCGCCGAAACCCCGGCCCCGCCAAGGCCATGCCGCGCGAACGGGCCGTTGTCGTTCGCCGCCGCCGGGTCCGGCGCGCCGAACGCCCGCGCCAGCCCCGTCAGCGTCTCCGACAGCGCCGCGCCCTCGCCGAGCCGCCCAAGGTCCACATTCCGGCCCGCCAGCGTCACCGCCATGCGCGGCGCCGCCTCCTGCGCAATGGCGAAGCGCCCCTCCAGCGCCTCGACCGTCTGGATGGCCACCGTGCGCCCGAAGCGCGCCAGCCATATCTTCTGCAGCGGGTCCTCGTTGCTGATCGTCCCCACCGCCTCGCCGTCCGCAATGCGCGCGCCCGTCGCGTTGGAGAGCCTCAGCGTGAAGGTCTCCTCACCCTCGTCCACCGCGTCGTCCAGCACCGCCACGCTCACCGTCTTCGCGGTCTCGCCGGCCGCGAAGGTCAGCGTGCCCGAGGCCGCCGTGTAGTCCTCGCCCGCCTTCGCCGTGCCGTCTGCCGTCGCATAGTCCACCGTCACCGAGTGCCCGGCGCTGGTGAAGGCGCGGTCCAGCGAGACCTCGAACGCCACCGACGCGCCCGCGCCCTCCTCCGCGCGCGCGTCCGCCACCGATATGGCCGGGCGCCAGTCCACCTTGTGGTCCGCGTCGTGCCCGAGGCCGCTGTGGCCGAGCGCGGCGTCCGCCCCCGTCGCCGCCGAGCGGATCGTCCCGCCGGCGAGCGCCAGCGAGTCCGCGAGCACCGCGACCCCCTGCGTCGAATAGTTCGGCTCCACCACGGTGTGGGAGAAGGTGAGGCTCGTCGTGCCGGTGCCGCCCGCATAGACGGCCCGCTTCGTGCCCCAGTGCGCCGGGTCCATGTCGATGGAGAGCCCGGGACTGCCGGTCACCGACACCGCCGCGTCGAAGCTCACCCGGACGCGGATCGTCTCGCCCAGCATGTAGGTGTCGCCCGACGCCGGGCTCGACACCACCGCAACGCCGGTCACCGAAGGCGGCCCGCCGTCCCCGTCCGTCCCGACCGGGCCGTCGCCGCCGCTTGCGGGCTGCGTCCGCCAGTCCACCTTGTGGTCCGGGTCGTGGGCGAGACCGGCATGGCCGAGCCCCGCGTCCTCCTGCGTCGCCGCCGACCTGATCGTCCCGCCGTGGAGCGCGAGGGTGTTGGCCAGCACCGCGATGCCCTGCGTCGAGATGTTGGGTTCCACCACCTCGTGCGCGAAGACCAGCGTCGCCGTGCCCGAGCCGCTCTCGTAGGCCGCCCGCTTCTCGCCCCAGTGCGCCGGGTCCATGTCGATGGCCAGTCCCGGCGTCCCGCCGCTCGTGTCCACCTCGACCGCCTCGCCGAAGGTCAGCGCCACCCGGATCGTCTCGCCGAGCGCGTAGCTGTCGTCGTCGCCCGCGTCCGAGACTACCGCCACCCCCGTCACCGGAGGGCCGCCCGCGGTGACGTTGGCCAGGTCGATCTTGACGTACTTCAGCCTGGTTCCGTCGCCGGAAACCATCCCGTCCGCCGCCATCACCGGGTTGCCGGCGAGGTCCTGCAGCGGCCCGTCGCCGCCGTCGGCGCGCCGGGCGTAGATCACCCAGTTGCCTTCCGTCAGGCCCGCCGTCGCCCGCGGGTAGCCGCGATGCGAGTCCAGCCCGACCGTCACCGTCGCGCCGTCCACCGACACCTCGCCCCTGGCGGTGAAGCCCACCCCGTCCGGGTACTCCGGGGTCGCCACGGACATCATGAACGAGCCGCCCGTGGCGTCCGGGTCCAGTGGCTCGCTGAAGAAGAGCGTCATCGTCCCGCCGTCGATCTCGCCCCGCAGCACCTGCGGGGCCACCGTGTCCACCGTGTCCACCGTGTCCACCTTGTGGGCGGTGTCGTGGGCAAGGCCCGCATGGCCGAGCGCCGCGTTCTCCTGCGTCACCGCCGACCTGATCGCGCCGCCGCCCGTCTCCAGCGTGTCCGCGAGCACCGCGATGCCGCCGGGCGCCTCGTCCGGCGCCGCCGCCTTCCAGGCGAAGGTCAGCGTGTCCGTGCCGGAGCCGTCCTCGTACGCGGCCCAGCGCTCGCCCGCGCCGCCCAGGTCGAGCTTCAGCCGCGGCGTCCCGCCTTCCGTGTCCACGTCCACCGCCAAGTTGAACGTCACCGCCACCCGGACGGCGTCGCCCGCCGCATATGTCTCGTCGCCGCCCGGGTCCGAGACCACCGCCACCGCGGCGACCCCGGGGCCGACATCGCCCTCGATCACGCCGGTCGCCGTCGCATCGCCCAGCGTGGCGCCGACCGGATTCGACAGCGTCACCGTGAAGGTCTCGTCCGGCTCGGGCTTCTTGTCGTCATATATGCGCACATCCAGGTGCCGCGGGCTCCTGCTGTTCGCGGGAAAGGTCAGCGTGCGCGACGCGGCCTCGAAGTCGCTCCCGCTCGCGGCCGTCCCGTCCGACGTCCGGACGTCAACCGTCACCTGCTCGCGACTCGGCTGCGACAGCGACACCTCGAAACCCATCCACGTGCGGTCCTCCGAGACCCACGCATCGGACACGCTCACCGTGGGCGTGCCTTCCGGCGCAAGGGTCCGGAACCACACCCTGTCCAGCTTCGTCCGGCACCCGCTGTCGCTGTACGCCGTGTACGCGTAACCCGTCGCGGCCGTGAGGCCGCCGATGCTCGCCGCCGTCGTGCCGGCGGCCACTGCGGTGCAGGCTCCCCTCTCCGAGTTGTACCTGTCCACACCCCGGTACCACCAGCCGCCGGCGTGGCCGCTGATCGTCAGCGTCGCCGTCGTCTCGTCGATGTCGCCCGCGCCGAGCGTCACCCCGGTGTCGTCGTTCCAGATCCTGCCGGTGGCCGTTGCGTCGCCAAGCGTGGCGCCCGTGGCCCTGGTCAGCGTCAGCGTGAAGGTCTCGTCCGGCTCGATGTCGTCATCGTCTTCCAAGAGCACGGACACGGTAAAATGGCTCTTTGACCCGACGACCTCCCAACTGTTCGTGGGAATGGTCACATGGCCGCCCCGGGAATCGAAGTCGGTCCCCTTCGTGGCCGTCCCGCTCCGCGTTTCGTACCAGACGACCACGGGCTCGCTGCTCGGCTGCGACAGCGACACCTTGAAATTCATCCACCCGTTGTCCTCGAACTCCCCCGCGTCGGACACGCTGACCGTGGGCGTGCCCGCCGGCGCAAGGGTCCGGAACTCCACATTGGCCAGTTTCGTCCGGCACGTGCTGTCGCTGAACGCGAAGTACTCGTAGGCCTCCAACGCCGCGAGGCCGTCGATGCTGACGGACGTCGCGCCGGCGGTGACCGCCGTGCAGCCTCCCAGCCACCGCGAGGTTCCCGGCTTCCGGCTCCGGTGCCACCAGCCGCCGGCGTGGCCGCTGACGGTCAGCGTCGCCGTCGTTTCCCCGATGTCGCTCGCGCTGAGCGTCGCCGCGGTGTCGCCGTCGTTCAGGATCGTGCCGGTCGCCGTCGCGTCGCCCAGCGTGGCGCCGGTGGCTTCGGTCAGCGTCAGCGTAAAGGTCTCGTCCGGCTGTTCGAAATCCTGGTCGTCGTTAACTCGCACATGCGCGTGATGGCCCCGGCTGTTCGCAGGAATTTCCACAAAGCCAATCCCGGAAGCGAAGTCGATCCCCTTCGTGGCCGTCCCGCTCCGCGTCACATACCGGACAACCACGTCCTCGCGGCTCGGATGCGACAGCGATACCCTGAATTTGATCGAGCGGTCCTCGTAACCCCGCGCATCGGACACGCTCACCGTGGGTGCGGCCGCCGGCGCCAGGGTCCGGAACTCCACATTGGCCAGTTTCGTCCCGCACGCGCTGTCGCTGAACGCGAAATACTCGTAGGTCGTCAATGCCGAGAGGCCGCTGAGGCCCACAGCCGTCGTGCCGGCGGCGACCGCAGTGCATAAATGCGCCCTCCTCTTGTACCACCAGCCGTCCGTGTGGCCGGCGATGGTCAGCGTCGCCGTCGTGTCCTCGATGTCGCTCGCGCCGAGCGTCGCATCGGTGTCGCCATCGTCCAGGATCGTGCCCGTGGCCGTCGCATCGCCCAGCGTGGCGCCTGTCGGCTTCTTCAATGTCAGCGTGAAGGTCTCGTCCGGCTCGGGATCCTGATCGTCATACACGATCACGCTCGCGCTCCTGACAGTCTCCGAGCTGTTCGCACCAAAGCGCACAGGGCCGTACCCCCATCGGGGGGACGCGAAGTCGGTCCCCTTCGTGGCCGTCCCGCTGGTCGTGCCATACGAGACAATCACCTCCTCGCGGCTCGGGTGCGACAGCGACACCTTGAAACTCATCCACGTGCCGTCCTCGGACACCTCCGCATCGGACACGCTCACGGTGGGCGTGCCTTCCGGCGCAAGGGTCCCGAACTTCACATTGGCCAGATTCCTCCCGCACGCGCTGTCGCTGTAAGCCAGGTACTCGTAGTCCGTTACGGTCGTGAGGCCGCTGATGCCGACGGACGTCGTGCCGGCGGCCACCGCCGTGCAGGTTCCCCACTGCTGCGAGGTTCCACTCTCCCGACCCCGGTACCACCAGCCGTCCGTGTGGCCGGCGATGGTCAGCGTCGCCGTCGTGTCCTCGATGTCGCCCGCGCTGAGCGTCGCCCCGGTGTCGCCGTCGTCCAGGATCGTGCCGGTGGCCGTCGCATCGCCCAGCGTGGCGCCCACCGGATTCGTCAGCGTCACCGTGAAGGTTTCGTCCGGCTCGGAATCCTGGTCGTCATACACGATCACATACAGCCCCTGCGCCCCCCTGCTGTTCGCAGGGAAGGTCAGAGTCTTCGACTCGGCCCTGAAGTCGGTCCCGCTCGTGGCCGTTCCGCCCGACGTGCGAACGTCGACCGTCACCTCTTCGCGGCTCGGCTCCGACAGCGACACCTTGAAACGCATCCAATTGCCGTCCTCGGAAACTTCCGCGTCGGACACGCTCACCGTGGGCGTAACGCCTTCAGGCGCAAGGGTCGAGAACCACACCTTGGCCAGTCTCGTGTCGCACGAACTGTCGCTGTGGGCCTCGTAGTAGTGGCGCCCTGCCGCCGTGAGGCCGCTGACATCGACGGCCGTCGTGCCGGCGGCGACCGCCGTGCATTGAGCCGCGCTGCGGGCGAAGAAATCCACTCCCTTGTACCACCAGCCGCCCGTATGGCCGGCGATGGTCAGCGTCGCCGTCGTGTCCTCGATGTCGCTTGCAGCGAGCGTCGCCCCGGTGTCGTCGTTCCTGATCGTGCCGGTGGCCGTCGCATTGCCCAGGGTGGCGCCCACCGGATTCGCCAGCGTGAACGTGAAGGTCTCGTCCGGCTCGGTCGCCTGATCGTCATATATCCTGACGCTTATGCGCTGCGGCTCCTCCCGGTTCGGAGGAAAGGTCACCCTGTGCGATCCGCCCCTGAAGTCGGTCCCCTTCGTGGCCGTCACGCCCGCCGTGCTGAAGTCGACCTCCACCCACTCGCTGCTCGGCTCCGACAGCGACACCTCGAAGATGATGTGCCAATTGTCCTCGTAGGCCTGCGCATCGGACACGCTCACCGTCGGCAGCGTCGCGTCCTCGGCCGCCGCGGCCCCGGCGCCGAGCGGCGCGGACAGTGCGAGCGCCGCGGCAAGCAGGCGTGCCCCCGCGCGCAACGCGCGGGCGGTGGGCAGGAGGCGCGAAGGAAGCGCAGGGGCGGGTCCCGCCGGACGGCGGGAAAGCGGACCCCGGATGACTTCGCCACGGGAGTCGCTGCGAGTTGCCTCGCCGTTCCCGGTTCCGAAGAGTTCTTCGCCGCCCTGCATCGACGACAGCCGGTTCCTGCCTGACATGGCTCCCCACCTCGCGCGCTCCGGATCAGACAATCTCCGCCAAAACCCATGCTTCCAGCGGGATTCCGGAGCCCTGCCCGATCGCTGACCGCGGCATGATGCGGCACTTCCAGTCGGCGCATAACTGGCAAAACTGTCAGGTTGTCAGGGCGTTTCCCGCGCCGATCGGCGCCCGCGCGGCCCGTGGCCGACCGGGCTCGGGTCTGCCTCGCGTTCCATTGTCCGCCGTCACACCGGGGACTGCGCGGAGGCTCAATACAGCAGGCCCAGCATCGCCGCCTTGACCGTGGCCGCCAGCTTGTTGGCCGCGCCGAGCTTGGCGACGGCGTTCCTGATGTGGAAGTTGACGGTGGACACGGAGACGCCGAGGATGTCCGAGATCTGCTCGGCGGTCTTGCCGTCGCCGGTCCAGCGCAGGACAGCCAGCTCCCGCTCCGTCAAATGCACGTCGGCCTCCGGCAGCATCCTGGTCATCAGGCACCGGGCCATGCCCAGATGCGCAACCTGGGTCAGCCAGGTCATCGACAGTTCCTTGGCCGAGAGTTCCTCATCGGTCAGCGGCTCGCCCGACCGCGCCAGCGAGAGCATCCCGGCGACGCCTGACGCTTCGCGGCTCGATTGCGCCCAGCCGACCTTCAGTCCGAACGAGCGCGCCTCTTCCCAGAACTCCGGTGTCGAAGCGAAGACCTCGTCGCTCCAGACCAGCGGCAGAACCGATTGCGCGCCGTGGCGCACGGTCGGATCGATTCCCAGATAGCCCTGCTCCCGGTAGCGGGTCTGCCAGTCGGTCGGATAGTTGTTGAGCATCACGATTCTGGGCGACGATACGGGGAACGGAAATCGGAATCCGTAGGCGGCGTAGTCGAAACCGAGGTCGCGCGCGATCGATGCGATCGCTTCCAGGAGTTCGTGCTCGTTGCGGATGTTCAGCAACGATTGGATCGATTCCTCCTGCCAGCCGTTCATCGCCCCGACACGTTTCGTTGTCTACGGGTAACGCAGCGCTCGTCCCGATTTTCGGACTGGCCGCTTCGCTGCTTCCGGCAGGCAGCCTCCAATGACCGGGAAGCCGCCCGCACGCCTTCAGGGGCGAGCGCCGCCGGAGAGCCCCAACGGCTACCTGATCGAGGGAGCGCGGAAGGGCCCAAACCCTCGCAAGAACATATCATTTGATATGTATATTACCTTGATTGGGATGTATGCAATCCCGGCCCGAGGGCCAATAAGGGCGGCGCGGCGGGATGCGCGCCGGCGGCGAACCGTCCAACCGTCGCCCCGGTCCCCGCCTGCCTCCGCTGCCGGCATTCCATGCAATATCTCCGGCATCTTCATTTTTTGTTCCCGGAGGGACTTGACATTTGGCGGTATGGTGTATGATGAAAGTAGAGAGAGGCGGCTTCCGGGGCCGCCTTTCGGCGTTTCTGCAGAAAGCGACCGGCTGGGGGCCGAAAAAGCCCCCGGCGGGAACCGACGGGCGAGGTGCGTCCGCGGTCTCGCGCGCGCAATCAGGTGCGCGAACCGCGCCGGCGCCGACACCCGCCCGCGCCCGCACGCGAAACGCGCGCAAAACAGGGACGCCCCGTCCCGCCCTTTGCCCGAAAGGAGGCATGCATGACCGAAACCGCCCCTCGCCGCAGCCCGGCAGGAGGCCCGCGCCGACAGCCCGGCGGAAACGGCCCCGCATGACAAAACATGACAATTTCCAGAGCGCCGCATGACGGAACATGACATCTCATGACATTTCCGCAGGGGTCCCCGCCGGCCCGCCAACGGCCCGCTCCACGCCTCCCTTCGGCAAGCCCGGGGCAGGCTCTTTCGTCACCCCGGACCCCGATCCGGGACCCTGACCCGCGCCGCCGGGGAGGAACGGGATCGACCGCCGAAGCGGCCGGCAACTCCGGATCGGGGGCCGGGGCGGTCGTTCCGGGGCTAGCTCCGCAGCACCGCGCCTGTGGCCTTGCCGACGGCGGCGACGATGCGGGCGGAGGCGGCTTCGAGGTCGGCGTCGGTCAGCGTGGCGTCCTGCGGCTGGAGGGTGACGGCGACGGCGAGCGACTTGCGGCCCGGCTCGACGCCCTGGCCGCGATAGACGTCGAACACCGCGGCGTCGGCGACCAGCGCCTTGTCCGCATTGCGCACCGCGCGCAGCACGCTGTCGGCATCCACCTCCTCGGCGACGAGGAAGGCGAAATCGCGCTCCACCGGCTGCAAGGCGGAGCGGGCGAGCGCGGGCCGCAGCTTGCCGCCCGCCTTCGCCCTCGGCGCCGGAACGGCGTCCGGGAAGGCCTCGAAGGCGGCCATCGGGCCGGACGCGCCCAAGGCCTGCAGCACGCGGGGGTGCAGTTCGCCGAACCAGGCCAGCGCGACCGCGCCGAGCCGGAGCGCCCCGGAGCGGCCGGGATGGAACCAGGCCGGCGCATCGGCGCTCGCGCGCAGCTTGTCCACGGGCGCCGCCAGCGCCTTCAGCGCGGCGAGCGCGTCCGCCTTGGCGTCGAGCGCATCGACGGGGCGCGCCCGCTCGCTCCAGTGGCGGGCGGTCTCGCCCCAGCGGACGCCGCTTGCGGCCTGCAGCTGCCCGTCCGGCTCGATCGCCGCGGCGCCCGGACGGAACACCGGGCCGACCTCGAACAGCGCGCCCGCCGTGCGCCCGCCGTCGGCATTGCGCCGCGCCGCGTCGATCAGGTTCGGCAGGATGGAGGGGCGCATGCAGTCGAGGTCGTTGCTGATCGGGTTGTCGAGCCGGAGCGCCGCCTCGCCGCCGCCGAACAGCGCCGCCCGGTCCGCCGGCATGAAGGAGAAGGTGACGGCCTCGGCCATGCCGGCCGCCGCGAGCGCCCGGCGCAGCTTCGACGCGCGCGCCGCCTGGCGGGTGAGCGCCGGGGCCGGCAGCACGGTCGGCGCCGGGAAGTCGGCCACCGGAATGTGCTCGAAGCCGTGGACCCGGAGCACCTCCTCCACAAGGTCGGCCTCGCCCAGAATGTCCGGCCGCCAGGGCGGCGGGGCCACGGACAGTTCGCCGCCTTCGTCCCCGTCCCCGACCTCGAAGCCGAGCGTCCGGAGGATTTCGACAGAGCGCGCCGCCGGCACCGCGACGCCGCCCAGGCTCTCGACCCGCTCCGGGCGGAAGCGGTAGCGCCGCCGCCAGTCCGGCTCCCCGCCCGCCACGACCGGCAGGCTGGCCTCGCCGCCGCAGAAGTCGAGGATCATGCGCGTGGCGGCCTCCATGCCGGCGACGGCCGAGGTCGGATCGACGCCGCGCTCGAACCGGTAGCGCGCATCGCTCTGCACGCCCAGCCGGCGGCCGGTGGCGGCGGTGCGCAGCGGATCGAACAGCGCGCTCTCCAGGAAGACATTGACCGTGTCCTCCGTGCAGCCCGTGGCCTCGCCGCCCATGATGCCGCCAAAGGCGTTGCCCTTCGCCTCGTCGCAAATGAGCGTCATCCCGGCGTCGGCCGCGTAGCGCCGGCCGTCCAGCGCGTCGATCTCCTCGCCGTCCCGGCCCATGCGCACCACCACGTCGCCCTCGAGCCTGTCCGCATCGAAGACATGCAGCGGGCGGCCCATGTCCAGGGTGAAATAGTTGGTGATATCGACCAGAGCGGAGATCGGGCGCAGGCCCACGGCGCGCAGGCGGTCCTGGACCCATTTGGGCGAAGGGCCGTTGCTGACGCCCCGGATGTAGCGCCCGGCGAACAGCGGGCAGGCCTCGGGCCGGTCGCCGAGCTCGAGGCGCACGGCGACCGGGCTCTCGAAGGCGCCGGGAACGCTCTCGCCCCAGCCGGGAACGCCCTTGAGCGCGCCGAGGCCCCTTGCGGCGAGGTCGCGGGCGATGCCGCGAATGCCGGCGCAGTCGCCGCGGTTGGGCGTGAGGCCGATCTCGATCACCGGGTCGTCGAGCCCGGCGACGCGCGCATAGGGCGCGCCCAGCGGGGTGTCCGCCGGAAGCTCGACGATGCCCTCATGCTCGTCCGAGACGCCGAGCTCGCGCTCGGAGAGCAGCATGCCGTTGCTCTCGACGCCGCGGATCGCGGTCTTCTTCAAGGTGAGACCGGTCCCCGGAATCCAGCTTCCCGACGGCGCGAACACGCCCATCATGCCGGTGCGCGCGTTCGGCGCGCCGCAGACGACCTGCGCCTCTTCCGCGCCGGTATCCACCCGGCAGACGCGGAGGCGGTCCGCCTGCGGATGCGGCTCGGCGGAGAGCACGCGGGCCGCGACGAAGGCGGCCAGGTCCCGCGCGCGGTCCTCGACGCCGTCCACCTCGAGGCCCAGCATGGTCAGCGCCTCGCAGACCTCGTCGAGCGTGGCCTCGGTGTCGAGATGGTCCTTCAGCCAGGAGAAAGTGAACTTCACTCCGCCGCCTCCGCGATCAGGCCGGGAATGTCCAGCGGCCGGAAGCCGTAATGCCGCAGCCAGCGCAGGTCCGAATCATACATCGTGCGCAGGTCCGGGATGCCGTATTTCAGCATCGCGATCCGCTCGATGCCCATGCCGAAGGCGAAGCCCTGCCACTCCTCCGGGTCGAGGCCGCCATTGGCGATCACCTTCGGATGCACCATGCCGGAGCCGAGGATTTCCAGCCAGTCGCCGCCGGCGCCGATGCGCAGCTGCCCGCCCTCGCGCGTGCAGCCGATATCGACCTCCGCCGAAGGCTCCGTGAACGGGAAATGGCTCGGCCGGAAGCGCACCGGCAGGTCGGCCACGCCGAAAAAGGCCCGGCAGAAGGCGATCAGGCAGCCCTTGAGATGGCCCATATGGATCGACCTGCCGATGGCCAGCCCCTCGACCTGGTGGAACATGGGCGAGTGGGTGGCGTCATGGTCGGAGCGGTAGGTGCGGCCCGGAACGATGACCCGGAGCGGCGGCGGCTTGTCCAGCATGGTGCGGATCTGGACCGGGCTCGTATGCGTGCGCAGCACCGGCCGCGACCCGGCCTCGCCGACGAGATAGAAGGTGTCCATCTCCTGGCGCGCGGGATGCTCGGGCGGCATGTTGAGGGCGGTGAAGTTGTACCAGTCGTCCTCGATGTCCGGCCCCTCGGCCCAGCGGAAGCCCATCTCGCCGAATATCTGCGTGATCTCGTCGATGGTCTGCGAAATCGGGTGCAGGCTGCCTTCCGGCGCGGGCCGGACGGGAAGCGTGATGTCGATCCGCTCTTCCGCGAGGCGCCGCTCCAGCTCGCTCTGCGCCAGAGCTTCCTTGCGGGCGTCGATGGCGTCGGCGACGGCCTGTTTCAGCCGGTTGAGGGCCTGGCCCCGTTCACGCCGCTCTTCGGGCGCAGCCTTGCCCAGGCTTTTCATCAGCTCGGTGACGGCGCCGCGGCGGCCGAGCGCGCGCACCCGCACATCCTCCAGCGCCTCCAGGCTGCCGGCCGCCAGAACGGCGCCCTCCAGCTCGTCCCGGAGCGCCGTCAATTCGTCCGACATGGAAGGCCCTCTTTCCCGGGGATCGCTCTCAGGCGCGCGCGGCCCGCGCCTGCTCCACCAGCGCCCTGAAGGAGTCCGGCTCGCTGACGGCGAGGTCGGCGAGCACCTTGCGGTCCACTTCGATCCCGGCCTTGGCCATGCCGTCCATGAAGGCGGAATAGGTCAGGCCGTGCTCGCGGGCGGCGGCGTTGATGCGCTGGATCCAGAGCGAGCGGAAGTTGCGCTTGCGCGTCCGGCGGTCCCGGTAGGCGTATTGCAGCCCGCGCTCGACGCGCTCGATGGCGATGCGGAAACTGTTCTTCGAGCGTCCCCGATAGCCCTTGGCCTGGGCCAGGACCTTCTTGTGCCGGCGGCGGTTGCCGGCGCCGCCCTTGATGCGGGACATGGTCTCCGACCTCCGGGTTCAGGCGTATGGCATGAAGCGGAGCACGATCCTCGCGTCCGGCTTCGACATCGCCGTGGTGCCGCGCGACTGACGCTTCATCCGCTTCGACTTGTTGGCGAGGCAGTGGCGCTTGTAGGCGTGGTTCATCAGCACCTTGCCGGATCCGGTCTTCTTGAACCGGCCCTTCGTGCTGCTCTTCGTCTTGAGCTTGGGCATTTTCCTGTCCTTCGAGCAAAGGCGGCTTCGGGACGGCCGGGCATGCCCTCATTCGCGCCGGACCGTCCGTATTCGAGGCGCGCGGTATAGCCGGCCCCGGCAAGGCGCGCAAGGCCGGCGCGGCGGCTATGCCGTCGCACCCGCCGTCCGTCGATCGGGCAGGCGGCCTCGGCGGCTCAGCGCGGCGACATCACCATGACCATCTGCCGCCCTTCCATCTTGGGGAATTGTTCCACCTTGACGGCGTCGCCGAGCTCGCTCTGGACTCGCTCCAGAACGGCGCGGCCGACCTCCTGGTGGGCCAGCTCCCGTCCGCGGAAGCGCAGGGTCACCTTCACCTTGTCGCCTTCGTCGAGGAAGCGTCGGACCGAGCGCATCTTCGTGTCGTAATCGTGCTGCTCGATCCCGGGGCGCATCTTGATTTCCTTGACCTCGATGGTCTTCTGCTTCTTGCGCGCCTCGTTCTTCTTTTTCTGCGCCTCGTATTTGAAGCGCCCGTAATCGAGGACCTTGCAAACCGGCGGCTCCGCGTTCGGCGAGACCTCCACCAGATCGAGGCCCACGGCCTGGGCCGCATCAATGGCTTCGTGGATCTCCACAATACCGATCATGCTGCCGTCAGCGGCGACCAGTCGAACCGACCGCGCCTCGATGTCCTCATTCACGCGCGGCCCTTCCTTCTTGGGCGGCACTGTAGACGTATATCGAGCTATGGACCGTCTCCTTCTTGCTCTTTCCCGCTAGCGGCCCCGGCTCGGAACCGCCGCTTCTTCAGACAGGGTATGAATCGCGTCGCCGACTGCAAGCATTTCTTGCTCCTTCGAGCCGAGCCGGCGCAGCGCGACCGTCCCCTGCTCGGCTTCGCGGCGCCCGACGACGAACAGAACGGGCACCTTGGCGACGGAATGTTCGCGGACCTTGAAGCCGATTTTCTCGTTGCGAACATCAATCCCGGCGCGGAGCCCGGCCGCCCTGAGCCGCTCAAGCACCTCGCGCGCATATTCGTCGGCGTCGCTGGTGATCGTGGCCACCACCGCCTGCACGGGGGCCAGCCAGAGCGGGAACCGCCCGGCGTAATGCTCGATGAGCACGCCGATGAAGCGCTCGAAGGAGCCGAGAATGGCGCGGTGGAGCATGACCGGCCGGCGCCGCTCGCCGCTCTCGTCCACATAGGCGGCGTTCAGCCGTTCCGGCAGCACGAAATCCACCTGGAAAGTGCCGCACTGCCAGTCCCGCCCGATGGCGTCGCGCAGCACGAATTCGAGCTTGGGGCCGTAGAAGGCGCCTTCGCCGGGATTGAGCTCGACCTCCAGCCCTGCCGCCCGCACGGCATCCATCAGCGCGGTCTCGGCCTTGTCCCAGACCTCGTCCTCGCCCGCGCGGACCTCCGGACGGTCGGAGAATTTCACCAGCACGTCGTCGAAGCCGAAATCCGCATAGATACTCTGGAGAAGGGTGCAGAAGCTCTCCGTCTCCGCCGTCACCTGGTCTTCGGTGGCGAAGATATGGGCGTCGTCCTGCGTGAAGGCGCGCACCCGCATGATGCCGTGCAGCGCGCCGGAGGGCTCGTTGCGGTGGCAGGCGCCGAACTCCGCCATGCGCAGCGGCAGGTCGCGGTAGCTCTTGATGCCCTGCTTGAATATCTGCACATGGCCCGGGCAGTTCATCGGCTTCAGCGCGAACAGCCGGTCCTCCGCCGCCTCGGCCACGAACATGTGCTCGCGGAACTTCTCCCAATGGCCGGACGCCTCCCAGAGCGCCCGGTCGAGAAGCTGCGGCGTCTTCACCTCGACATAGCCGTTGGCGTCGAGGCGCATGCGCATATAGTCCTCGCAGACGCGGAACAGCGTCCAGCCCTTGGGCATCCAGAAGACCGAGCCGGCGGCCTCTTCCTGCAGGTGGAACAGGCCCATCTCGCGCCCGATGCGGCGGTGGTCCCGCCGTTCCGCTTCCTCCAGCCGCTCCAGGTAGGCCCTGAGCTCCTTCTCGTCGCGCCATGCCGTGCCGTAGATGCGCTGCAGCATCTCGTTGCGGTGGTCGCCGCGCCAGTAGGCCCCGGCGACGCTCATCAGCTTGAACGCCTTGCCGAGCTTGCCCGTGGAGGGCAGGTGCGGCCCCCGGCAGAGATCCACGAACGCGCCCTGCCGGTAGATCGTGATCGGTTCGGCCGAGGGGATCGCGCGGATGATCTCGGCCTTGTAGTGCTCGCCTTCGCTTTCGAAGAAAGCCGCCGCCTTGTCGCGGTCCCAGACCTCGCGGGCGATGGGCTCGTCGCGGTCCACGATCTCGCGCATCCGCTCCTCAAGCCGGGCCAGGTCGTCCGGCGTGAACGGCTCGGCGCGCGAGAAGTCGTAGTAGAAGCCGTTCTCGATCACCGGGCCGATGGTGATCTGGATCTCCGGATAGAGCTCCTTCGCGGCCTCGGCGAGCGCATGGGCGGCATCATGGCGGATGAGGTCGAGACCGTCGGCATCGGCGCGCGTCACGATCTCCACTGCGGCGTCGTCGGTAAACGGTTCCGAAAGGTCACGCAGCGCGCCGTCCACCCGGACGGCGACGGCCGCCTTCGCCAGGCTTCTGGAAATGGCCGCCGCCAGGTCGGCGCCGGTGGCGCCCGGCGCGAAGGGGCGCACGGAGCCGTCAGGCAATGTCAGGGCGATCTCGCTCATCGGATATGCGAATGTCCCGGAACTCGGAAAGGCCGCAATCTATAAACAGGCTTCGCCGCGTCAAGCCGGGAGACGCCGCGCCCGGTCCGTCATGCCCCGGCTGCGGCGGCTTCGGGCACCCGGCCTCCGGTCACGGCCCGGGTATCAGCTTCACGGCGGCAATGATGAGACCGGCATAGACGCCGCCCGCACCGATCGTCCATTTCAGGATCTGGGCTTTAAGTTCGGCTTTGAGTTCCGCCATTTCCATCTTGAGGTCCGCCGCGGTCGCCGCGAGATCGGCCTTGGTCGCCGGTTCGCCCGCGGCTGCGGCGTCGCGGGCGGTCTCGATGACCGCCTCGGCCTGCCGGCGGTTCATGCCGGCCTCTTCCAGCCGATGGGCGGCGGCAAGGACGTCGAATGCACTCATCGGCCAATCCGAATCGAACCGTCCGGAAGATTGGCAATGCAGGCCGATCCTGTCAACCGCATCCGCAACTCTACGGCATGACCTTCACGTCCGCATTGCGCTCCACGGTGCGCAACAACTCGGTCACATCGGCCTCGCGGCCGAGATGGGCGAGCGAGGCCTGGTGCAGTTCGCGCACGACATTGGACACGAACATCGGCGCGGCGCTGTCGGAGCCGAGCTGGGTCGCTAGGCGCACATCCTTGTGCATCAGTGCGAGCCCGAAGCCGAACGGGTGCGGCCCCTCGACCTGGGCCGCCAGCATGACTTCCGACATGTAGGTCCGGCCCGAGCCCTTGTTCAGCACCTCGACCGCCTTGGCGAAGTCGAGCCCGTTCTTGACGCCCATTGCGACCGCCTCGCACGAGACCGCGTAGGCCGACGCCGCGATCACATTGTTCACGAGCTTCATGACATGGCCCGTGCCGACGCCGCCGCAATGGAAGACATTCGGACTGATGGCGTGGAGCATCGGCAGCGCCTCGGCATAGTCCGCGTCCTCCGCGCCCACCATGATGGCGATGGTGCCGGCGTCCGCGCCCTGCCTGCCGCCGGAGACCGGCGCGTCGATCAGCCGGATGCCGCGTTCCGCGAGTTCCGCCGCCATGGCGCGGGTCGCGTTCGGGTCGCCGGTGGTCTGGTCGAGGATGATGCCGCCGGCGCTCATGCCCTCGGCGAGCCCGCCGGGTCCGAACACGGCGCGGCGCACATCGTCCGAGGTCGGCAGGCAGGTCAGCACGGTTCCGCATTCCGCGCCCAGCGCCGCGGCGGACTGGACGGGCGTGCAATTCTGCTCCGCCAGCGCCTGCATCGCCTCCGGGCGCAGGTCGAAGACGCGCAGCGGGTGCGTGAGGGCAAGGCGCCGGGCCAGCGCCCCGCCCATATTGCCGAGGCCGACATAGCCGATGCTCATGGAAGCGGTTCCTTCGCTTGCGGGTTTGCGGCTATCCTATGCGGAATTCGCGCGCCGCAAAGCAGGCAGCCGCGAAGGGCTGTCCGAGGAGTTCACGCCATGCCCGATTCCCATGCCGCCGACCATTCGATGCAGGACCGCGTCAGCCCCGAGGAATGGGCCGTGCGCGTCGATCTCGCGGCGCTCTACCGGCTCTGCGCCCGGCACGGCATGACCGACCTCACCTACACCCACCTCTCCGCGCGTGTGCCGGGGGACGGGCATGCGTTCCTCCTCAACCCTTACGGCCTCCTGTTCGAGCAGGTCACGGCGTCCAACCTGGTCAAGGTGGACACGGAGGGCAATCTGCTGGGCGAGAACCGCTACGGGGTCAACGCCGCCGGCTTCACCATCCACTCCGCCGTCCACATGGCGCGGCCGGACCTCGCCTGCGTCGCGCACACCCACACCCGCACCGGCATCGCGCTGGCGGCGCTGCCGCAGGGACTGCGGCCGCTGAACCAGAAGGCGATGCAGTTCCACGGGCGCATCGCCTATCACGGTTACGAGGGCATCGCGTTCGACCTGGACGAGCGCGACCGGCTGATCGACGACATGGGCGATGCGGAGGTCATGGTGCTCAAGAACCACGGCTTCCTGGTCTGCGGGCGCAGCATCCGCGAGGCCTGGGCGCGGCTCTACGACCTGGAGAAGGCCGCGAAGACGCAGATGCTCGCCGAGGCCACCGGCGCGCCGCTCGCCAGGCTGTCGGACGCCTTCCTCGACGAGCAGGAAAACCGCCCGAGGGCCAACCGCAGCTACAACCCCTATGACGGCTGGGAGTCGCAGCTTCGCCTGCTGGACCGCGCCGATCCGTCCTACAGGCACTGAACGGGGAGCGCCGATCCCATGACCGATATCCGTTCCCGCGTTTCCGAGGCCGAATGGGAGGCGCGCGTCAATCTGGCGGCCGTTTTCCGGCTGGCGGCCAAGCACGACCTCTCCGACCTTGCGCTCACGCACTTCTCGGCGCGCGTGCCGGACGAGCCGGACCGTTTCCTCCTCAACCCCTACGGCCTCATGTTCGAGGAGATCACGGCGTCCTCGCTGGTCAAGACCGACCGCGAGGGCAACGACCCGCTGGAGACCGGCAGCCCGCTCAACGCGGTCGGCATCATGCTGCACTCCGCCGTGCTCGACGCCCGCCCCGATGTCGCCTGCACGGCGCACACCCACACCGTGCCCGGCATGGCGCTCGCCTCTCTGGACACCGAGCTCCTGCCGATCTCGCAGACCGCGATGGCCTTCCACGGGCGCGTCGGCTACCACGACTGGGAAAGCGCCGAGACGGAGCTGGACGAGCGCGAGCGGATCGCGCGGGACCTCGGCCCCGACGGGCGCGCCCTGGTGCTCAAGAACCACGGCCTGCTGGCGGCCGGCCCGTCGATCCCGATGACATGGGTGCTGCTGTTCGAGCTGGAGCGCGCCTGCGCCTCGCAACTGGACGCCATGGCGGCGGCGCATGCGGCCGGGACCGGGCTCGACATGCCGTCCGCATCGATCTGCGTGAAGACCGCCCGGCAATTCGACGAGTTCCTGGCGGCCCCCGCCCGGGACAATGACTGGCCCGCCTATCTCGAAATCCTCGACCGCGAGGACCCGGGCTACCGGGAATAGACCCATGCACCCGACCTTCAACATCGGAGAGCGGCCGAAGGGCCGCACGGCCCAGCCATGAACATGACCGAATCGAAAATCGCGCTGGACTACGCCCGCGACGGCTTCGTCTTTCCACTCGACATCGTGACGAAGGCGGAAGCCGGGGAGCTGCGCGCCGACCTGGAGCGGGGCGAGGCGGAAGTGGCCCATGACCGCCAGCGGCTCGGCCTGCTGCGCGGCTTCCCCGCGCGCTTCCTGCCGTCCTTCGACCGGCTGGTCCGCCATCCGAAGATGGTCGAGGCGGCCAAGGCGGTGCTGGGGCCGGACGTGATGGTCTGGGGGTCCGGGCTGTTCATCAAGGAAGCGAACACGGAGAGCTATGTCTCCTGGCACCAGGACCTGACCTATTGGGGCCTCGACAAGGCCGAGGAGACGACGCTCTGGGTCGCGCTCTCGCCGGCGACGGAGGAGAGCGGCTGCATGCGCTTCATCCCCGGCAGCCACCGGGAGCGCATCGTGCCGCACGCCGACAGCTTCGCCGCCGACAACCTGCTGACGCGGGGCCAGGAAATCCAGGTCGAGGTGAACGAGGACGCCGCGGTCAATGTGGTGCTCCGGCCCGGCCAGGCCTCGCTGCACCACGGCCACCTGTTCCACGCCTCGGGCCCGAACCGCACCGGCGACCGGCGCATCGGCGCGGCCATCCGCTACATCGCGCCCTCCATGCGCGCGCGCTCCGGCCCGGAAACCGAGGTGGCCCTGGTGGCCGGCGAGGACCGTTTCGGGCACTTCGCCATCGTGCCGCCGCCGGCCCGGCGGATGGACAATGCGGACTTCGAGGCGGTCGCCAACGACGCCGAGCGGCGCGAGAACATCCTGTTCGAGGGCGCGGGCGGCCGCCGGCGCAAGCCGCGCTAGTTCCGCAGAACGCCCTGCACACGGGAGAGTGCGCTCATGCGCATCGCCATCGACGACGCCCATGCCCTGCTCGACCGGGTCATGGCGAAGCTCGGCTTCGCGGCGGAGGACATCCCGTCCATCGTGGACCATCTGATCGACTGCGAGCTGCGCGGCGTCTCCTATGGCGGCCTCGCGCGCGCCGTGTCGATCGCCGAGCGCATCGGGCGCACCGGCCAGCCCTCCCGGCCCGTCGCCGTGACCCGCGAGACGCCGGTCTCGGCGCATATCGACGGCGCCGACCATGTCGGCTACATCGTCGGCCAGCGCGCGACCGACATGGCCATCGCGAAGGCGAACGCGATGGGCCTCTCGGCCGTCGGCGCGGTCGATACCTGGTACACGGGCATGTTGAGCTACTTCGCGGAGCAGGCCGCTGCGCACGATCTCGTGACCATGATCGCCTCCAACGCCACGGCGTGGGTTGCGCCCCACGGCGCCGCCGAGGGCCGGTTCGGCACCAACCCGCTCTGCTTCGGTTTCCCCTCGGCGGACCGCCCCGTCGTCTGGGACATCGGCACCAGCACCATCATGCATGCCGAGGTGCTGCTCGCGCGCCGCCAGGGCCGGCCGCTGCCCGAGGGGCGCGCCTTCGGCCCCGACGGCCGGCCGACCACCGACCCGGACACGGCGCTCGCGGGCGCCTTCACGGCCTGGGGCGGGCACAAGGGCTCCGGGCTCGGCCTCATGGTGCAGATGCTGGGCGTGCTCGCGGGCTCGGAGGGCCTCACGCCGGACCTCGCCGGGTTCGGCATGCTGATCGTCGCCATCCGCCCCGACATATTCGGCGACACGCAAGGCTTCAGGCAGCGCATCGCCGACTATGCCGAGAGCGTGCGGACGGCGCGGCCGGCCGACCCGGCAAACCCCGTCCGCATGCCCTTCGACCGCTCATGGGCGGCGCGCGAAGCGGCCCGCGCCTCCGGCGGTTTCGAGGCCGAGGAGGCCATCGTGGAGCGGCTGCGGGCGCTCGCCGGTTGAGGGCCCGAACATGCAGGTTGCGCCGCCGGTAGAGATCGTCGAAGCCTCGGCGGAAGCCGAGATCGCCGAAATTCGCGCGCTCTTCGCCGAATACCAGCAATGGCTGGGCGCCGATCTTTCCTTCCAGAATTTCTCCGAGGAACTGGACTCGCTGGCGGACCTCTACGCGCCGCCCGGAGGACGCCTGCTGCTTGCCCGCGCCCCGGACGGTTCGCCCGCCGGCGGCGTCGGGATGAAGGGGCTGGAGCCCGGCATCTGCGAGATGAAGCGCCTCTATGTGCGCCCGCCCTGGCGTGGATGCGGCCTCGGGCGCAGGCTGGCGGAGGCGGTCGTGCGGGCAGGACGGGACGCCGGCTATTCGCACATGCGCCTCGACACGCTCGCCCGCCTGCATGAAGCGGTTGCGCTCTACCGGTCGATGGGCTTCCGCGAAATCCCGCCCTACTACGACAACCCGATGGACGGCGTGTTCTACCTGGAAAAGGCGCTGGGCCGGCCGGAGGCGGACGCCCCCTCCCCCGGTTGAAGGCTGCCGCTCCACGCGCTTCCACCGGTCGGCGACCCCCTGAAAAGTGTCATGAATTGTCATGCGATGTCATGGGCGGGCGCGAATTCCGCGCTGTCCAGCCAGTCCCCGTCCTGCCGGTACGGGTCGTCGTCCTCATCCGGACCGCGGGGGCGGAGGCGGTCTTCTTCCCGTTCGAGGCGGTCCCGCCTGCGCTCCTCGACCGCCTCCGGGGACCAGGGGTCGTAGATGTCGGCATAGCCGTTGCGGCGCTGGTAGAGCCAGTCATGTTCGGCGCCGTCGGCCCGGTCGTCGTCGATCC